>JBDTYE010000022.1:0-23926 GCA_040005895.1 Actinomycetota bacterium | reverse complement strand
GCACGTCCTGGGTGATCTTCATCGAGCAGAAGTGCGGCCCGCACATCGAGCAGAAGTGCGCCGTCTTCGCCGGCTCGTTCGGCAATGTCTCGTCGTGGAAGCTGCGCGCTGTGACGGGGTCGAGCGAGAGGTTGAACTGGTCCTCCCAGCGGAACTCGAAGCGCGCGTCCGACAGCGCGTCGTCCCACACCTGGGCGCCGGGGTGACCCTTGGCGAGGTCGGCGGCATGCGCCGCGATCTTGTACGTGATGACACCAGTCTTCACGTCGTCGCGGTTGGGCAGCCCGAGGTGCTCCTTCGGCGTGACGTAACAGAGCATCGCCGTGCCATACCAGCCGATCATCGCCGCGCCGATTGCCGAGGTGATGTGGTCGTAGCCGGGTGCGATGTCGGTTGTCAGCGGGCCGAGGGTGTAGAACGGCGCCTCGTGGCACAGCTCCAACTGTAGATCCATGTTCTCTTTGATCTTGTTCATCGGCACGTGGCCAGGGCCTTCGATCATCGTCTGTACGTCGTGCCGCCAAGCGATCTCGGTGAGTTCACCCAGTGTCGCCAGCTCGGCCAACTGCGCCTCGTCGTTGGCGTCGGCGATGCAACCGGGCCGCAGCCCGTCGCCGAGACTGAACGCGACGTCGTACTGCTTCAACAGCTCGCAGATGTCCTCGAAGTGCGTGTAGAGGAAGCTCTCCTGGTGGTGCGCGAGACACCACGCCGCCATGATCGAGCCGCCCCGGGACACGATTCCGGTCTTGCGCTTTGCGGTCATCGGGACATAGGCCAGTCGTACGCCGGCGTGCACCGTGAAGTAGTCGACGCCCTGTTCGCACTGCTCGACCAGGGTGTCCCGGTAGATCTCCCAGGTCAGTTCGGCGGCCTTGCCGTTGACCTTCTCGAGCGCCTGGTAGATCGGCACTGTCCCGATCGGCACCGGCGAGTTTCGCATGATCCACTCGCGCGTCGTGTGGATGTTGCGGCCAGTCGAGAGGTCCATGACCGTGTCGCCACCCCAGCGGGTGGCCCAGGTCATCTTGTCGACCTCCTCCTCGATGGAGGACGCGACGGCGCTGTTGCCGATGTTGGCGTTGATCTTGACCAGGAAGTTGCGGCCGATGATCATCGGCTCGCTCTCCGGGTGGTTGATGTTGACCGGGATGATGGCCCGGCCGCAGGCGACCTCGTCGCGGACGAACTCGGCCGACAGGCCCTCGCGCAGGGCTATGAACTCCATTTCCGGAGTCACGATGCCCTGGCGCGCGTAGTACATCTGCGTGACGGGCTTGCCGGGAGCGCTGGCACGTAAGGGTTTGCGGCCCTGCAGGTCGAAAACGTCGTTGAGATTGCGGACGTCGCCATCCCGGCCGCCGTCGTCGATAGGGCGAGCCGGCCGGCCGTCGTACTCCTCGACGTCGCCGCGCTCGCGGATCCACGCATCACGCAGCCGAGGCAGGCCGGCGCGCACGTCGGTGGTCACTGACTCATCGGTGTAGGGACCGCTCGTGTCGTAGAGCACGATCGAGTTGCCGTTGGTCAGGGACACCTCGCGCATCGGCACCTTGAGGTCCTCACGCGATCCCTGCAGGTAGGTCTTGCGGCTGGCGCCCACGGCTACGTCAGGCTCGGTGGTGGTCATCGCGCTCCCTACGCCGGCATTACCCGGACAGGTTCAGGCGGTCGGCGGCGTCTCGTGTAGCCGCCCTCTCAGCCCGGTCACCCGAGCTCCCGCAATGCAAGGTGTACGCCGCCGAGCCTAACCCCTCAGCGGATGACGGCGATCGCGTCGATGACGACCCGGGTGCGCGGACCCGATCTGGCGGCGACCAACGTGATCAACCGCTGGTCCGCGAACGGCAGAGTGTTGCTGACGAAGAGCCGCTGACGCACCCGAAGTACCCGCGAATAGGTATTGACCCGCCGCACCAGTCTCCCGTCGACGTAGACATCCACGCGCCCACCGCCGGGCCCGGTCGTGCCGATCACCACGAAGCCGGTGGCCGAAGCGCGCAGCGTCAGCCGGCTCCCGGGCGTCGTAGTCACGTGCTCGGTTCCCTGCCAGTTGCCCGCCGCACTCCGCCCGGTCCACCGGCCGGTGTACCGGAGCGCGCGCTGGTTGTCATCCAACGGAACTGTCGCTCGCACCGACGGCCTGGACGCGGACACGTTGCCATAGGCGTCGAGGGCAACTACGTCGAACAGGTAACTGCGCCCCTGGCGTACTGCGGCCGGCGAGTTCCCTGCGCCGAACCGAGCCGACCTCGTAGTCGTGTCCGAGAACCAGCTTTTCCAAGCCGTTGTGGTCCAGCCCACAGTGGTCATCTGCTGCGTCGCGTACCGCACCCTGAAGTGCGTGTTCAGCGTGCCAGACCAGGAAACCGGGAACGGCAATCCCGCGGAACTCGTCGCGGTCACCGCCGGCACCGCCACCCTGGGCACAGCTAGTGCAGTCACCGTCCGCGTCGCCGCGATCAGCGCGGTGTCCGCCGCCTGGTTGTAAGAGAACGCGGAGAAGCTGTACGTCCGGCCCACCGTCACCGGCACCCGTACAAAGGTCAGCGGCCCGCGGTATACGACACTGCCCTGCGCAATCGTCGGCGCGACGGCACCCTCCAGTTCCCGAACCACCACGCCCGCGCGGTCATCGACCGCCGTCGACCACGCCAGGTCAATGGAATCGCCACCGAGCGCGGCCGTCAGCCCGGCAACCGCCACCGGGCGAGCCACCGGGACCGGCGGCACGGGCGGCACCAGTGGGGACGGCGCGGGCGGCACCGGTGGCACGGGCAGGGACGGCGGGCCCGAGGGCGCGACGTACGGAACGAAGTAGATTGGAGCGGAGTCGGTGTAGTCTTCGCCGGCAGGCGAAGTGAGCTGCTGCGGCGTACCGCCTGCAACCACGATCGAGTAGACGCTGTTGCTCGGCAGCATCCCGGCAGCCGGTACCGGGCCGGACGAGTAGACGATGCTCTTCGAGTCCGACGACCAGGCCGGCTCGACACCGTCGGCAATCCTGGTCGGCGACCCACCCTGCGGTGGCACGAGGTAGATTCCCGGGCTGGCCGTGCCGGCATCGACGTACGCAAGCGTTGAGCCGTCCGGCGACCACTGCGGATCCATGGGGTCAACCGGCCCACTGACGCGGGCCGCACCGGTGCCGTCCGCATTCATGATCCAAAGTCCATCGCGAATGCCGGTCGCGACCCGGATGAATGCGATGCGTGTCCCATCTGGCGAATACGCGGGGGACATGGCGCTCGTCGTGACAATGCTCTCGCCGGTGCCCGAGAAGCGAGTGCTCCTGCCGACCGTCCAGATGTCGGTTTCTGTCGAACCCCGCCGCAACTTGGTGAACGCCACGGTGCTGCTGTCAGGGGAAAACGTCTGGGCGAAGACTCCCTGGTCGAAACCGATCACGTCATCGACCTTGTCGAGGTTGGCGATGATCATCATGGAGAACTGCTGGCGCCGCAGCGGAGAGTCAACCGTCTCATAGCGCAGCTGTGAGCCATCAGGTGCGATCGCGGGACTCGCGGCGCCTGTCAGTGTTTCGTCACCGGTGTTGCTCACTGGGTCATAGCCAGTCGTCGCCGATAGACACGGGCACTTGGCGCGGACGGTGAACGGCATCGGCGCGCCTCCCCCTGAGGGGATTGCGTAGACGGTGCCAGCAACGTTGCCGGCGAACGTCCGGACGAACAAGATTTCCGGTTGTGTCGCGGCAGCGGCCGCCGTCGGCACCCGGGCGATGAGTGCAGCTGCCATCACGGCGAGTAAAGAAAGTGCCGGCCAGCTCCTGCGGAACCTTCGCACGACGCACTCCCTCGAATCGCCGGTGGCGATTGTTCGTGACGCGAACGACTCGCACCTTCCGCTACGAGCCGCTGGCGCCCGCAAAAGGTTGCACGGTCGCGGGAAACAGGGCGATACGTTCAGCCAGGCAACGCCCGCCCGGAAGGAATCCAGTGACCGAACCGCCACTGCACATCGAGACCGTTGCCGTCAGCGTGGCGCGACCGGAAGGACCCGGGGCTCCCTTCACTCCTCCGGTTTCCTTCTCCGCGACCTTCCGCAGCGGCCACCCTGACTACAACTACGGGCGCGCGGGCAACACGACGTGGTCGGCCTTCGAGGAAGCGCTCGGCGCGCTCGAGGGCGGCCGGGCGCTGGCGTTCGCGAGCGGGATGGCCGCGATCGCGGCGGTGATCGAGATGCTGCCGGTCGCTGCCGTCGTCGTGGTGCCGCGCTCGGCGTACACAGGGACCCGGCTGTTGCTTGCCGATCTGCAGACCCGCGGCCGCGTCGAGATGCGCGCCGTCGACATCACGGACACGCCCGAGACCGTTGCGGCGCTCGACGGCGCCGCGCTGCTGCTGGTCGAATCGCCGACCAACCCGCTGCTGGAGATAGCGGATCTGCGGGCGCTGCTATTCGCCGCTCACGAGCGGGACACTCTCTCCGTGGTCGACAACACGTTTGCGACGCCGGTGCTGCAGCGCCCGCTCGAGCTGGGCGCCGACGTCGTCGTGCACAGCGTCACCAAGTACATCGGCGGCCACTCCGACCTGATCTTCGGGGCCGCGATCACCCGCGACGACGCGCTCTTCGACCGTCTGAAGGCGCGGCGCACGCTGCACGGCGGCATCCCGGGACCGATGGAAACGTGGTTGGCGCTGCGGGGCTTGCGCACCCTGCCGCTGCGACTGGAGAAAGCTCAGGCGAACGCCCGCGTACTGGCGGCCCGGCTGCAGGAGCACCCCGCGGTCAGGGCCGTGCACTACCCGGGTCTGAGCGGGCACCCCGGTTTCGACATCGCCGCCGGGCAGATGTCCGGGCCGGGCGCAATGCTCAGTTTCGAACTCGCCGACGCTGAAACGGCCGACGCCTTCACCGCCCGGTTGCGGCTCGTGGTCGACGCGACCAGTCTCGGCGGCCTCGAGACCACGATCGACCGGCGCAGCCGCTGGGTCGGGGACGAGCACGTACCGCCCGGCCTGCTGCGCCTCTCGGTCGGCATCGAGCACGTCGAGGACATCTGGTCCGATCTGGCAGGCGGGCTGGAGGGCCACTGATCGGGCGCGCGTTCCCCGACCGCAGGCACGCCGGCCGCCTGCTGGGAGAGGCGTTGTCGGCGTACGCCGTCCGGTCCGATCTGCTCGTCCTGGCGTTGCCGCGCGGCGGCGTACCCGTGGGCTACGAGGTGGCGACCGCGCTGGGCGCGCCCCTCGACGTGTACGTCGTTCGCAAACTCGGTCACCCCCGGCAACCCGAACTCGCCATCGGAGCGATCGCGCCTGGCGGCGTCGTCGTGATGAATCCCACTGCCGCAGTCGGTGTTGACGACGAGGCATTGGAGGAGCTGATCGCGAGGGAGTCGCGGGAACTCGACCGCAGGCTCGCCGCCTACCGCGTCGGACCATCACCCATCGTCGAGGGGCGCTGCGTGATCGTGGTTGATGACGGGCTCGCCACCGGGGCGAGCATGCGCGCCGCCCTGACCGCCATCGCCGGGCAACAGCCGGCCTGGGTGGTCGCCGCGATTCCGGTGGCGCCGCGCGACGCGGCGAGCGGGCTCGCCGACGTCGCTCAGGAAGTCGTGGTGCTCGTCCGCGCGCGGCAATTCGGCGCTGTGAGCCAGTGGTACGCCGACTTCACCGCCACCAGCGACAGCGAGGTCCGTGAGCTGTTGCGCCAGGCTGCAGGTCGGCCGGTCCAGCGCAAGGAAGAAGGGACCTAAGTCCGCATCCTCGCCGACCACCTGCCCTGTCAGGACATGCCCCGGTCGGCGAAAGTCAGGGGACATTCCCGCACAACCCCTGGAGCATGATGCCGAGCCAGCCCGCTGTCCTGTTCACTGCCGCAGGCGCCGTCGCATCCCTCGCCGCGGTCGCCATCATCGTCGCCGGCCAGCCGGGTGGCTCCACGCATGCTGCACTTGCGGCTCCGCCCTCCGCCAGTGCCGCCGCCTCTGCGCACCCCAGTGCGTCGGGGATGGCCGACATGCCAGGCATGTCCATGAGCGCTGCGGCACCCGCCGCGGCGCCGGCGGCGTCACCTTCAGCCACCGCAATGCCCGACAACAATGCGCACGACGCCGCAATGGCGACGCGCACCAAGGCTTTCCCGGCCAAGACGGCCGGCGTCGGTGCTCAGCTGCTCAAGCCGACGGTGCTCGCCGACGGCACCAAGCGGTTCGAACTGACCGCGAGCGACATCAAATGGGAAGTGGAACCGGGCAAGATCGTCGACGCAATGGCATACAACGGCCAGATTCCCGGCCCGACGATCAAGGTCGAGGTGGGCGACAAGGTTGAGGTCGTCCTGACCAACCAGATGGCGATGTCGACCTCGATTCACTGGCATGGGGTGCGCGTCCCCAACTCGCAGGACGGCGTACCGGACATCACCCAGGCTCCGATCAAGCCGGGCGAGACCTTCACGTACAAGTTCACGATGACCGAGCCCGCGGTCGGCATGTATCACTCGCACCAGGACGGCCAGGTGCA
This sequence comes from Actinomycetota bacterium, assembly GCA_040005895.1. GTDB lineage: Bacteria > Actinomycetota > Actinomycetes > BP-191 > BP-191 > JBDTYE01. Next base: position 17,429 of record JBDTYE010000022.1, on the reverse strand, counting down.
GGTGCCGGCCGGTCTCGCGGGAGCCTTCCTCGTCGGTGACGTTGCGCTGCCGAAGGACGTGCACGTGTCCAGCGTCCACACGATGATGCTCAACGACTCCGGCCCCATCGGGTTTTCCCTCGACGGCAAGTCGTTCCCCGCAACCGCGCCGATCGTCGTGGCCAAGGGCGACTCGTTCGAGATGCATTACCTGAACGAAGGCATGATGATCCACCCGATGCACCTGCACGGGTTCGCGCAACTCGTGGTGGCCAAGGACGGCTATCCGCTGCCGATGCCCTACCGCGCCGACACGATCAACGTGGCGCCGGGCGAGCGCTACACGGTCGTCGTCACTGCAGACCAGCCCGGCATCTGGGCCTGGCACTGCCATATCCTGGCGCACGCCGAGACCTCGACCGGGATGTTCGGCATGGTGACCGCGCTGATCGTCAAGTAGCCACCCTAGGTGGCGGTCACAGGACCCGCGGTGGCGAACCGTCCTCGCTGATCATCGGGTGACCCGCGTCAACCCACGAGTGCATGCCGCCATCGAGGTTGCGGGCCGTCCAGCCGTTCTGGTTGAGGTAGGCCGTGACCTGGGCCGATCGGCTGCCGCTCTTGCAGACGACGACCACGTCGGTGTCCTTCGGGACCTCTTCGAGCCGTGCAATCAGCCCGCTCATGGGCACGAACGACGCGGCCTCGGCGTGACCCGCCTGCCATTCATCCGCCTCACGTACATCGAGCAGGAACTCGGAACCGGACAGTTCGGTGACACGCACTGAGGGAATCGGCATGTCCCGATTCTGCCATTCACGGCAGCAGTGTCACTTCAGCAGCCGGCTCAACCTCCGGTCGGCGAGCGGCTTGCCGCCGGTCTGGCAGGTGGGGCAGTACTGCAGCGACTTGTCGGCGAACGACACCTCACGGATTGTGTCGCCGCAGACTGGGCAGGGCAGACCGGTCTTGCCGTGCACCCGCAAGCCGCTCTTCTTCTCGCTCTTGAGCTCCCCAGCCGGCGTGTCCTTCGACCGCTCGACTGCGTCGGCCAGCACTGCCACGACCGCGTCGTGCAGGCGCGCGACCTCCTCGTCGGTGAGCGTTGCTGCCGTCTTGAAGGGCGAGAGCCGTGCGACGTGCAGAGCCTCGTCGGAGTAGGCGTTGCCGACGCCGGCGATTGTCGACTGGTCGGTCAGCAGTCCCTTGATCTGGCTCCGGCGTTCCCGCGCCATCGCAGCGAACGTCGGGACGTCGAAAGCCGGATCCAGCGGGTCGATGCCAAGACCGGCGATGTCGGGTACGTCGTCGAGCTTGCGGACGACGTACGCCGCCAGACCCTTCTTCGTGCCGGCCTCGGTCGCGTCGAAGCCGCCGCCTTCGGCCAGCCGCAGCCGCAACGCGATCGGGCCGCCCGGTCGTGGTGGCTTGGGCGACAACTCGTCGTACCACCGGAGCCAGCCGGCCCGCGCCAGGTGCAATGCGAAGAACACGCCGTCGACGTCGAAGTAGAGGAACTTGCCACGCCGGCCGATGCCGGTCACTTCGAGGCCGGCGAGTGCCATCGGCGGCGGGTCGTAGGTCTTCAGCGCCGCGATGCTGGCCAGTTCGAGCCCAGCCACGTGGCGGCCGATCATCCGTTCCGACAGGTAGCGGGCCAGCGATTCGACCTCAGGCAGCTCAGGCACGATCGACTTCTTCGAGCACGTCGTCCACGACCTCGTCAACGACGCCGAGCCGCCGGCGGCGGCGTGCCGCCCGCCAGGCCTGCGTCTTGTGCATCCCGGCCGAGAGCTTCTTCCGTACCCACTCCGTGAGCACTGCGGCCCAGGCAAACTCGGTCGCCAGCAGGCTGAGCCCCACGAAGACGATCGCCCAGCCGAGCGCCGGCAGCAGCACCAGCACGAGGCCGATGACGACTATCAGCCAACCGACCACGAAGACGCCGACCTTGCGGGCGTGACGTCGCAGCAACGGACCCCGCCCTCCTGGCCGGCCGCGCCGCCGCGACCTCGGTTTCACGGTAACCGACGCGATGGGTCGAGTCAGCGGCAAATCCGCACGGTCGGATCAGCGGACGGTCAGGGCGCCGAACATCCCGTACGCGAAGTGGCCCGGCGCATGGCAGGCATAGCTGAGCCCGGCGCGCCGCTCGAAGGTCACAACCGTGGACACGGTCTCCCCAGCAGGTACGTCGATCTCCGTCGGCCGCGCGCCGTGGTGCGGCTCGGTGCCGGCTTCGTGCCTGGCCTGCATGTCGGCATCCCCCACGATGAACTCATGGTCGAGGAAGTCGTCGTTGTGCACGACGAACCGGATCGGCCGGCCGGCCGGCACGGTCAGCGAGCCGGGCAGGAACTTCGAGAAGTGCATGCGCACGTCGATCGTCAGCGGTGTGGACGCATCGGCGATTCCCCGCGAGCAGCCGGACGACGCCGCTAGCGCGATGCCCGCTGCCGCGAGAAATCCCATACGTTGCAAGGCGTTCATGGCGTACGACGTCCGCTCATCCCCACCGCGACGCCTCCGGCGAGAACCACAAGCGCCAGTGGCAGAATGATCACGAGGAACGGTAGGTGGTGGCCTTTCCCCGAGTCGGCCACTGCGCGCGACGCGGGTCCGGCCGATGCGACCGCGGGCTCAGTGGTCGACGGCTGCTGCGACGTCGGCTCGGAACTGGGCAGAGCGGTCGGCGGGCGCAGCCCATTGACGGTGTAGCCGGCCGCTTCGACGGAAGGCTTGCCCGCGCCTGACTGGTCGAGCGCCAAGTCGTACTTGAGCGCGCCGGCAGTCTCCTGTACGACCACCTTGGACAACCACATGTTCTGCAGGGGCACCCAAGAACCCGACTTGTCGTCGTGCAGGTCCTGCAAGAGCTGGTCGTTCGCCCGCTGGTCGTAGGTCAGGACCAGGCCGGGCGGCGATGATGGCACCGCTGCGCTGAAGGGCAGGTCCTGCGGTCCGAAGCCGTCGTTCGACACCGGATCGGGCGCCGGCAGCATCGCGGGACGGTGTTCGGTCAGCAAATAGACGTCCGCGTCGACGCGAGCAGTCGGCAGCTTGCCGAGGCCGAGGATCCGCAACGGCACCCACGGCTGGCTCGTGGGGATGGTCAGGTGCAGCGGCGTACCGTCGCCGACCCGCTGGCCGCGGGCCTTCGCACGGTCGGCGTCGAAAGCGGCCGCCATGAAGATCGGGCTGCGCTGCGCGTAGAAGTCGAGCACCTCCGGCGAATCGGGCGGGAGCCGGAATCCGTGCTGCTTCGCCCACCGGCCGACCTCGTCGCCGTTGCCCTTCAGCACCGTGATGTCGAGCGCGTCGACCTGCGCAGTCAAGAGCACCTCGGCTTGGCCGGCGGCCGGGGCTGAAGATGCTGAGGCGGACTCAGCTGCGGCGAATTCGCGGATCGGCGTCGTCTCGCGAACGAGGCGCTGCAGCGTCCAGTCGCCGCCGCGTTCGACCTTCGTCGGTACGCCGGGTAGTGGCGTTATCGACCCGACCTTGCCTGTGCCACCGGCAAAGTTGAAGGCGGTGACGTAGTGCTCGACGCCGTTCGCGTAGCCGGCGAACGTCGTCGTACGCGTCAGGTTGACCGCCCCGTTCGGACCGATGAGACCTCCGCAGGCGAGCGCAGGCCCTGCGCTCGTCACCGCCGCCGCCACCGCTGCCACTGCCACTGCGAGAATTCGTCTCATCGCGCACCTCGTTCGTCGTCGGGTGCAGGTGTGACGCGGGCCGAGGTGCCACGGTTCCGCCCGCGCCCGCCCGTGACGAAACCGTGACGGAGCCGGCCTAAGGAATTGAGGGCGCGACTACCCGGCGTCTTTCGGCACGGCGACGGAGCCCTGCTGTGCCGTGGGCACCAGCGGCGGCAACGACTTGGCGAGGACCGATTCCGCCGCGCGCACCACCTCGGCGAAGTGCGGGTCGTCCCAGTAGTCCGAGTGCCTGAAGATCGGCTCGAAGGACGGCTCGCCTCGCAGCCGGCCGAAGATGACGGGGTCGCAGAATTCCTCGTCCACCACCGCCAGCGCGCCCTGACCGCAGCCGGCCCGGGACGGCTCGAACACATGGGCACCCACGTAGTCGGTCTGCCGGTAGAGGTTGTGCCAGTAGACCGAACCGGTCGTCATGTCGCGGCGCACCAGCTGTCGCAGGCGATCGAGGACCGGGCGGCCGAAGTACTGCGGGAAGAAGCGCGCATAGAGCCGGTCGAGCGGGCAGCCGTAGGTGAGCAGAAAGACCTTGCTCCGGCTGTCGTCGTCCAGCGCCAGCATCGTTGCGGCCGCGATGACCGTGCCCTGACTGTGCGAGGAGAGGACGACTGCTCCGGCGTCGTCATTGGTCAACGTGTCGATCCGGTCGACGATGTCCGGCACGGTGCGCTCGGCGTAGCAGGGCGGCGCGAGCGGGTGTCCGGTCCGCGGCCAGAAGGTCGTGAGGTCCCAGATGATGCCGACGCTGCGGCGCAGCGTGGGGTTCTTGTAGGCGTAGTAGCCCAGCGTGAGCAACGCGAGAACGAATGCGCCCGCCGCATTGCCTGCCCAGAAGGCCCAGGTCGGCCCGGGGGTCCAGCGGTCGGTGCCGCTGACGACGTACCAGATCGCACCCAGCCCGCGAACGAGGACGGCGGCACCGATGAGCACGGCCATCATGACGCCGACCTTGTCGATGGCCTTCGCCATGCCTCGAGCCCGGGCGATCGCCCGTACGCGGCCGACGACGCCCCGGGCGCTGAGCAGCTGCTCGTCACCGGCAGCCGGATGGCCGCCGGTCAAGACTTCAGAGGTGATGCCGTAGTCGGTCGCCGCCGCACCCGCGGCGCGCCTGCTTTCGCCCATCAGCCACAGGACAAGGCCAATCACGGTGGCCGCGAAGACGACGGCGAGCATCGTCACTGCAACTCCGGTCCACGTGTAAACGGTCGGCACCCAGATCGTGTCCGCGCCGGTTCGCGCCACACTGACGTCCACCGGCGTGCCGACCCGGTCAGCGAGCTTCTGATAGATGCCGGCACCCAAATTGCCGGCGAGCACCACGCCCGCACCAGCCAGCACCGGGGCGGCAAGCCCGCGGAGCGCGAGGCTGGCCCGGTCGGCGTACCGCCTGGCCTCTCGAACTGTCACGACAAACAGCGCAACGAGCAGCACCAGCTGTGCGCTGGACAACCACGCCAACAGCCACTGCAGCCCCGGCAACTGTCGGTGCCCGGTCGGCATGGCGCGCCGGAGCCAGGCGTAGATCAAGGTCACCACGACGAGTGCGATCGTCGCCCAGGGCGCGGTCGCGACAGCGCGGGCGCTGAACCCGCCTCGGGTGCGATTCGCGGCAGCGCTGAGGTCGCCCATGTCCAGCGGCGCGAGCGGCTTCCGCTCGGCGAGAGCGGGAACCACGGTCAGCACTGCGGCGGCGATACCCAGTACGCCGGCCAGAGCGGTGAGCGTCAGACCGAGGCCGCGCCACCGGGTGTCATCGTGCGCCACGGCGTACGCGAGTAGCCCGGAAACGGTCGCCAGCGAGGCCGTGATGTGCAGCGAGCGCAACCGGCCGACGGGGTGCTTGCCGTACCAGAAGTCCGGCGCTTCCAACGGAGTGGTGCGCCCGTCCCGCCGCGGCTTCGCCGCCGACCGGGGGGTCGGCCGCGACTCGTAGCGGCTCCAGCTGCGTCGCGCGAGGTACCACAGGCCCGCGACGACCAGCAGCGGTATCGCCGAAGCCACCGCAAGCCGGCGGCCGGGGAGGGGTCCGGCGATCGCGACCATGCGCGCGCTGACACCATTGTCGGTGCAGACCCTGCTGGCGGCGCACTGCCAGGCGCCGAGATCCATGGAAACCGCGGCAATCGCGAGTACAAGGGCCACTGTCGCCGTCACCGCGAGGAGGCGCACCAGCCGCGGCCCCCAGGCCCGGAGAGCGGAGTGTTCCGACTCGTTGTCCGGCCGTGGCGGCAGCATGAACGATGCTGCGTTGAGCAGCGCGAACGGCAACAGCAGGATCCAGAGCACCCGCGATTTGCCGCCGGACGTCAGCCCGCCCCACGAGTAGGCCTCGACCCGGCTGGGGCGTCCTTCGACCTCGCAATCCCAGGTGTCCGTGGGCAGGCACCACTGCGGCCGGCGGAAGAAGCCGGCGAGCACGTCCCCGGAAACCTGTTCCGGGAGCGGATGTCCGAGCATCGACTGCGGCGCCGTGCCGCTCACCCCGTGAACGCGCAGTTCGGTGAGCCCGTCCGTCGGTACGTCGACGTGTCCCATGAATGCCTCCACGGAAAGTCATCAACCCACTGTGCAGAGTACGAAGATCAGCAGCTGATGCAGCTGTTTCCGCGAGGACTGCTTTCCCGTGTCGGACGGACCTGCAAGACCGACGTGCGGCAAACGATCAGGCGCACGGCCGGCGTGGCTGTTTGCGCACGCCGGCCGCGCGCCTGATCACCGTGTCGATCGGCGCACGTCCGGGTCAGGGGCGCGCCTCGTACACCAGGTTGAACGGCGTCTCGGCGGCTCGGCGGAAACGACTGAACCCGGCGTCGGTGACGACCTGGCGGATCGCCGCCTCCCCGGCCTGCGCGCCGAGCGCGTAGCCACCGGGCTGCGACAGCGCGCTCGGAACGCACAGGAAGGTGGAGAACGAGTAGTAGACGCGCCCGACCGGGTTGAGGTTGCCGGCCACCGAGTCCTGCGCGAACGGCTCGACGATCAGCCAGGTGCCGTCGGCCGTCAGTGACTCGCGGATGTGGCGCGCCGCTCCCAGCGGATCGCCCATGTCGTGCAGGCAGTCGAACGTCGCGACCAGGTCGTAGCCCGAGCCGCTGAACGTCTGCGCTCCCGCGACCTCGAACGAGACCCGCTCGGAAACGCCGGCCTCGGCGACCCGCTTGCGCGCACTCTCGATAGAGCCCTGGTGGTAGTCCGATCCGGCGACCGTCGACGAGGGGTAGTTCTGTGCGAGCAACACCGACGAAGCGCCGTGGCCACAGCCGATATCGGCGACCTTCGCTCCGGCGCGCAGCTTGTCCTCGACGCCGTCGAGAGCCGGGATCCACGAGCTTGTCAGGTTGGCAATGTAGCCGGGCCGGAAGAACCGCTCACAGCCATCGAAAACGTCGGTGTCGTGTTCGTGCCAGCCCATGCCCGCGCCGGTCTTGTACGCCTCGGCGATCCGCGGCACCGCAGCCAGCGACCCGAGAGCCAGCTGGAAGGCGCCCGGAAGGAACACCGCGCCGTCGGGGTCGGTCAGCGCGAACGCCTGCTCCTCGGTCATCGAGAAGGTGTCGGATTCGGCGTCGTACTGGATGTAGCCGCCGGCCGCCTGGCCGCGCAGCCACTCGGTGACGTATCGAGTGTCCGTGCCGGTCCGGTCGGCCAGCTCGGCAGCCGTCGCCGGCTCGCTCGCGAGTGCCTTGTACAACCCGACCCGGTCGCCGACGACGACGGCCCCCGCGGCGACCGTTGCGCCGAGGTCGCCGACGAACTGGCCGAGAAATGCCATCAGCTTGTCGTTGTCGATTGCCATGATGCTCTCCTTGTTCAGCGGTGGTTGCTGTCGCGGCAGACCATCCGGCAAGGGGCTTGCAGACCGGTTGCAGTGAGACTGCAATGGCGTCGTACGACGATCCGCGTCGGTGGGAGGTGATGGCGATGCGCGCCATGGAACCGGTGGACGACGGCTTCATCGAAAGAGACGGCGTCAAGGTGCACTACGAGGTGTTCGGCAGCGGCAGCCCAACTCTGCTGCTGTTGCCCACCTGGTCGATCATCCCGTCGCGGCGCTGGAAGATGACGGTCCCCTATCTCGCCCGTCATCACCGCGTGGTGACCTTCGACGGACGCGGCTGCGGGCAGTCCGACCGGCCGTCCGACCCGGCGGCGTACGCCGACCACGAGTTCGCGGCCGACGCGATCGCGGTGCTCGATGCCACCACGACTGACCAGGCACTGCTGGTCGGCTGCTCGATGGGTTCCGGCTTCGCGTTGCGGATCGCGACGTTATATCCGGACCGGGTTTGTGGAGCCGTCTTCGTCGCGCCCGCCGTGCCACTTGCCGATCCGATACCCGGTCGCATCGGCTACCCGTTCGAGGACGTGCTCGACACCGACGAGGAATGGGCGAAGTACAACAAGCACTACTGGCTGCGCGACTGGCCGGGCTTCGCGAGGTTCTTCTTCAACCAGGTGATTAACGAGCCGCACTCGACTAAGCCGCGCGAGGACTGCGTCGGATGGGCCCTGAACGAAACCGATCCCGAGACGATCGTCCTTACGCAGTACGCCAAATACCTCGGTTCCGCCGAGGAGGTCCGCGACCGCGCTAGTGCGGTGCGTTGCCCGTGTCTCGTCGTGCAAGGCGACAACGACGCGATCATCCATGTCAGCGCCGGCCGCCGGCTCGCCGAGGCGCTCGGCTGCGAGTTCGTGTTGTTCGAAGGATCGGGGCATGTGCCGGATGCGCGCGATCCAATCCGCTTCAATCTGCTGTTGCACGAGTTCGCCGAGAAGGTCCAGGGCGCCGGTACGCCGCCGGTGCGCGACCGCCGGTGGACCAGGGCCCGCGACCGCCAACCGAAGGTCCTCTACCTGTCGTCGCCGATCGGTCTGGGCCATGCCCGGCGCGACCTCGCAATCGCGCAGGAACTGAGGGCTCGGCGCCCGGACGTCGAGGTCGACTGGCTGACGCAGCACCCGGTGACGGCGTTGCTCGAGTCGGCCGGCGAGCAGGTGCATCCGGCCTGCCGGCTGCTCTCCAGCGAGTCGGCGCACATCGAGGACGAGTGCGCGGATCACGACCTGCACGTCTTCCAGGCCTACCGCCGGATGGACGAGATCCTGTGCGCCAACTTCGGCGTGCTGCACGACGTTCTCGACGAATCGGCGTACGACCTCGTCATCGGCGACGAGGCCTGGGAGACCGACTACTACCTGCACGAAAACCCGGAGTTGAAGCGGGCGCCGTTCGTCTGGATGACCGACTTCGTCGGGTGGCTGCCGATGGCCTCAGGAGGCGCGGCCGAGGAGCTGCTCACCGCGGACTACAACGCCGAGATGATCGAGCAGATTGCCCGCTACCCGCGGCTACGCGACCTTTCGCTGTTCGTCGGCGACCCGGTTGACGTCGTACCGGAATCGTTCGGCGCTGGTCTGCCGGACATCCGGGACTGGACCGCGGATAACTTCGAATTCGTCGGCTACGTCAGCGGTTTGCAGCCGATCGCCGACGATGACCGCGCCGGGGTACGCCGCGAACTCGGCTACCGCGACGATGAACGCGTCTGCATCGTGGCAGTCGGCGGCAGCGGTGTCGGCTCGTCCCTGCTGAACCGCGTCGCGGCGGCATACCCGGAAGTGCACCGGGTGCTGCCGGACCTGCGGATGGTCGTCGTGACCGGACCTCGCATCGACCCGCGGTCGCTGAAGGTGCACGATGACGGGCTCGACGTCCGGGCCTTCGTGCCCGACCTGTGGAAGCACCTCGCGGTGTGCGACGTCGCGGTCGTGCAGGGCGGCCTCACGACCACTATGGAGCTCGCGGCCAACCGGCGGCCGTTCGTCTACGTGCCGCTGCGCAACCACTTCGAGCAGCAGGTGCATGTGCGGCACCGGCTGGATCGCTACCGCGCCGGCCGGTACGCCGACTACGACGACCTGCGGCCGGACGCGCTGGCAACGATGCTCCTCGAGGAATTGCGGCGCCCGGTGCAGAGCCTGCCGGTTGCAAGCGATGGGGCGGCCCGCGCCGCCGCGCGCATCGCTGCGCTGCTCTAGTCAGGCTTTGTGGCGCAGGGCGGCGGCTGCCTGCGCGACGTAGGTCATGCCGTAACTCTCGGCGAGCGACTCGGCGGCTTCGAGCAGTGAGTCCGCTCCATCGGGGTCGCCGAGAGCGATGCGGATCCGGGCTTGCAGCAGTGTCGCCTGCGCCAGCGGGGCGACCGAGCCGGTCGTTCTGGCCGCATCGAGCGCCGGAGCGATCACCTCGCTCGCGCGTTCGGGTGCGCTGCGACCGAGGTGCGCGGTGGCGATCGCAACGTAGACGTCGATACCGTGCAGCCAGGCCTGCCCGTCCGGTGTAGAGACGGCGTCCAGCATCGCGTCGGCTTCGGCCAGCAGGTCGTCATCGCCGGTGAGCTGCGCGAGGGCCGCCAGACAGCGCAACCGGTACGCCGCCGTGCCACCGTGTTCGGCGAGCTCGAGGCCCTCGCGCAGCAGCGTCGTCGCCTCCTCCGTTGCGCCCGTCTCCGCGAGGCTGATGGCGAGCATCGCCCGGCCGAACGCGTCCCACCAGGTGTGCCGCTTCTCGGCGCTCGAGGCCAGCGACCGGCGGCCGTGCTCGATCGCTTCAGCGTGGTTTCCCTGCAGCCGCGCGATCCAGCCGAGGTGGGCTTCGAACCAGCCTTGAGAGGACAGCCAGCCGCTGCGCCGGCCCAACTCCTGCGCTTCGCCGATCAGCGCCGTCGCCTGGTCCCACTGCCCGCGCGCCATCGGGATGAAGGCCGACTCGCACATCGCCCAGTGCAAAAGGAAGGCGTCGCCCGAGCGGCGTACCAGCACTTCCAGCTCGGACACGATCGGGGCGAGCCGGTCGATGTCCCCGAGATAGGCGTAGCCGACCTTGGCGCCGTCCAGCGCCACAGCGAGCGTGTGGGAATCGCCAGACGCGCGCGCCGCGGCGAGTGCCCGAGCCCCCAGGGCTACGCCGTCGACGAACTTCAACTCGTTGACGGCGAGGACCGCGAGCCGCGCGAGCACGTCGGCTTCCATTGCGCGGTCGGCGAGCGACTCGGCGATCGCGAGCGCTGCGTACAACGGCGGCAGACACGCGCTGATCAGCTGCCCACCCGCCACCGGCACGTCACCGCCGAGTAGTCGCAGCGCCCGCATCTTCACCCGGTGGTCACCGGCGAGATCAGCGAGTACGACGGCCTGCCGCAGGTCAGTCTCGGCGTCGGCGTACGACGCCAGGACCTCGCGCACCCGTCCACGGGCGACGAGCACCCGGGCGCGCAGTTCGGTGTCATCGGCCTTTTCCGCGGCATCGAGGGCGCGGCCGAGCAGGCGCTCGGCGTCGGCGCCGGCGTACCTCGTGACGGCTTGCTCAGCCGCCAGCAGCCAGGCACGTCCGGCCCTCGGCCAGTCCTCACTGGCCGCCGCATGCGCGGCCGCCGCCTCCGGCCGGTCGGCGAGTAAGTCAGCCGCCGCGCGGTGATAGGCCAGCCGCGTCGGTGGCGGGGTCGTTGCGTAGAGCACCTCGTGCACCAGGTCGTGTGCGAACTCGTACGACCGGCCGGCCACCACGACGAGGCGGGTGGTCAGCAGCTGTTCGCATCGTCGTGCGGCATCCGGTGCGGACAGTTGCAACAGTCCGGCGACAACCTGCGGTTCGAACGACGTACCGAGCACAGACGCCGCCCGCAGCAAGGTTTCCGCCTCGGCGCCGGTGCGCGCGACGCGGGCGAGAATCGCCTGCCGCAGCGACGACGGGATCCCGGTGTCGCCTGCCGCCAAACCCTGGATCGTCTCGACGACGAACAGCGGATGGCCCTGGGTGCCGGCCATGATGCTCTGGGCTGAGTCTGCAAGTCCCGCTCTGTCCGCCAGCCTCGCGACGTCGTCGGTCGAGAGCGGACCGAGTTCGAGTAGCTGCGCCACCTCGGCCAGCCGGGCTGCGGCGTCCCGCCCTTCCTCGGCTCGCAGGGTTGCGACGACGAGCAGCCGCGCGGTCCTGGAATGCCGCGCCACGTAGTGCAGGAGTTCGATGGTCGCGAGTCCTGCATGCTGCACGTCGTCGAGGATCAGCAGCACCGGTTTCCGGCGAGACAGTCCGGTCAGGAGCGTGGTCACGGCGTCGTACGACTGCCGGCGCTCGTTGTCCGCGCTGCCGCGCTCGTGCGCCTGCGTCTGCGCCCCGAGCAACTCGACGAGCTGCGGGAACAACGTCGCCAGCGCCACGGTCCGTTCGGCGACCAGATCGCGCAAGGCCGGCGCGGTCATCGCGGCAACCGCGGGCTCGAGCGCGTCGATAACCGGCTGCAGGAAGAGCGATCGTTCGGTCTCGTAACACCGAGCACTGAGTACGACGCCGCCGGTCGTCTCGGCAACGCGGCTCAGCTCAGTGACCAGCCGGGTTTTCCCGATGCCGGCTTCGCCTGCCACGAGCACCAGCGACGGCATGCCCGCGGCCGCTTCGGACCACAGGCCGGTGAGCTGCGCAAGCTCGGCCTCCCGACCGACGAAACCTGAGTCCTCCCGGCCCGATGAACCCTTGCGCCGCCGTGCTTTACCGGCGGCGCCGGTGGCCGCCGCGCCGGACGCCGGCTGGCGCTCACGCAGCACTGCGAGATGCACGTCGCGAGTTTCCGGGGCCGGGTCGACGCCGAGCGAGTCGGCGAGCGCACCGCGCAGCGACTCGTACGCCGCCAGCGCGCGCGCCGGCTCACCGAGTTGCAAGTGCGCTCGCATGAGTTGCCGAACCGCCGGCTCGTCGATCGCGTCGGCCTCGAGCGCCGCAAGTGCGTGAGTCCGTCCGGTCGCCGGATCGCCGCTCTGCAAACTCGCCTCGGCCACCGCATGACGCGCGCGCGTCAACAGGTCGGAGGCCTCCGTCACCGCCTGCTCGAGCCAATCCGCGTACTCGCCGGGGAGGATGGCGCCGGTGCCGAGCAGGCCGAGCGCCGCGGTACCGGCGGTGGCCGCGAGAGCCGGTTCGGAGCAGGAAAGCCTGAACTCTGCCTCAGCGACCATCTCTTCCGCTTCGACCAGGTCGAGCCGCACGACAGGAACCCCGGCGAGCGCGTAGCCGTGCCGACCGCCGACGATCGCGTCTGCACCGAGCACCCGGCGCAACCTGCTGACGAGCACCGCAATGTTGTCCGCCGGACGTTGCGGGGGGTCGTCACCCCACAGCATTTCGGCGATCCGGTCTGACGAAACGTGCCGGCCGCGCTCGATCGCGAGCAGCTTGAGCAAGGTACGTGCGCGCTTGTTCGCGAGGGCGGTTTCGGGCACCGGGCTGCCGTCGCGTCGTACCGAGAACCCGCCCAGCAGCTGGATCTGGATGTCCGGTGACCCGGTGCCGTGCTGCGCAACAACAGGCCCGGCCATGCGCCCTTGCTACCCCAGCACGCTGTCTCAGGCAAGACGCGCAACCGATTCCGTCTCACCCTCGGCACCGGCCCGCGCCGTTGGTAACGATCAGGTGGGTGGGCAACAGGACCGGTGAACGTGGTCCTCGGTGGCACCGAACTGATCCACACTGGCCAGAACCGCGACCGGCGCCGTACCGTTTTAGACCGTGACTCAGTACAGACTCGCGGCCGAGCACACCAGGCGCCTGGACAGTTCCGGGCCGCGCCGGAGATGGCTGCGCGCGCGACGTACCGAAGAAGTGCCGGACGGCACCTGCCATGCCGTCAACGACTTGGGCTACACCGCTTGCGGATATCGCGGTCCGCTCCACCCGTTCGACCAGCCGTGGCCGCAGGGCGCCGTCCCACGATGTCGCGAATGCCAGGTCCTGGTACCGCTCGACAGCGACCAATGGTGAACTGCGCCCTATCGAGGTCGGTACGACGGCGACGAAGCCCCCAGTCCACTGACCTGGGGCTTTCGTCTGCCTACGGGTGGGCGAGGGGGGAGTTGAACTCTCGTCAAACGGGTGCCAGATCGTGTTGCGGCCCACCGTTTTATGCCGTCTGACCTGGGCTTTTGCGCTTTCCCGTGTCGATGTGGGCCGGTCAGAACCGACCGGTTTCTACCCGTCCGGTAGAAATCCGGTAGAAGACGAATGCTCACCTTCCCGATCATCGGGGAAGTGCCGCTTGACCGCGGGAACGCGGCGCGATGCATCTGCGCCACCGGAGCGCGCATGTTGTCCAGAACAGGTCCGGCTACCACGGCTGACGCGCGCAGCGGTCCTTGTGCGCGCTCATCGCTGGGACTCTCGTCCGCCGTCCGGCAATGCGCTTCGGACTGGTCGGCGATCGAATCAGCTGCGCCCCAGCCGTCGCCGGGCGGTGGCGAGGGTCTGCTGGCGGTCCGCGGCGCGAGACCGGGCGCGGTGCCAGGCTAACTTGGCGGCCTCCCAGACGACCCCACCGATGACAAGCGTCACTACCAACAGCAGCCACTGGGGCATCTCGAAGCTGAACCACAACCACCGAACGCCGGTCGAGTGTCCGTTCTGCACGATCAGTAATGCCGCTGCGACTGTGGCCAGCGCCCCGACGAGCAGCCCCCACCGGAACGGTCGGCGCTTCTCGATCGAACGAAGGTCATCGGCCAAGGCCCGGCGCGATGGCGGCTGGCTCGCCGGCCCGTTGTCTCCTGTTGTCGTCATGTTGCCCTCCACGTGTTGAGCACAGCGCTTCGGATCCCACCGCTGTGGACGGCAAAACCTCGGCCGAAGCGGGACGCTCCACACCGGTTTTCCTCCCGAAGCGGTCTCAGAAGGCACAGCAGCGAACGCGGGTCCGGGCGGGAACGCTGAGCCCCGAGCGTATCCCGAGCATCCTCAGACCGCCTCACGACCAGGTCGGGGTCGTCATACTGATGGCGTGCGACTGCGACTCAGCGTGTTGGCCGAGCGGCTCCGGGCTAGCCTGTTCTTCGTCCCGATGTTCGCGGTCGTCGCCGCCGTCCTCGCCGGCTTCCTCGGTTTGGCCATTGACCGGCACCTCGGCGAGCAGACCACACTGCCGCTCGGGTTGACTTCGACGGTCGCCAGCGCCCGGGCTGTGCTGAGCACCATCGCGGGCGCCACCATCACCTTTGCCGGCATCGCCTTCTCCATCTCGCTGCTGATCATCCAGCTCGCCTCGAGCCAGTACTCGCCCCGCGTGGTGCACACGTTGTTCCGGGACCCGTTCAACAAGCGGGTCATGGCCCTTGTCGTCGGTACGTTCACCTTCTGCGTAATCGTGCTCCGCTCGGTCCGGTCCCCCCTCGAAGACAGCGGCCGGGCCGTCGTCCCGAACCTCTCAGTCGCGGTCGCTGTACTGCTCGGTATTGGCACGATCCTTGCCATCGTCGCGTTCATCAACCACAGCGCGCACACCATGGACGTCAGCGAGATCCTCGAACGTGTACGTCGCGAGGCCATCGGCCACGCGCGCGCCGAGTGGAACCCGGCCGACCCCAACCGCCAAGACAGCCCGGCACCAGCGTTCAGCGGGCCGTATTGGGTAGTTCGCTTCGATCGCAGTGGTTGGGTGCAGCAGATCGACCGCGAAGCGCTCCTTCGCTGCGCACCTGCTGCGTCAATATTGCAGCTCGACACGTTCCCGGGCCGCTACGCGATCGAAGGAACACCGCTCTGCACGCTGTCGCCGCCACCGCCTGATCCGGCCCACATCGAGCGACGTATCCGCAACGCGATAGCGATCGGCAACACCCGCACCATGCAACAAGACGTCTCCTATGGGCTACGCCAGCTCGCCGACGTCGCCCTCAAAGCGCTGTCACCCGGCATCAACGACCCCACGACCGCCCAGGACGCCATCTTCCACGCCACCGCGGTCCTCGCCGAACTACTCCGACGGGACCCGCCGCCGCAGCTGCAACACGGACCCGACGGTCAGCAACTTGTTGTCCTTCAACAACCCACCCACGCTGATCTCGTCGCCCTCACGTTTGACGAGATCCGCCGGGCGGCGGCAGCACACCCCGCCGTTTGTATTTACCTGCTCGAGGCACTGCACTTGCTGAAGGAATCGCTGAGCGCGCGCCGCCTCGACGACTGTATCGAGCTCCTCGCCGAACAGGCACGATTCATCGTCGCCGCCTGCGAGACCGCGGACCTCCTCCCCGCCGACATCGACCAAGTGCGTCGCGCGTTCGCCAAACGCTTCGGTCCGTCCCTCCAAGGCTGATCTTTTAGCGAACGCTGTTCCGGACCAGGTGCACCACACAGGTCGGGGGTAGGCAAATGGATCTCGGCGACGTTGTCGGAGATGTCGCTGTTGGTCATCGCATTCGCGTACGCAGGTTACCGAGTCGTCGCGGGCTTAGGCTCGGCGCGTGACCCTGGTCCTCGCCTTCGGCGTGATACTGCTGGCCGCCGTGCTGGTATCGGCGTTGGCGCATCGCAGTGTGCTGTCGACCACGATCCTGTTCCTCGCCGGCGGTATTGCTCTCGGATCCTTGGGGTTCCATGCGGTCGATATGGACGTGCGCGATCCGGTCGTGCGCGAGTTCGCCGTGCTTGCGCTGTTCAGTGTGCTGTTCACTGATGCGCTGCGCATCGACGCGGGCGATCTGCGACGCGCCTGGCATCTTCCTGGTAGGGCGTTGCTTCTAGGAATGCCGTTGACGTTCGGCGCACTCGCGGTGCTTGCGCATTCGTTTGTCGGACTGCCCTGGGGACCGGCCTCGCTGGTAGCCGCGGTTTTGTCACCAACCGATCCCGTCTTCTCCGCGGCAATCGTCGGGCGCAAGGAAATTCCGCATCGGCTCCGGCATCTGCTCAACGTCGAGAGCGGCCTCAACGACGGGTTGGCGCTACCGGTGGTCCTGGTACTCATTGCGGTCGTCGACCGCAAAGCTGTCCACGCCCCCCACCTCGTCGCCGAACTCCTGCTGGGAGTCGGCGTGGGGTTCGTGGTGCCGATGATCGCGATCGCGCTCGAGCGGCGGAGTTGGCTTGCGTCAACCGCGCAATACGCGCCGCTGAACGCTTTCGCAATAGCAGTGATTGTCTTCGCCCTGTGCCGGCTGACAGAAGCGAACGAGTTCCTCGCGGCCTTCACAGCCGGGATCACCGTCGCGGCGCTCAGTCCGCAGGCGCGAGACAGTTTTGGGGAGTTCGGTGAACTCCTTTCCGAGCTTCTCAAGCTGGCCGCGGTGATGATCTTCGGCACGGTGCTCACCACGCAGATGGTGCACACGATCTCGATCGGCGGCTTCGTATTCGCGGCTGCCGCGTTGCTGGTCGCCCGCCCCGTCGGCATACAGATATCGCTCATAGCGAGCGGGGTGGACTGGCGCGAACGCGCTGCCGCATCGTGGTTCGGACCCAAGGGGTTCGCGTCGGTGGTGTACGGGTTGCTCATTCTGGAGAGCACCACGGCTCGGTCAACGGAGTTGTTCGCGCTGATCGCGACAGTCATCACCGCGTCGATCGTCGCCCACTCATCCACCGACGTACTCGTAGCCCAATGGTTCGCCCGTAGAGCCGCCCCAGACGCAGCGGGGGCTGATCCGAGTACCCCGCTGTCGAAGACTTAGTTCGTTCAGCGCCCTCAAATCACTGCGGTGAACCTGATGCTGAGAACCAAGGTGTTCTCGCGGGCGATCGAAGCGCACGTGGTCCCCGGCCGGTGTACGTTCGGTCCGCGGTGGCTGCGTGTGTTTGACGACATCCCGGGGTTTGCCCCCGAGCGCACTTCGGGCGCGACCACGAGGTAGAGACCCGGGATACCACCGGCCACGTAGCAATGATCCAGACCCTGCGGTGCCATGGAC
>JBDTYE010000021.1:0-24143 GCA_040005895.1 Actinomycetota bacterium | reverse complement strand
TGGGCGACGTTCACCGAGACCGGCAAGGTCACGATCCTCGACAGCAACGGCGTGACCTACACAGGGCATCTCACCCTGTGGGGAAACTTCAACTTGAATGAGAGGAACTCCAACAACACCTTCACGTTGACGATCACATTGACGGGCTCGGACGGCTCGACCATCACCGCTCACGAAGTGCAACATTTCGCGCTGAACGCGAACGGTGTCGTGACGGTCGACTTCGACACCATGAGGCTTACCTGCGGGTAGCGCGATCCGACACAACGAAGGCGTCATGGGTGGGCTTGACCGAGCCCGCCCATGCCTGGCTAACTGAACCCGTCGCACCGCCGACGGCAACACCAAGCATGCGGCCATCGCTGCACCAGTCGCTATCTCGCCTGGGCTCTACCGAACCGTCACCGCCGACATGAAGCACTCGACGCAGGCACCTTGACGCACCGTAGGAACGTCCCGGGACGCTTCATTGCGACCCCATCGGCACAGTCACGAGCATGAGGTC
The DNA here is from genome assembly GCA_040005895.1 of Actinomycetota bacterium. GTDB lineage: Bacteria > Actinomycetota > Actinomycetes > BP-191 > BP-191 > JBDTYE01. Next base: position 23,638 of record JBDTYE010000021.1, on the reverse strand, counting down.
ATTGCCAGGGATGTCAGGCCCGGGATCGCAGCCGGCGCGACGAGCAGCAGCACACCGAGTGCGAGCAGGACGGCTGCCGTCCCGTAGGTCGCGAAACGGCGCCACGGGAGGGTCTTCTCGACGGCGATGAGGCCCGCGACAACTGCCATCCAAGTGGCACTCATGACGCCTAATGCGAACAGTGAAGCCATCAGCGCCCAGCAGCAACCGACGCACCAGGCGCCGTTTTTTGCCCCCATGCGCAGGGCGCCCCAGCGCATCGCGCCACGACCCGCGGAGGAAACCCAGCGGGCTACGGCACTTGCCGAGGCAGACGTCCTTGAGCGGTGTCAGTTCGTACAGCGCCGCGACTAGGAGCGTCGCTCCTGACAAGGCACGGCCCGCGTGTCGCCATGCCAGCCCACCACCCGCCGCGTGGCTAACGGCCACCCCGACCGCGAAGGCGACGACTCCGGCTGCGGCCCACGTGACGAGATAGCCGGCTGGAAACAGTAGCGGCGCCAGTCGCGATCGCCCGGTCGTCATGCGCGAATACAACGCAACCGTCGGGGCCACCGACGGAAACATCATCGCCGCCATCATGACGACCCACACGCCGATGAACCAGCCGAAGCTGCCGAGTCCTGTCCACGGGCCATTGTCCATCCCGCGCATCTGCTTGACCGACCACCACCAACCAAAGCCCGCCAGCGCAAGCAGAGCGGCCACGAATCCGAGCTGGGTGCGTGCAGCTACGACGGGACGGCGACTTGTCCGCGCGGGCGGGGGCGGCGGCGCGACCGCGGTCACCGGCTCAGCCAGCCCAGGAGAAGTCTGACTTCGACAGCCCGGTCTTGCCCGTGTACTGGATGCCGAAGGCGTTGATGTGCGACCGCTTCGCCTCGGCCATTGTCAGATCTGAGCCAACCGGGTGGAACATCCCGGCGAATCGCACCGGCTCACCGGTCTCCACACCGAAGGGCACGATGTCCTCGACCTCGAAGTCGATCGCGTCCCCGACGCGGACACTATGCCGCAGCCCGTCATCGCCGATTTCGATCACCGCGCGCTCAACCCCAAGCATCTCGCCGATCATCGGAGCCAGGCCGGCCATCGGGCCGCCAAGCTGCCCGCTGAAAACTTGGACGAGCTTGTCGAACTGCTCGTCTGTCGCGGCGTCGTCGATGAACACACCGACCCGCCAGTTCCCCTCAGTCATCACCTTGGGCGTGTCGGCGATCAGCGCAACCTTGCGCCCGCCGATGTCGGTCTCTTCCACCGAGCCCGCTTTGATGTTGAACACGAGAGCACCCGGCAGAAGTCATACGTAGCACCGTGGTCGAGGGACAAGTTGCACGGGCACATGAGCTCGCGCGAACAGGTCTCGACGTAGTTCCCTCTCAAGGTCCAAGACATGTAAGCCTCCTCAGGTGAGCGAGTCTCGCGCCCGGAGGGAAACGAAACGCGTCAACGGCAGCGGCCGCCGCCGTCCACAGTTCCCGAATCGCCGACGACCCGCGCAAATCGTTCGCGTTTGCGCGGGTCACAGGCTTATGGCGGATAAGTCGACCTGTACGCCGGGTTCTGTGCCGGCCATGCCTTGCGGCAGCGGCCGGTGACGGTCATCCATCTACGATCGCCGTTGCCGACGACCTCTAGCGGTCTACCCGGAAGCTCGGGCGGGCCGCCCTCGAACGCTTCCTGTCTGACCTTGCTCCGGGTGGGGTTTGCCAAGCCGGGCTGGTCACCCAGCCCGCTGGTGGTCTCTTACACCACCTTTTCACCCTTACCGGCGCGCCTTTCGGCGTACCGGCGGTCTGTTTTCTGTGGCACTTTCCCGCGGGTCACCCCGGGTCGGTGTTACCGACCACCCTGCCCTGTGGAGCCCGGACGTTCCTCGGCAGCTTGCGCTGACGCGACCGTCCGGCCGACTCATCCGTCGCGCACACAGTACCGGCATCGGAGCGGCGGCAAGATCACGTCCCGCTGACTGGCACCACGGGCTCGGAGGTCGGCGCACTCCCGAACAACTCACCCAGGTGCGACGTGTCGTTCATCAGCCGTACGACGGCCGGCCCGTCGGCGTACCAGTCGATGATCGACAGTGAGGTGAGGTCGACGTGCAGTCGGTAGAGCGTCTGCGGGCCGGCGTCCAGCGCCAGCCGCAGCAGCGTCTTGATCGGCGTCACGTGGGACACGATCAGCACCGTCGAGCCGGCTTGCGCGGCGATGATCTCGCCACGTGCGCGGCGTACCCGCGTCAGCGTTTCCTCGAAGGACTCGCCGGAAGGCGGCGCCACCTTCGGCGAGGCCAGCCAGGCTTCGAGCTCGGCCGGCCAGCGGTCGCGAACCTCGGCGAGCGAATAACCGTCCCAGTCGCCGAAGTCCGTCTCCCGCAGGCGTTTCTCGACGACGACGTCGAGGCCGAGGAGTGCAGCGGTGGCGTGCGCGGTCGCGAGCGCGCGCCGCAACGGCGACGAGTAGACCGCCGCGATGGGCAGCGACGCGGCCAATAACGCAATGCGTTCGGCTGCTGCGGCGGCCTGGGCCCGGCCGCGCGCCGTCAGTTCCGGATCTCCGACCCCGCTGAAGCGGCGCTCGATCGACATAGGGGTCTCGCCGTGCCGCAGCAGCAGCAGCGTCGTCGGGGGGCCCATGTCGGGGCTCCACCCCGGCAGCCGGTTGACAGGCGGCGTGTCGACGTCAGCGGGCGTACGTCGCACCCACGAGTCACCGCGCGCCGCCGCGTCCATCGCCTCGTTCGCGAGCCGGTCGGCGTGCGAGTTGAGCGCCCGCGGGATGTGAGAGAAGCGGACCCGCGGCAGGCGGCGTAAGAGGGCGTCGGCCTCCCGCTTCAGGGCCGCCATGTCGGGGTGCTTGACCTGCCAGCGCCCGGACATCTGCTCGACCACGAGCTTGGAATCCATCTTGACGTCGACCGATTCCGGGTTGAGCGCGGCGGCGGCCTCCAGACCGGCGATCAGCCCGCGATACTCGGCGACGTTGTTGGTCGCGCGGCCGATTCCGTCGGCCACCTCGGCGAGCACCTCGCCGGTGACGGCGTCGCGGACGACGGCACCGAAGCCGGCAGGCCCGGGATTGCCGCGCGAACCGCCGTCCGCCTCTACGACCAGCCGCACCACTATTCGGCCGCGGCAGTCGCGGGCGCCCGGATGAGAATGCGCAGGCACTCCTCGCAGCGGACGATCTCGTCCTCGGGCGCGGTCCTGATCCGGTTGACATCCATCGGAGACAGCGAGAGGCGGCAGCCCTCGCAGCGGGTCCCGCGCAGCAGCGCCGCGCCAATGCCCGCCGACCCGGCCCTGATCTTCTCGTAGAGGGCGATCAGGTCGGCCGGCAGTTGCGGCGCCAGGAGTGACCGATCGGCGTTCGCCTTGGCGACATCGCGATCGATGGTCACGAATTCGGCATCACGGCGGGCCTCGGCGTCCTGCCGTTGCGACGTCAGCTCGTCGACCTCCGCCTGCAGCCCGCGCAGGGTGGTCTCCGCAACCTCGCGAGCCTCCATCTGCTCGAGTTCGAGGTCTTCGAGATCGCCGCGGCGGCGCGCCAGCGACAGCAGTTCGTGCTGGAGGTTTTCGAGTTCGCGCGGCGAGTTGACGGCGCCAGTGTCCAGCCGCTGCTGGTCCTTGGCGATACGCGACCGTACGACGTCGACATCTGTTTCGATCCGGCGTTCCTCCCTGGCGATGTCCCCGATCTGCGTCTGCGCCATCACGACGTGATCCCGCAGCATCGTCAGCCGCTGGTCGAGGGACTCGATTTCGGCGATCGCCGGCAATGTGCGCCGACGCTGTGCGAGACGGTCGAGAACCGAATCCAGACCCTGCAGCTCGAGCAGCTGCTGCTGGACGGCGGGAGCGGCGTTCACGGGTCGGCAGGTCTCTTCTCTCGTTCCGATACGGATGACTTGTGTCGCAGGCTAACGCGACACGGTACGCCGCGTTGAATGGTAGGAACCGGGTGACACATCGCGGGAAGAAAGTGGGCGCGGCAGGTTTCGAACCTGCGACCACCCGGGTGTAAACCGGGTGCTCTTCCACTGAGCTACGCGCCCCAACTGCGAAGCGACAGTGTAGGCGACCCGCCTGGCCGGCCTGATGCGCGGCCGGTATAGCCCGAATGGGCCACGGCTATTGGTCCTCTCGGGCTATGTGACGCCGGTCGTGACAGCCGATGGAAATAACAGCAGGCTCGCCGTGGGTCCAATCCGCGCGGCCGCATCGTGAATGCAAACTAGGAGCGGCTGCATGGGGAGCGCCTCGGCGCAGGGCGAGCGTGCTCTCAGCGAGCGCCAGCACCTGCTTGTCGCGGTCGCGACGTCAGCAGCGCTCCCGAGCGGGATGACCACGCTGCTCGAGCATTTCGGCTCCAAGATCGGCTTCGCGGCCGCTCGCGTGTGGACCATGGAAGAGGACGGCGCATTGGGCTGCGCCGGCAACTGGACGCGCGAAGTCTCCGACGCCGGTCCCACGCCGGGCCGCCTCGGCCGGCTGCGTACGGACGCACCCGGAGCGCTGCGCTCCGCTTGGCTGACGCTCGCCGAGACCTACACGGTTGTCGAAGCTCGCGACGACTTCCCCGCCCTCGCACCCGATCCCGAGACCGCGGGGTGGACGCCGGGGAGCACTTTCCTGGTCCCCTTAGCTGACGAAAGCGGCATCCTCGCGCTGGCCGAATTCGTCGCTGATGTCGAATCGTCCCCCGACGCCGGCCTTCTCTGTGAGGCGATCCAGGACATCGCCTACGTGCTGCCAGTACTGCGCCAGCTGGCCTCTACCGACGCGCTGCGGGAGTCCGAAACCCTGTTCCGGACTATCACCAAGTCCGCACCCGACGCGATCATCAGCTGCGACGGCCAGAACGTGATCCGGTTCTGGAACCGCGGCGCCGAGTCGGTCTTCGGCTACTCGGAGGCCGAAGCCGTTGGCAAGCCGGTGAACATGATGTTGCCCGAATGGGACAACCAGGCGCCCTACCTGCTCCGAGCGTTCGCGGTCACCTCCAACAAACGACGCCTCTCCACTCAGACCGTCGAAATGGACGGGTTGAGCCCGGACGGGAGATCGCTTTCCATCGAACTGTCGCTGGCGTCCTGGCAAACCCGGGAGGGCACCCGCACGACGCTCATCGCGCGCGACATCAGCCAGCGCAAAGCGGTGGAGAAGCAACTGCGCAGCAGCGAGGTGCGCTTCCGAGGCGCATTCGACAACGCACCCATCGGTCTGATGATGGTCGACCTGCGCGAGCAGCATCAGGGCATCCTGCTCAAGGTCAACCGGGCACTGTGCGTGATGTCGGGGTTCTCGCCGGAAGAACTCATCGGGATCGAGTTCCAGCGACTCATCCACGCGGACGACCTCGAAACCGCGAGCACCTCCATGGCGCAGTTCACCGGCGCCGCAGGCGCGCAGCACCGGTTCCAGATGGAGCTTCGCCTGGTACGCCGCGACGGCGGCGTCCGCTGGATCGCGCTGAGCGTCTCGGGCATCACCGACGACGAGGGCCGGCCGAGCTACGCCCTGGCCCATGTTCAGGACATAACCGAACGACGCGAGGCGCAGGCCAAGCTGACGCAGATGGCCCTGCACGACGCCCTGACCGGGCTGGCCAACCGGGCGCTGCTCATGGAGCAGTTGGAACAGTCGATCTACCGGTCCGCGCGCCACAACGGCCAGGTCGCGGTGCTCTTCATCGATCTCGACCGGTTCAAGCTGATCAACGACAGCCTCGGACACGACGCCGGCGATGAACTGCTGATCACCGTCGCCAGGCGCGTCAGCTCGTGCCTGCGCGGCAGTGACACGGCGGCCCGATTGGGCGGCGACGAGTTCGTCGTGGTGTGCGAGAACGTCCTGAACACACAAGAGGCGCTGGCGGTAGCGGCCCGCCTCGAAGAGGCGATCGGCGCGCCGAGTGTGGTCAAGGGTGTCGACACCATCGTGACCGCCAGCATCGGGGTGGTCCTGGCCGGTCCCGGCGCCAGCGCAGAGAGCCTCTTGCGCGACGCCGACGCGGCGATGTACAAGGCGAAGGACGGCGGGCGTGGCCGCTTCGAGCTCTTCGATGCGAGCCTGGCGTCCGTCGCGTCGCGCCGCCTGCAGACCGAGAACGAGTTGCGGCGGGCGCTGGACCAGCAGGAGTTCCGCCTGCACTACCAGCCGATCGTCGACCTCTCGAACAGTCGCATCGTCGGCGTCGAGGCGCTGGTGCGCTGGCAGCACCCGGAGCGCGGGCTGCTTCAACCGGGCGATTTCCTGCCCATCGCTGAGGACACCGGGCTGATCGTTCCGTTGGGGACGTGGGTGCTGCAGGAAGCCGTCCGCCAGTTGTCCGAGTGGCAGCGGGATACACCGACCGCGCAGGAACTGTCGATTTCGGTCAACGTCGCCGCCGCGCAGGTGTCCTGCCGTGACCTCGTCGACGTCGTCGAGGACGCACTGGCGACCAGCGGCATAGCGCCCAGCCAGCTCTGCCTGGAGATCACCGAGAGCGTGCTCCTCGACGCCACCAGCGACGCGACCAGCCGGCTGATCGGCGTCAAGGGTCTCGGCGTACGGCTGGCGCTGGACGACTTCGGCACCGGCTATTCGTCGTTGACCTACCTGCGGCGCTTCCCCGTGGACGTTGTGAAGATCGACCGCACCTTCGTGAGCGGCCTTGGCACGGACCCGGCGGACGAGGCCATCGTCGACTCGGTCGTCGGTCTGGCGCAGAGTCTCGGACTCGATGCGGTCGCCGAGGGCGTCGAGACGCGGGAGCAGGCCGAGTCGCTCCAAGCGATGGGCTGCCGGTTCGCGCAGGGCTACATCTACGCAAAGCCGATGCCTGCGGAGCAGATTCTCGCCTTGCTCCGCCGCGACACCAGGCTCGGCGGATCGGACACCGAACACACCGTGTCGCGCGGTCGCATAGCCTGGCCCACTAGCCGGAGAATGCCCGGCCACTGAGCCGAGGAGTCGTCGTGTCCGAACAACCGCATGACGAAGAGGATTCCGGCATCGCCGTCAGCGTCGACCCTGAGATGCGGCACGGCCTGTACGCGAACTTCCTCGTCGTCTCGCACACCGCGCACGAGTTCACCCTGGACTTCTGTCAATCGCTGCCAGGCAGCGAGGGATCGATGGACGTCGTGTCTCGGGTGAAGGTCGCGCCCACGATGGTCGGCCGGATACTCGAGGCGCTCAGCGGAAATCTCGCCGTCTATGAGAACCGGTTCGGCTCCGTGCCACACGTCGGCTAGCTGTCCGAATAGGTTGGCGGTAACCGGTAGCGGGCAGGAGCGCAGCATGAGGCGACGCGGCATCACCGGCTCGGGCAGGCGAAGCGGACGCACCGGGATCATCTCGCTGGTGCTCGCACTGTGGCTCGTCATCGGGGCGGTCGCCTGCGTACAGCGGGGGTACTTCAAAGCCAACAACACCAGCTGCGCCACGGTTGGAACCAACGTCGTGACGATCCTCGCTGGTCCGCTGAACTACGTCGGCGTCAACCCCAAGGTGCACCGCTGCTCGTTGCCCCAGCCCAGCAAATAGCAGACGCGCTAGGCCGGCGGCTCGTTCAACAATCGCCGCAACGCGGTTTCCACCTGCGCCGCCAATGGGCGTTGCCGCTGCGTTGGCGGCAGTGCTCCGAGGGGCCCGGCCGGCCGGCCCGGGCCGGTGTGCTGGCAGTCCAGGCACGCGGTCTCGCCCAGGCGGCGTACCAGCCGGGTCCCGCCGCATTGCCCGCAGCTGTCGAGGTCGGCCCTCCAGTCGAAGCTCTGCTGGCAGAGCGGGCAGATCAGCACCTGACTGTCTGCGATCACGCCACGCCGCCACGGCGAAGCGCCCTTGGCCGGGTCGGTCTGAACGGTCTCGCAGCGATAGCAGGGCAACGCGTCGCCCCTCCGGTCACAGCGTTGAGAGCACCTGGAGATACTCGGCCTGATCCCGGGCGTCTGGGATCGCATTGATGACCTGCCAGCGCAGCACGCCCGCCTTGTCGATGATGTAGGTGCCCCGGGTGGCACGTCCACTACCTTCGTCGAAGCAGCCGTACGCCTGAGCTACGCCGCCGTGCGGCCAGAAGTCGGCGAGCAACGGAAAAGTGAAGCCCTGCTGGTCGGCCCAGACCTTGTGCGAGTACGCCGAGTCGACCGAGATCGCGAGGACCTGCACGTCGTCGTTCTCGAACTTCGGCAGCTCGTCGCGGATCCCGCACAGCTCGCCCTGGCAGGTGCTGGTGAAAGCCAATGGATAGAAAATCAGTACGACGTTCTTGCTGCCTCGGAAGCCGGACAGGGTGACGAGCTGGTTGTTCTGGTCCTTGAGGGTGAAATCCGGGGCTGCTGTGCCGATCCGCGCGGCCATCAGCGTCGAGCGGCCCTCTGCGTCTTCGGCGCGACCAGGCGCGACCCGCTCCAGTCCTTCGAGACGCTGATGCTGCTCGTCTGCGTCAGGCCTGCGGTCGGAGCGGCCTCGAGGATGTCGCTGGGTTCGACGTGCCGGTCGCGGCCGGCCTTAGGAGTGAGCACCCAGATCGAGCCGCCACTGTCGAGGCGCGTGCGCGCGTCCATCAACGCGTCGACCAGATCGCCGTCGTCCTCGCGCCACCAGAGCAGCACGACATCGACGACATCGTCGGAGTCTTCGGCGGAGAGTTCGAGTCCTGAACGCGCGATGACGGCGTCGAGGAGGGGCTGGTCGACGTCGTCGTCGTGGCCGAGTTCCTGCACGGCCATACCAGCGTTGATGCCTAGCTTGTCGGCGGCAGTCCGCTCGACGTCCGCGTTACCGGCGCCCCCGCCCACGTCCTCGTGCCTCCTCGAGTCATTGATCGCTTGGCGCTAGTCACCCACGGCAGAGCACTTGAAGGCAAGTGATACACCCTGAGTCGCGATCGGTATTGGCTCAGCTGAGCGCGTCGAGAGCCGATTCGGTTGCCCGGTGGAACGTCGGATAGGCCCAGATCATCGACCGCAGCGTCGACACCGGCACCCGGCCATGCACGGCAACCGTGAGCAGGCCGAGGATCTCGCCGCCGCTCGGGCCGGCCGCCGTCGCTCCGACGAGAACGCCGCGGTCGGCGTCCACGATCAGCTTGATGAACCCATCGTTGCCCGGCCCGTGGACGAAGCCGCGGGAGGACGCCGAGAGGTCGGTATGGCCGATCCTCACGTTGATCTTCTGCTCGCGGGCCGACTGCTCGGTCAGGCCGACCGAGCCGATCTCCGGGTCGGTGAATGTCACCCGCGGCAGCGCCGCGTAGTCCGCCGGTGTCACGGGATCTCCGAGGATGTCCGATGTCGCGATCTTGGCCTGGTACATCGCTACGTGCGTGAACGCGCCCTTGCCGGTGACGTCGCCGACCGCCCACACGCCGGGTTGCACGCGCATGCGTTCATCGGCCTCGAGGGACCGGCCGCTCTCGTCGACTCCGAGGGCGCCGGCCCCGAAAGCGGCGAGGTCGACCCGCCGTCCGGTCGCCACGAGCAACTGCTCCGCGGTGACCACCTGACCGCCGGACATCGTGACGGTGAACGACCCGTCGGCGTACCCCACGCTCTGCGCCTTGGCGTTGAGCCGGACGTCGATACCTTCGCGTTCGAAGATCCGCTGCAGCAGCTCGCTTGCTTCGGGCTCCTCGACGCCGATCAGCCGGTCCCGGCCTTCGATGACGGTGACGTGTACGCCGAACCGTGCGAGCACCTGCGCGAGCTCGGCGCTGATGGCACCCCCGCCCAGAGCCACCAGCGAGCGCGGCAGCTCCTTGGTCTCGATGATGCCGCGGTTGGTCCAGTACGGCGTGCCAGCCAGCCCGGGGATGGGCGGGATGATCGGCGTGGTGCCGGTAGCGACCACCACAGCCTTGGCCGCGACGAAAGTGCGGTCGCCAACGGCGACGCGGTCGGGTGCGAGCAGCTTGCCGAGGCCGCGGACGAACCGGCCACCCTTGTCCTCGAACCGCTTGACCGCAACCGCGTCGTCCCAGTCGTCGGTGGCCTCGTCGCGGATCCGGGCCGCGACCTTGGACCAGTCGGCCGTGACGCTCGCGGTGCCCGCCAGCGTGTCGACGCGATGTGCCTCGGCGAGCGCGTTAGCCGCTCTGATCATCATCTTGCTGGGGATGCACCCCCAGTAGGGGCACTCGCCCCCCACCAGGGTGCTGTCGATCCCGACGACGTCGAGGCCGCGCTCGGCAAGGGTGCCGGCGACGTACTCGCCGCCGGGTCCGAGACCGATGACGACGACATCCGCTTGCTCGTCCACGTTGACTCCCCTGCCGCCGGTGGCTTCTGCCACTTCGTAGCATCACACGCGTCAAACGTTACTTTTGACAAACCGCGAGCTGGAGTGGTGGTCGGTCTGCAAAGTAGACCTCGCCGCGGCCGGTCAGCCGGCGAGGAGCGACAGGCGCACCTCGCGGTCCGGGTTGTCTACGTTCGTGTCGATCAGCGCGATCGACTGCCAGGTGCCGAGCTGCAGCCGCCCGTCGATGATCGGTACGACGATCGACGGCGCCACCAGCGCGGGCAGCACGTGGTCCCGGCCGTGCCCGGCTGATCCGTGGCGGTGCTGCCAGCGACCGTCCGCGGGCACCAGCCATTCGAGGGCTGCGAGGAGGTCGTCGTCCGAGCCGGCACCGAGTTCGAGCACCGCGACGCCCGCGGTTGCGTGCGGCACGAAGACGTTGAGCAATCCGTCGCCCGCTCCAGCGACGAACGCCGCGCACTCCCGCGTGAGATTGCGCACAGTCGGGGTCCGGCCGGTGGTCAGCTGTAGGACGACGGTCTTCACGGCTCTACTCTTCTCTAGACGACTCCCCAAGGGGGAGTAGTCGTTGGCTGTGCCTACATCCAAGGCGACACTGCCCGGAGTTCTCACAACGAACCTCCGGCGCCATCAGACATTGGGAGCACGAGTTGGCACCGAGTAGCGACCGCCATCCAGTCATCAGTGACGGCTTGCCGAGCCAGCTTCCCGACATCGACCCGGACGAGACGTCCGAGTGGGTCGAGTCGCTGGACCAGGTCATCTCGACCCACGGTCGGGACCGGGCGCGCTACATCATGCTCAAGCTGCTGGAGCGCGCCCGCGAGAAGCAGGTCGGGGTGCCTGCACTGCGCAGCACCGACTACATCAACACCATCCCGCCGGAAAAAGAGCCCTGGTTCCCCGGCGACGAGCTGCTCGAACGCCGCATCCGCGCTTACATCCGCTGGAACGCCGCCGTCATGGTCAGCCGCTCCAATCGGCCCTCGCTCGGCGTCGGCGGCCACATCGCGACGTACGCCTCCTCGGCCAGCCTGTACGAGGTCGGCTTCAACCACTTCTTCCGCGGCAAGGACGAGGACGGCTCGGGCGACCAGATCTACTTCCAAGGCCACGCCTCCCCGGGCATGTATGCCCGCGCCTTCGTCGAGGGCCGGCTTACCGAGACGCACCTCGACAGCTTCCGGCAGGACTCGAGCGCGACGCCGCTGTCGTCCTACCCGCACCCGCGGTTGATGCCGGACTTCTGGGAGTTCCCTACCGTGTCGATGGGCCTCGGCCCGATCGCCGCGATCTATCAGGCGCGGTTCAACCGCTACCTGCAGGCGCGCGGCATCAAAGACACGTCGCGCAGCAATGTCTGGGCGTTCCTCGGTGACGGCGAGATGGACGAGCCGGAATCGCTCGGCGCGATCGGCGTCGCGGCTCGCGAGGAGCTCGACAACCTGACGTTCGTCATCAACTGCAACCTGCAACGGCTCGACGGCCCGGTCCGCGGCAACGGCAAGATCATGCAGGAGCTGGAGTCCTACTTCCGCGGCGCCGGCTGGAACGTCATCAAGGTTGTCTGGGGTCGCGAGTGGGACGAGTTGCTCGCCCGCGACGTCGACGGCGTACTCGTCAACGCCATGAACACGACGCCGGACGGCCAGTTCCAGACCTACTCGATCGAGAGCGGCACCTACATCCGGGAGAAGTTCTTCGGGTCCGACCCGCGACTGCGCAGGATGGTCGAGCACCTGACCGACGATCAGCTGACCAAGCTGTCCCGTGGCGGCCACGACTACCGCAAGGTGTACGCCGCGTTCAAGGCCGCGTCCGATCACGTCGGCCAGCCGACGGTCATTCTGGCCCAGACGATCAAGGGCTGGACCATCGACGAGTTCGAGGCTCGCAACTCGACGCACCAGATGAAGAAGCTGACGAAGGCAGACCTCAAGCGGTTCCGGGACCGGCTGTTCCTCGACATCCCGGACTCGGCGCTCGAAGCCGAACTGCCGCCGTACTTCCACCCCGGCAAGGACAGCGACGAGGTGCAGTACATGCTCGAACGCCGCCGCGCTCTCGGCGGGTTCCTGCCCAAGCGTCAGGTCGTGAGCAGGCCGCTGCAGCTGCCGGACAACTCGATCTACGACGACATGATGAAGGGGTCGGGCAAGCAGCTCGTCGCCACCACGATGGCGTTCGTGCGGTTGTTCAAGGACCTGGTCCGCGACGCCAACATCGGCGCGCGCTTCGTGCCCATCATCCCCGACGAGGCCCGCACATTCGGCATGGACTCGCTGTTCCCGTCGCTCGGGATCTACTCGCCGGCCGGCCAGACCTACGACGCGGTCGACCGCGAACTTCTGCTGTCCTACAAGGAGAAGACGAACGGGCAGATCCTGCACGAGGGCATCAATGAAGCCGGCTCGATGGCCTCGATGATCGCCGCGTCGTCGTCGTACGCGACGCACGGCGAGCCGATGATCCCGATCTACATCTTCTACTCGATGTTCGGCTTCCAGCGCACCGGCGACCAGATGTGGCAGCTCGCGGACCAGCTGGGCCGCGGCTTCCTGCTCGGCGCCACCGCCGGCCGCACGACTCTCAACGGCGAGGGGCTGCAGCACCAGGACGGGCACTCGATGCTGCTCGCATCGACCAACCCCGCATGCGTCTCCTACGACCCGGCCTGGGCCTACGAGACGGCGTTCATCGTCAAGGACGGGCTGCGGCGGATGTACGGCGAGTCGCCGGAGAATGTCTTCTACTACATCACCCTCTACAACGAGCCTTACCAGATGCCGGCCGCGCCGGACATGTGGGGTCTCGAAGAGGGCGTTCTGCGCGGCATCTACCGCTACCAGCAGGGCCCGGCCGACCACGAGCACAAAGCGCAAATCCTCGCCTCCGGAATCGCGGTCCGGCTCGCGCTGGAAGCGCAGCGGATGCTCGCCGACGACTGGGGCGTGTCCGCCGACGTCTGGTCGGTCACGTCGTGGAATGAGCTGCGCCGCGACGCGATCGAGTGCGAGGAGCACAACCTCCTTCACCCCGAGGAAGCGGCCCGTACCCCGTTCGTCACCGAGGCGCTCGGCAGCGCCGGCGGTCCGTTCCTGGCCGTCAGCGATTGGATGCGCAGCGTCCAGGACCAGATCTCCCGCTGGGTGCCCGGTGACTTCAGCTCGCTCGGCACGGACGGGTTCGGCCGCTCCGACACCAGGGCCGCCCTGCGGCGGCACTTCCACATCGACCCGGAAAGCATCACCGTCGCCGTACTCGAGTCGCTTGCACGTCGCGGCGAGCTCAAGGCGGAGGTCGTCACGCAGGCGATCGATCGCTACCAGCTGCTCAACGAACAGGTCGACGGCGCGGCTTCGATCGAGGGCAACAACCCCGGCGGCTGACCGGCACGTTGGCCCAGGGATACGAAACCACTGCTCGACTCGGCGTTTTCGTATCGCTGGGTCGGCGGGGCGGCTCTATGGCGGGCTGGCGGCGGAGGTGATTGGCTTGCCGGCATGAGCCGGATCAACGATGTCGGCGGGGTCGACGGCTTCGGACCGGTCGACATCGTCGACGACGCGCAGCCCTTCCACGACGACTGGGAGGCGCACGTCTTCGCGATGAACGGCGCCCTCATCGCCAAGGGCGTCTACAACCTCGACGAGTTCCGCGACGCGGTCGAGCAGATTCCGCCGCGCACGTTCCTCGCCACCTCCTACTACGAGCGCTGGTTCATGGCGATCCGGGCCTTGCTGGTGCGCAAGGGCGTGGTAACTCCTGAGGAGATCGATGGCGTTCTCGCCGGGTGACCGGGTGCGCACCAGAGTGATCGATCCGCCACACCACACGCGTCTCCCCCGCTACGCCCGAGGCCGGATCGGCTCGATCGTCGAACTCGAAGGCGCCTGGCCGCTGGCCGACCTCAACGCGCAGGGCACCCACTCGCTGCGGACCGAGCCTGTGTACGCCGTCCGATTCCGCGCCCAGGAGCTGTGGGGCAGTGGCGACCACGACGTCGTACTCGATCTGTGGGAGAGCTACCTGGAGGAAGCGCGATGAGCGACGACCACGACGACGCCCAGCTCTCGCGCCAGGTGCGCGCGCTGGAGACGCTGCTCGAGCGGCGCGACCTGGTCGACTCGCGCGGCATCGACCAGGCCGTCGAGGCCTACCTGGCCAGGGCGACTGCGGCCAACGGGGCGCGCATCGTCGCGCGCGCCTGGGTGGACCCCGGCTTCGCCGGCCGGCTGCTCACCGACGCCAACACCGCTGTCGAAGAGGTCGGGGCTTCGATGCGCGGCGGGATCCAGACCCAGCGCCTGCGCGTCGTGGCCAACACCGACCGGTCGCACAACGTCGTCACCTGCACTCTCTGCTCGTGCTACCCCGTGGCGCTGCTGGGGCCTTCGCCGTCGTGGTACAAGAGCGAGGCCTACCGCTCGCGTATCGTCCGCGAGCCACGCGGCGTACTCGCGGAGTTCGGTCTGACTCTGGCTGACGGCATCGACATAACTGTCTGGGACTCGACATCCGAGTCGCGCTACCTGGTGCTGCCTGCTCGGCCCGCCGGCACGGATGCCTTGACTGAAACCGAGCTGTCCGGACTCGTCACGCGCAACGGCATGATCGGCACTGCGGCCGTCTAACTCCTCAGCGCCCACACCAAGATCTCCGCGCCGTCTTTGCCGGCCAGCGCAGAGAGTTCGCCGGGCTGGGTCAACTGCACGCTGTCGCCTTCGTCCAGGAGGCCCAGGTCCGCTTCGAGGCCTGACAAGGACAGCGAGCCACGTACGACGAACAGATGCACGAGCGGCGCATCCCGCAGCGCCGCCTGTCCGTCGGGCTGCAGGCGGGTCACCCGCAGGATTGCGCCGCCGGGCAGCAGGCAGGCCGGCGCCGGGTTGCCGAACCGCAGGATGCTGCGCAGATCGACTTGCGTGTAGTGACCGGGCGGGCCAAGCTCGGCGCGGTCGAGCCAGAACTGCACCATGCGGCACGAGCCGCGGCCCGGGTTGCGCTCCGCATGTTCGATGCCGGATCCGGACCTGAGCACCTGCACGGCCCCCGCGCGGCACAGTGCGACGCGACCTGTCGAGTCGGTGTGCTCCAGGGTTCCGCGCACCACCCACGTCACGATCACGACTCCCGCGTGCGGGTGGGGCGGGAAGCCGCTGCCGGGTGCCAGGAGTTCGTCGTTGCAGGCGAGCAGGCTCCCGAACCGGATGTTGCCGGAGTCGTAGTGGGCACCGAAGGAGAAGCAGTGCCGGGAGCGGATTCCCTCGCCTTCAGTCTCGTAGCGCGCGGCCGCGCGCAGCACGTGGAAGTCCGGGAGATCGGTCATGCACGGCTCCTGAGAGGCCTGACACGGGGCAGGCCGGGTTTCGCACCCAGTTTGACCCGCGCCAGTGCGGCTTCGGCACGATCGCGCCGCGACACGCGAGGATGCGTCTACCGATCACCGAAGAGTCAGTGCCGGGTCCAGGCCAGCAGGTCGGCGTACGACTTGGTGTTGATGACCCGATCGGCCGGTACGCCGCACTCCTGCGCCCGCTCGCAGCCGAAGGGTTGCCACGTGAGCTGGCCGGGGGCGTGCGCGTCGGTGTCGATGGAGAATTCGCAGCCCATCTCGACGGCAAGGGTCAACAGTCGGCGGGGTGGGTCGAGGCGTTCCGGACGGGAATTGATCTCGACGGCTGTGCCGAACTGACGGCAGGCCTCGAAGACCAGTTCGGCGTCGAACTGCGATTCCGGCCGGCCCCTGCCGGTGACCAGGCGGCCGGTGCAGTGCCCGAGAATGTCGGTGTGCGGGTTGGCGGCGGCGCGGGCCATCCGTTCGGTCATCGCGCCGGCGTCCATGCGCAGCTTGCTGTGCACGCTGGCGACAACGACGTCGAGGCGACCCAGCAGCTCGTCGCTCTGATCGAGGGCGCCGTCGTCGAGGATGTCGACCTCGATCCCGGTCAGGATCAGGAAGGGCTGCGCGCGGCCGGCCGCCGTATCGTCCGCGAACTCCTGATTGAGAGCGGCCACGACGTCGAGCTGCTCGCGCAGGCGCTCCGCGGTCAGGCCGTTGGCCACCGTGAGGCGCGGCGAGTGGTCGGTCAGCACGATGTATTCATGACCGAGCTCGCGGGCAGCCTCGGCCATCTCACCGATCGGTGAACCGCCGTCGGACCAGTCGGAGTGCGTGTGGCAGTCGCCGCGCAGAGCTCTGCACAGGTCACCACCGGTGCCGGGATCGGGCCGGACCTTGGCGTCCGTCAGCTTCGCCAGATACCCGGGTTCCTGACCGGCCAGGGACTCCTCGACCGCCTTTGCGGTGGCCTCACCGATGCCGGCCAATTCGCGCAGGGTTCCGGCTGCCGCTCGGTCGCGGACCTCGCCCGGCGTGAGGGTCCCCAGGGTCTTCGCGGCGTTGCGAAAGGCGCGCACCCGGTACGTGGGTTCGCCGGCGCGCTCGAGCCGGAACGCGATCTTCTTCAGATCCTGGATCGGGTCACGCGACTCGGGCACTGTCCACCTCCGCTGTCCGCGAACGGCGTACCTGGATGCCCGTTACTCCACCTGGGTGAACTTGCGGCCAGAACGCGGCATCCGCCTGGTTGGTCGGGCAGAGTTCGGCCGAACGGCGGCTATCGGCAGGTCGCGCCGCCTGCTTGAGTGATTTGCAACAGAAACTTCGGAGGATCCTTGTACTCGTTAGTGAGCTCGTCGCTGCTGACCATCGATCTGGTTCGGCATCCCAACGGCGTTGAGCTCGCCGATGTGCTCGAACGCGCGCTTTGCCTGACACAGCGCGACATCGTCGCACTCGAGGCGGCTTTCGAAAACACGGCCGACCGCCGGGCCGCCTGGACCGCCGTGCAGAAGGCCACCAGCGGCTCGCCGCGGCTGCTGAGCGTGCTGGCTTCGGCGCGCGCGGCTTTCGAGAACGGCGAGCCCGCTGAGGTCGAGCTGAGCAAGATCGGCCGCGACCTGAGTACGACGCCGATGGGCAGCCTTCCCGAATTGCTGGCGATGGTCGAGCGGGACGTCCTCGACTGGACCCGGGATTCGGCCGGCGATCTCGTCGTGCAACGGTACGCCCACGGTGTGGCGGTCGTTCGCGATGCCGTGGCTGCGGCGTACACCCGGCACGTCATCGCCCCCGAACACATCGCCGCCCTCACCGAGTCGTGGACCGCGGTGTTCGGCGGGATGCCCGGGAGCGGCCTCGATCCGGACGAATTCGGGCCGCAGACCGAAGTCGTACGCAGCGCCATCGACCTCGTGTCGCGGCTGGGCAGCACGCAGTTGGTGAAGCTCAACGCCGCCTACTGGAACGACCACAGCCCGGACACCGGCTGGGCGCCCTCGATGCACGCAGCGAGTTGGGCGGCAGTGCTCAGCGGTCGCCTGCGCCCGGTCGCGGCGGCCCAGCTCGCGCTGCTACGAGCCATCCTCCTTGCGGGCTTGCCGTCGATAACGGGCGGCAGCGGCGTGATGATGGCCGCGACCGCGGCGATGCAGGCTGTCGTGCTCGCCGACGTGCTGGACACGGCGACGTACGACGCCCTGACCGGCGCGTGGTCCGGCGCCTTCGGCCCGCTCATCTAGCAGCGGCGCTTTCGGTGATCATGGGCTTCGTGTCCCGGATATGCCGTGATAACGAGCCCATGATCTTGCCTGTGAGCGGCTCCTAACTGGTACGAGCGGATTGGCGCTTCAGGCGTCCTTGTGTGCGACTCCCGCGCTGTCGAACGTCGCCATCTCACGCAGGGCTGCCGCCGCGCACTGGAGCAGCGGCAATGCCAATACGGCGCCGGTGCCCTCGCCGAGGCGCAGCCGTAGGTCCACCAGCGGAGTCAGCCCGAGAGCCGCCAGCGCCACCGAATGACCCGGTTCGGCGGAAAGATGACCGGCGAAGCAGTACGCCGTCACGCCAGGCGCAAACGCCTGTGCCACCAACGCCGCGGCTCCAGCAATCACGCCGTCCAACAGCACCGGAACCCGCAACGAAGCGCCGCCCAGGATGAAGCCGGCGAGGGCTCCGTGCTCGAGGCCGCCCACTGCAGCGAGAACGCCCAACGGATCGGCCGTGTCCACCGCATGCAGAGTGAGGGCGCGGCGTACGACGTCGATCTTGCGGGCGAAATGTTCGTCGTCGATGCCGGTGCCGCGGCCGGTCACGGCGCTGGCGTCGCTACCGGTGAATGCCGCGATCAGTGCGGCGGACGCGGTCGTATTGGCGATGCCCATGTCGCCGGTCAGCAGGCAGCGCGCTCCCCCGTCGACCAGCCGGTGCGCGACCTCGATGCCGACCTCGACGGCGGCCCGTGCATCGTCGCGCGTCATGGCCGGCTCGATCGCGAGATTGCCGGTGCCGGAACGAACCTTACGGACCAGCACACCGGCCGAGGCGTCGATCGCACCGGGAGAGGCATCGACGACGCCGGCGACACCTACGTCGACGACCAGCACCGAAGCGCCAACCTGCTTGGCGAACGCGCTGACTGCCGCACCGCCCGAGGCGAAGTTGGCGACCATCTGGGCAGTGACCTCCTGCGGCCAGGGCGTCACCCCTTCCGCATGGACACCGTGATCGGCCGCGAATATCGCGAGCGCGCCGGGTGCGGGCAAGGGCGGCGGGCACTGGCCGCTGATGCCGGCCAGCTTGATCGCGGCATCCTCGAGAATGCCAAGTGCCCCGCGGGGCTTGGTCAGCCGGTCGTTGCGTTCGGTTGCCTCCACGACCGCGTCGGTGTCCGGCGCCGTGATTGCGGCCAGCGTCTCGTCGAGCATCGTCATCCGATCGTCGTACGAAGCGCTGCTGCCAGCGCATCGTTGGCGTGCGCATCGCGGACCGCGATGCGCAGATAGTCGGGACCGAGTCCCGGAAAGGTGTCGCAGCGGCGTACGGCGAAGCCCGCTGCTCGCAGCAGATCGTGCTGATCCGGACGCCCGGCAACTCGCGCCAGCAGGAAGTTGGCAACGGTCGGCCAGGCCGTGACGCCGGGCAGCGCGCGCAGGGTTCCGGCGAACAGCTCGGCCTCCGCGGCAGTTTCTCGAGCCGCCCGGTCGGCTTCGCGCAGCGCGTCGGCATCCAGGCAGGCCCCGACGGCGGCGTTGGCCAGCGTCGAAGTGGCCCAGGGCGGCCGCGCTGCCTGGAGCCGGGTGACGATCTCGTCCGGGCCGAGCAGGTAGCCCACCCGCAGGCCGGCCAGGCCCCACATCTTTGTCAGGCTCCTGATGACGACGACGTCACGGGCGTCGGCCATCGACTCGGCCTCGCCGGGCACGAAGTCCATGAACGCCTCGTCGATGACGAGCACCCGGCCCGGCCGCCGCAGCGATTCGAGTACGCCGCGTGGATGCAGCACACCCGTCGGGTTGGTCGGATTCCCGATCACGACCAGATCTGCGTCGTGCGCGATGAGCGCCGGATCGAGGACGAACGGATCCCGCAGGATCACCCGGTCGACGATGAACCCGGCGGCATGCAGCGCTGCTTCCGGTTCGGTGAAGCTCGGGTGGACGACGGCGGCGCGCCGGGGTCGCAGCGCCCGGGCGAGCAGCACGAACGACTCGGCGGCGCCCGCAGTGATCAGCACCTCGTCCACGCGCCGGCCGTGCCGCGAAGCCGCGACTTCCCGCGCGGCCAGATCCGATGGGTAGGCCGCCAGGTCGTCCACCCAGCCGCGCAAGCGCTCGCGGAGCCACGCCGGCGGCGTACCGGCGCGGACGTTGACCGCGAAGTCGAGCAGTCCCGGCGCCAGTTCGGCGTCGCCGTGGTGATGCAGGTCGAAGGTCACGGATGCGCGTGATTATGTGGGTGGGTCGAGTCGGCGGGATGGTCGTGCGGCGCCTGCGGCGCGCCGAGCTTGTGCTCATAGCCGGGCATCGCGACCCGGTAGATGCAGGTGTCGCAATTCATCCGGATGTCACCCTGGACGGCTTCGGTGTAGCGCTCGAGAACCAGGTCGGCGACCGCGTCGTCGCCGCCGATAAGGTCGGCTACCTCGACCTCGATGTCGCGATGCTGCGCCGCGTAGTCCCATGCCTGCGACACCACCCGATCCGGCAGGACGCCGGCGAACAGGAAGTAGGGCACCACGGCAATCCGGCGCGCGCCGAGCAGCCGGCAACGCTCCATCGCTTCCGGCACACTCGGAGTCGTCAAGCTGATGAAGGCCGGCTCCACGATCGGCCAGTCACGCCCCTCCCACAGCAGCCGTGCGACCTTCGCCACGTCGGCATTCGCATCGGGATCGGTGGCCCCCCGGCCGACGACGACGACAGCCGTGCCCGCTCTGTGCGCCGGCGGCACCACCGCTGCCAGCCGCTGGTCGAGAAGCGACACCACGATCGGATGTACGCCGAGTGGTCGCCCGTAGCGGAACGAGAGCCCGGGCATCCGCGCCTGTTCGCGCAGCAACGCCGCGGGCACGTCGCCCTTCGAATGGCTGGCCGCCACGAGAACAAGAGGGACTGCGACGATCTCGCGATGCCCGAGTGCGCAGAGGTGCGCGACGGCTTCGGTGATCGGCGGGTCGGCGAGCTCGATGAATCCGCCGGTGACGTCGATGTGCGGCGCGAGCTTCTGCACGCGTTCGACGAACGAGTGGAACTGCTCGACGCCGGCCGGCTCCCTCGTACCGTGGCCGACGAGCAGCAGAGGCAATCTCATCGTTCGTCCTCCAGAAGGTAAATCAACGCGTTGACTGCGGCGGCCGCGACCGCGGACCCGCCTCGCTCCGTAACGTTGGAAACGGCGGGCAGGCCGGACTTGCGAAGCGCGGCTTTGGCCTCGACCGCGCCGACGAATCCGACCGGCAGTCCGATCACCAGTGCAGGTCGGACATCGAGCTCGATCAGTTCGGCCAGCGCAGTCGGCGCGCAGCCGATGACCCAGACCGCGCCCGGTCCTACGTCCTCGAAGGCGAGCCGCATCGCCGCGGCCGACCGCGTCCGGGACGTTGGACCCTCAACCTTCACCCGTGACGTGACGTTTGAGGGTCCAACCTCCGACGCGCGGCCCTCCTGCACGTCCGGGAGGTAGCAGCGGGCGGCGCGGCCGGTGATGCCGGCGGCGACCATCCGCACGTCGGCTACGATCGGCGCTCCCGCTTGCAGAGCGGCCAGGCCGTTTGCCAGCGACACTTCGTCGCAGACGATGTCGGCGGCGTACCCGATGTCAGCGCTGGCGTGGATGACCCGCTCGATGACGGCCCGGGTGAGCGGCGGATAGGCGTGCGTGTCGATCCGCGCGCGCAGGATCCGGTAGCTCTCGGCCTCGATCTCGTGCACGACGCGGGTCACGCGACGACCTCGATGCAGGCATCGACAGGGCAGACCTCGGCACACTCGCCGCAACCGCTGCACGTTTGGAGCACCACCAACCGGCCGCCGACGGGACGGATGGCGTGCTCCGGACAGGTGAGCAGGCAGGCCCCGCAACCGGCGCAGCCGCTCGTCACGACGAAGCTCAGGGCGCCCACGTGTAGCCCCTCGGAGTGATGAATCTGCCTGCTACATAACGGCTTTGCGAGGATCCGACCAGCACCATCGAGTACATCCCGACCTGTTCGACATCGAGTTCGGCCAGCGTGGTCTGCAGAGCCGACGCGGTCGGGCGGGTGGCGTTGGTGACCACAGCGACGGGCGTCGTCGGCGGACGGTGTTCGGCCAGGATCGCCAATGCTTTCGGCAGCTGCCAGTCTCGTTTGGCGCTGCGCGGGTTGTAGAAACCGATCACGAAATCTCCTTCAGCGGCGGCGTGGACCCGTCGCTCGATGACCTCCCAGGGGGTGTGCAGATCGGAGAGGCTGATCGCGCAGTGGTCGTGCCCGACGGGTGCGCCGCCGATGTCGGCGGCGGCGGCGAGCAGTGCCGTCACACCGGGAACGACGACGACGTCGATGTCGTCGCCGGCGTACTCGAGCGCCGGGCTGGCCATCGCGTAGACGCCGGCATCGCCGGAACCGATGAGCGCAACCGCAAGACCCTTCGAGGCCGCTTCGACGGCACTGCGGGCCCGGGCCTCCTCATCACCGAGCGCGGTGCTCAGGATCGCGGTGCCTGGGCGAAGGAGGTCACGCACCTGCGCGACGTACTGGTCGAGCCCGACAACCAGCGACGCGCGCTGCAGTTCGGCGACAGCGCGCGGAGTCATCAGGTCGCGTGCGCCGGGACCGAGCCCGATGATCGCCAACCGCCCGCGCGGCACCCTGCGTGCGATGGCAACCGTCGCCATCGAGCTCTTCCGCTTCGGGTACAAAGTCGCACCGGGTCCCGCCGCCAGCGTCGCCGCTGCCTCCGCAACCGATGGCGTGCCGACCGCCGCCCGGACCACCTCGCTGGGATTCGGTACGCCGACCGCGGCAAGTTCCGCCGGAGTGAAGAAGGTGATGGGCCAGCCGCGGCTCTCGGCGGCGGCGAGCAGGCCCGGCTCGGAGGACTTGGCATCGACGCTGACCACGGACGTCACCGACAACGGCGAAAGCCCTTGTACAGCAAGGGATTCGTCGACGAGTCCGAGCACCTCCCCGGCTGCGGCTCCGCGCGACGTACCGACTCCGAGGACAAGCGATGGCGGCCTGATGACGATCGACGGCCGTGGAAAGTCCCGTGCGCGATCCGAGATCAGGATGCACGGCGCTTCTCCAAGGGACCTCTCGACCACGTTGTCCGGCAGGGCGGGCAGCGGCCACAACTGGTCCATGTGCAAGGCGACGGGATCCCCGTCGAGCAACGCGCGCACGACCTCGGCAGTGTCCGAGGCAGGGTCGATCACGGCGTCGAGCGCCTCGACGATCCGGTCGGCAATGGTGCGTCCGACCACGTCACTCGCGGTTGTCACGACGGCCTCGCAGTCGAGCACCGCTGCGGTTTCCCGAGCGAGGACGTTCGCGCCGCCCTCGTGTCCACCGATCAGCGCGATCGCGTACCTCGCGGCTTCGTCGACGCAGACGACTCCTGGCTCGGAAGTCTTGTCGGTGAGCAACGGACCGAGGATCCGGACGACCGCACCCGTTGCGAGGAACGCCACGACGCCGCTGCACTCGGCGAACGCCGCGGGCAGCGCCTCACCCGCCGGACCGTCGTACACCTTCGCGTCGCCCCAGGCGCCGGCCAGCTGATCGGCGTGCCGGCGGCCGGCTCGAGTCACCGCGACGAGACCGATCATCTGCGGCTGCCGCTGACGACGAACACCGGGTTGCTCGCGGCAAAGCCGTGCATCGGTCCTATCTCGCGCAGTCGCGAAGTTTGCAGCAGCACCACGTCTACGTCGAAACCGCTGCCGTGCAAGGCGACTCGCGCTGGCTCGACCCGCTCGACACTGGCGAGTGCTACCACCACGGCCCGCCTCGCCCGCTTGCCGACCTCTTCGAGGATCGCGGCGAACTCGTCACCGCTGC
>JBDTYE010000020.1:0-24435 GCA_040005895.1 Actinomycetota bacterium | reverse complement strand
CCGCAGATCTGCCGAACGGCGTGCAGCGCTACCCGCGTCCGCTGGAGGCGCGCGTGGCGCGGGCGCTCGCCACCGGCTCCCTCTGATCGATACTCCGGCCCCAGGGGGACGGCGCGTCCTACGTTGGTTCCGGGCGGTTCGACAACTCCCCGGTTCGCGGGACGCACCCGGCCGGCCTGATCGTGCGAGCCCCGGGAGTACGCACTCGCACGCGCGGGTAGGCTGGTAACTCTGATGGTGTATCTCGATCACGCTGCCACCACGCCGATGCGACCTGACGTCGTGTCGGCGATGCTGCCGTATTTCACGACGGAGGCGGCCAATCCCTCCTCCCTGCATGCCTCGGGCCGCCGCGCCCGCCGCGCGGTGGAGGAAGCCCGCGAGACCATCGCCAAGGCACTCGACGCCCGGCCGAGCGAAGTCGTCTTTACCGGCGGCGGCACCGAGAGCGACAACCTCGCGGTCAAGGGCATCTACTGGGCCCGCCGGGAAGCCGACCCGACGAAGAACCGGATCATCACCAGCGCGATCGAACACCACGCCGTACTCGATGCGGTCGAGTGGCTGCACGCTCACGACGGCGCCGCAGTCACCTGGCTGCCGGTCGACGAGGTGGGCCGGGTCGACCCCCGGGATCTGGCCGCAGCGGTTGGCGACGACGTCGCGCTGGTAACGGTGATGTGGGCCAACAACGAGGTCGGCACCATCCAGCCGATCGCCGAACTGGCTGCCATCGCGGCCGAGGCCGGCATCCCGTTCCACACCGACGCGGTACAGGCCGTCGGCATGGTGCCGGTCCGGTTCGCCGAGTCGGGCGTCGACGCGCTGACCATCAGCGGCCACAAGCTGGGCGGCCCGCGCGGCGTCGGTGCGCTGCTCGTAAAGGCTGGAGTCCCCTGTACGCCGCTCCTGCACGGCGGGGGGCAGGAGCGAGACATCCGATCCGGCACCGTCGACACCCCTGGCGTCGTCGGGCTCGCGCGCGCGGTGGAGGCCGCGGTCGCCGAACAGGAGGAGCGCGCCGTCGATCTCGCCGCGCGCCGCGACGACCTCGTCACGCGGGTGCTGGCGGCGGTTCCCGACGCGGTCTACAACGGCGACCCGAGGAACCGGCTCGCAGGCAACGCGCACCTATCATTCCCCGGCTGCGAAGGCGACTCGCTGCTGCTGCTGCTCGACGCACGCGGCATCGAATGCGCCACCGGATCGGCCTGCACTGCCGGCGTCGCGACACCCAGCCACGTACTCCTCGCCATGGGACTGCCCGAGGACCTCGCACGCGGATCGCTGCGGTTCAGCCTGAGCGCGGCGACGTCGGAGGCCGAAATCGACGAACTGGTCGACGCGATCGTCCCGGTCGTCGAACGCGCGAAGCGGGCGGGCCTGATGTCGGCGCCACCCATGCCCGCACAGTCGTGAAGGTTCTCGCCGCGATGTCCGGCGGCGTCGACTCAGCCGTGGCCGCATCCCGCGCCGTTGCTGCCGGCCACGACGTCACGGGCGTGCACCTGGCGCTTTCTTCGAAACCGGCTTCGAGCCGGGTCGGGGCCCGAGGATGCTGCACGCTCGAGGACGCGCACGATGCGAGGCGCGCCGCCGACGTACTCGGAATCCCTTTCTACGTATGGGATTTTGCAGCTCGGTTCAAGGCAGCGGTCATCGACAACTTCGTTGATGAGTACGCCGCCGGGCGCACCCCGAATCCCTGCCTGCGCTGCAACGAGCAGATCAAGTTCACCGCTCTGCTCGACAAGGCACTGGCTCTGGGCTTCGACGCTCTGTGCACCGGTCACTATGCGCAGATCGTCGACTCCGACAGCGGGCGCGAACTCCACCGGGGCGTCGACAACGGCAAGGACCAGTCCTACGTCCTAGGTGTGCTCACTGCTGACCAGCTGCGCCACTCGATGTTTCCGTGCGGCTCGTCGACCAAGGAGTCGATCCGTGCGGAGGCGTCGGGACAACGGCTCGCCGTGGCCGACAAGCCCGACTCGCACGACGTCTGTTTCATCCCCGACGGCGACACGGCCGGCTGGCTGCACTCGCGTATCGGCGACGCAGAAGGCGCGATCGTCGACGAAGCGGGTGATGAGCTCGGCCGGCACGATGGCGCTTTCGCCTTCACCGTCGGTCAGCGCCGGGGCCTGGCACTCGATCGGCCGGCCGCCGACGGCCGGGCTCGTTACGTGCTGTCGATCTCGGCGGTGGACTCGACCGTCACAGTGGGACCTGCCGAGGCACTCGACGTACGCGAGCTGACCGGTATCCGCGCTTCCTGGACGCAGGCGCCGATAGCCGGTCCGCTGGACTGCCTCGTGCAGGTGCGGGCACACGCCGAGCCAGTGCCGGCCACGGTCTCGGCGACCGACGGCACGGTGACGATGACCTTGCACCGGCCGGTACGCGGCGTCGCCACCGGGCAGGCGGCGGTCCTCTACGACGGCACCAGGGTGCTCGGCGCGGCGACGATCTCGGCAACAGCACGGTGATCTGGCCGGTCGGCGCTGCGACCGGGATCGGCTCGATGCCCGGCGACGACCCACGCGAGTCCGCCGCCGTGGTCGCCGGCGAGCTGCCCGACCTGGTGCACATCGCCGAACTGCCGGGGCGCGGTGCGCCGGCCGGCATGATCGGGCGGACCGCAGCGCTGCTCAGCGATCTGTACGTCGATCTGCAACCGGCCGGCTGGCGGATCGTCGACCGTCCCGGCATCGATCACAGACGTGCGGTCGACGCGCTGCGCCGGGATCTCGACGAACTCGAAGAGGCGGCCGCCGGCTACACGGGTCTGCTCAAGCTCCAAGCGGCGGGCCCCTGGACCGCAAGCGCGGGCATCGAACTGCACCGCGGCGACCGGGTGCTCGCCGACCGAGGCGCAGTGCGTGACCTCGCGCAGTCGCTGGGCGAAGGGCTACGGCTGCACGCCGCCGAAGTGGGTCGCCGGGTCCCTGGCGCGTCGATCGTCCTGCAGCTGGACGAACCGTCCCTGCCTGCCGTCATTGCGGGTCACATCAGGACCGCCAGCGGGTTCGGCGCGCTGGCCGAAGTTCCCGGCCCGGATGCGAGTGACGGGCTGCGGACGGTGGTCGAGGCGGTCGGCGTACCGGCCGGGGTGCACTGCTGTGCCGCGGATCCGCCGCTGGCGCTGTTCACCGCCGCGGGCGCGGCCTTCGCGAGTATCGACGCCGCGCTGCTGGCCCGCCGCGACGACGACGTGATCGGGGAGTTCCTCGAGGCCGGCGGCCACCTGCTGCTGGGACTCGTGCCGACCGTCGTACATGACCTGCCGTCGGTTTCCGCGACGACGGCCCCTGCCCGCGAGTTGTGGCGGCGGCTGTCGTACCCGCCTGAAACACTCGCGCAGCGGGTGACGGTAACGCCCGCGTGTGGGCTTGCGGGCGCCAGCCCCGCCTACGCGCGGGCGGCGCTGGCGCGTGCAAGGGACGCCGGCCGAGCGCTGGCCGAGGCACCGGAGGAGTCTTGACCGACCAGCCCATCGACGCTGTCGACGCCGACGCGAAGCACCGGCACGCCGAGCTGAGCCAGCTCCTCGACGACCACGGCTACCGCTACTACGTGCTCGACGCCCCGACCGTCTCCGATGCCGAGTACGACGAGTTGATGCGCGAGCTGACGGGCATCGAGGACCGCTGGCGCGGACTGCGTACACCCGACTCTCCTACCCAGAAGGTCGCCGGCGGTTTCTCGACACAGTTCACCCCTGTCGCGCACCTCGAACGCCTGCTCAGCCTCGACAACGCCTTCAGCTCAGCCGAACTCGAGGCGTGGGAGGCCAGGGTCGACCGCGAGATCGGGGCCGGCCGGGCGGCGTACCTCTGCGAGCTCAAGATCGACGGCCTGGCCGTTGACCTGGTCTACGAAGACGGCCGGCTGGTCCGCGGCGCGACCCGCGGCGACGGCCGCGCCGGTGAGGACATCACGCCCAACATCCGCACCCTTGCCGAGGTCCCCGACCAGTTGGCGGGAGAGGACATTCCCGAGTTGCTCGAAGTGCGCGGCGAGGTCTACTTCCCCGTGGATGGTTTCCGCGAACTCAACGCGCGCCTCGTTGCCGAGGGCAAGGCGCCGTTCGCGAACCCCCGCAACGCGGCCGCCGGATCGCTGCGGCAGAAGGACCCGCGGGTCAGCGCCAGCCGGCCACTGCGCATGATCGTGCACGGGCTCGGCGCACGAAAGGGCTTCGACCCCAAGACGCAGAGCGAGGCCTACGCGGCCCTGAAGGCGATGGGTCTGCCGGTCTCGACCCGCTACGAGGTCCGACCGGACCTGGCAGGCGTCCGCGACTTCGTCAGCAACTGGGGCGAGCACCGGCACGACATCGAGCACGAGATCGACGGTGTCGTCGTCAAGGTCGACGACATCTCGCTGCAGCGCCAGCTCGGCTCGACGTCGAAGTCGCCGCGGTGGGCGATCGCCTTCAAGTACCCACCTGAGGAGGTCACGACCAAGCTGATCGACATCCGGGTCAACGTCGGGCGCACCGGCCGGGTCACCCCGTTCGGCTTCATGGAGCCGGTGCGTGTGTCGGGCAGCACCGTCGGACTGGCGACACTGCACAACCAGGACGAGGTCAAGCGCAAGGGCGTCCTGATCGGCGACACGGTGGTGCTGCGCAAGGCCGGCGACGTGATCCCCGAGATCGTCGGGCCGGTCGTCGATCTGCGCGACGGCACCGAGCGCGAGTTCGTGATGCCCACGCACTGCCCGGAGTGCGGCACCGAACTGGTCCGGCCGGAGGGGGAGGCAGACACCCGCTGCCCCAACACGGCGGGCTGCCCGGCGCAGCTGCGGGAGGCGATCTTCCACTTCGGCTCCCGGGGCGCCCTCGACATCGACGGCATGGGTTACAAGACCGGCATGGCACTGATCGACGCGGGCTTCGTACGCGACATCGGCGACGTCTTCCACCTGACCGGCGAGCAGCTCCTGCAGCTCGATGGTTTCGGTGACATCTCAGTGCGCAACCTGCTGGCGGGCATCGAACAAGGCCGGCATCGGCCGATCTGGCGATTGCTCGTCGGGCTGTCGATCCGGCACGTCGGCCCGACCGCGGCGCAGGCGCTCGCCCGGGAGCTGCGGTCGATCGAGGCGATCGCAGCAGCCACGGCTGCCCAGCTGGCGGTCGTCGAGGGCGTCGGCATGACCATCGCGCAGGCGGTGGTCGCCTGGTTCGACGAACCACGGCATCGCGACATCGTCGAGCGGATCCGCGCCGGCGGGGCCTCGATGGCTGACGAGACCAACGAGGAGGGACCGCGCCCGCTGGAGGGCATCACGGTTGTCATCACCGGCTCGCTCGCCACGCATAGCAGGGACTCGGCCACCGAGGCGGTGCAATCGCGCGGCGGCAAGGTGTCGGGATCGGTCTCCAAGAAGACCGACTTCGTCATAGTTGGCGACTCGCCCGGGACGAAGTATGACAAAGCAGTCAGTTTGAAAGTCCCGATCCTCGACGACCACGGCCTCTCCGTACTGCTCGCCGACGGAGCAGACGCTGCCCGCGCCGTGGCGGTCGCTCCCGCAGATTGAGACCGGCCGCCGGGATTCGTGCTCAACTGTGCCCGCACGTCGCCAGACACGCCTGTGAGCGCTCAAGAACTTTGATCAATTGGTCGAAGACGCCTTCGGGTGGTCTCTACCATCCGTCGGACGAGATTCAGGGGCTGCCGAGGAATGGATGTCGACGACGACGGCCCCGCAGAACGTCTGCGGTGGCCGTTCTGGGCATACCTCGGCTGCGTCAGTACCGCCGGGATAGCTGTACTGCTGTACGTAGTCGCGACTGCCGGCGGCCAACCGCTTCGGTCAGCCGGCGCCGGGCTGTGGGTGCTGCTCGCCTTCGCGATGTTCGGCGAACTCGTCCCGCTGACGATCGCGCGCGGTGACGACGAGAACGAACTGTCTACTTCGCCCGCCTTCGTCTTCGCCGTACTGCTCATCTGGGGTCCGCTGCCCGCCATCGTGACCACGGCCGTCGCCTCTGTCGCCCGCGACTCCGCAAGGCGCAAGGCCTGGTACCGGGTTGTCTTCAACCTGGGTCAGTACACCCTGGCCTTCCTTGCGGCCGCTCTGGTCCTGCGCAGCTTCGGCTACTCACCCAGCATCGCCGTACCGCTCACCTCGATTCACGGCACCGACGTGCCGGCCATCCTGTCGGCGGCCATGACGTTCTTCATCGTCAACGACGCGATGGTCGGGATCGCCTTCGCGCTGAAGGACGGGACCTCCGTCGTCCGGGAGATCGCAGGCGACTTCGCGTTCCAACTCGCGTCGACGGGTGCGCTCCTCGCGCTCGCGCCGGTGATCGCGGTCGCGGTGCTCGACAGCCCCTGGTTCGTCTGTCTGCTGGTTGTCCCGATCTTCGCGGTTTATCGCACCGGATCGCTTTCGGTCGAGAAAGAGCGCTTGTCGCTGCACGACTCCCTGACCGGCCTGCCCAACCGCAAGCTGTTGCAGGACCGCGCCACCAGCGCCCTCGAGGAAGCGGTTCGCGAGGATCGCGCCGCGGCTGTCTTCCTGATCGACCTCGACCGCTTCAAGGACGTCAACGACACACTCGGCCACCACGTGGGAGACCAGCTCCTGCAGCAGGTCGGCCGGCGGCTCGAGGGGGCCATCAGGCCGGGCGACACCGTCGCGCGGCTCGGCGGCGACGAGTTCGCGATCCTGCTTCCCGAAATCAGGGATGCGTCCGTCGCCGAGGAAATCGCCGACCGTATCCGCAAGGCTCTCGGCGAACCGTTCGCGCTGCACGGGCTGACCTTCGACCTGCAAGGCAGCATCGGCATCGCGCTGTGCCCGGAACACGGCACGGATATCGAAGTGCTCATGCAGCGCGCCGACGTCGCGATGTACCTCGCGAAGGAAACCAAGGCTCGGTGGGAGCGCTACTCGGTCGATCGCGACCGCAACAGCCCGGAGCGGCTCGGCCTGCTCGGCGAACTGCGCCGCGCCCTCGACGAGGGTGACCTCGTCGTGCACTACCAGCCGAAGGCAGACCTGCGTACCGGCCGGATCATCGGCGCGGAGGCCCTGTTGCGCTGGGAACACACGTTGCGCGGCCTGATCTTCCCCGACGAGTTCATCCCCATGGCCGAGCAGTCCGGCTTGATCCAGTCGATCACCGTCGCGGTCCTCGACACGTCGCTGAAGCAGGCGGCGCAGTGGCGCAGGGACGGACTCGATCTGGAGATCGCCGTCAACGTCTCGGTCCGCGACCTGCACGACGACCACTTCCCCGAGCATGTTGCTGCAGCGCTGACAAAGCACGGCATCGAGCCCGGGCAACTCGCTCTCGAAATCACCGAAAGCGTCGTCATGGCAGACGCCGAACGCGTGATCCGCACGCTCGAGGCGCTCGACCTGCTGGGCGTACGGCTGAGTTTGGACGACTTCGGCGCCGGCTACTCGTCGCTCACCTACCTGAAGCGGCTGCCGGTCAGCGAGATCAAGATCGACAAGAGTTTCGTGATGCGGATGGACACCGACGACGACGACGCCCGCATCGTGCGGTCGACGATCGACCTGGCGCAGGGTATGGGCATGCGCGTCGTCGCCGAAGGCGTCGAGACCGCGCAAACCTGGAACCGGCTCACCATGCTCGGCTGCGACATCGCACAGGGCTATTACCTCAGTCGCGCGCTCGCAGCGGACGAGTTCTGCGAATTCGTCGTCGCGCACGACCTCGACGTGACCGCCCGCGCCGTCTGAGCCCGCTTACTCGGTCTGAGTCGTCCTGCGCGGCCAATAGACTCCCCGGCATGCCCATCACCCGCGACGAGGTGGCACACCTCGCGCACCTGGCCCGGTTGGCCCTGACGGAAGCCGAACTCGATGCGTTCGCCTCGCAACTCGACGTGATCCTCGGCGCGGTCGCGCGGGTGAGCGAGGTGGCGGCCGCCGACATCCCGCCGACCAGCCACTCGATTCCGCTGGAGAACGTCTTCCGTCCCGACGTCGGAGCGCCCTCGATCGGCGCAGTTGCCGCTCTCTCCGGCGCGCCGGCGGCCGAGGACGACCGCTTCCGGGTGCCGCGCATCCTCGACGAGCAGGCGTAGCGATGACCGACATCACCCGGCTCAGCGCGGTCGCCATCGCCGCGCTCATCGCCTCAGGCGAGGCGTCCTCGGTCGAAGTGACGCAGGCGCATCTGGACCGGATCGCCGCGGTTGACGACAAGATCCATGCCTTCCTGTACGTCGACACCGACGGCGCGCTGGCGGCCGCCGGTGAGGTAGACGCGGCCCGCAGTCGCGGTGACGCTCTCGGCCCGCTCGCCGGCGTACCGCTGGCGTTGAAGGACGTCATGTGTATGCAGGGCGTTCCCACCACCTGCGGTTCGAAGATCCTCGAAGGCTGGCGACCGCCCTACGACGCCACCCTCGTCACCAGGCTGCGCGCGGCCGGCGTGGTGATCCTCGGCAAGACGAACATGGACGAGTTCGCGATGGGTTCGTCCACCGAGAACTCGGCCTATGGCCCGACCCACAATCCGTGGGCTCTGGACCGGGTGCCCGGCGGTTCCGGCGGCGGCTCGGCTGCCGCGGTCGCGTCGTACATGGCGCCGCTTGCAATCGGCACCGACACCGGCGGCTCGATCCGCCAGCCTGCCGCGGTCACCGGCACGGTCGGTGTGAAGCCGACCTATGGCGGGGTCTCGCGGTACGGGCTGATTGCCTTTTCCTCCTCGCTCGACCAGGCCGGCCCGTGCGCGCGGACCGTTGAGGACGCTGCGTTGCTGCACGCCGTCATCGCGGGGCACGACCCGCGGGACTCGACGTCGATCGATGCGCCGGTGCCGCCGGTTGTCGAGGCTGCGCGGGCGGGCGACGCGAGCGGCGTACGCATCGGCGTGGTCCGCGAGTTCTCCGGTGAGGGCTACCAGCCGGGCGTCGAGGCGCGCTTCCGCGAAGCGGTCGCGTTACTGGAGGAACTCGGCGCCGAAGTGGTGGAGGTCTCCTGTCCGCACTTCGCCTACGCGCTGCCCGCCTACTACCTCATCGCTCCGAGCGAGTGCTCGTCCAACTTGGCCCGGTTCGATGCGATGCGCTTCGGGCTGCGGGTGGGCGACGACGGCGCGCACAGTGCGGAAGAGGTCATGTCGCTGACGCGCGAGGCGGGGTTCGGCGCGGAAGTAAAGCGGCGGATCATCCTCGGCACCTACGCGCTGTCGTCCGGCTACTACGACGCCTACTACGGGTCGGCGCAAAAGGTCCGCACCCTGATCACCCGCGATTTCGACGCGGCGTTCGCGCAGGTCGACGTGCTGGTGTCGCCGACCACGCCGACGACGGCGTTCAAGCTGGGGGAGCGGACCGACGACCCGCTCGCCATGTACCTGGCCGACCTGTGCACGATCCCCTCCAACCTGGCCGGCAACGCGGCGATGTCCGTGCCGTGCGGCCTGTCCGACGACGGGCTGCCGGTCGGCCTGCAGATCATGGCGCCGACCATGGCGGACGACCGGCTCTACCGGGTGGGAGCGGCGTACGAAGCTGCGTTGAATTCGCGCCTCGGCGGCGCGCTCATCGAGAAGGCGCCAGCACTGTGACCGCGACCTACGACGACATCGTGGCGCGCTACGACCCGTCGATCGGCCTGGAGACCCACGTCGAACTCGGCACTCTGTCGAAGATGTTCTGCGGCTGCGCAACGGAATTCGGCGCACCGCCCAACTCGCAGGTGTGTCCGGTCTGCCTCGGCCTGCCGGGCTCTCTGCCCGTTGTCAACGAAGCCGCGATCCGCTTCACAATCATGATCGGGCTGGCCCTCAACTGCGAGATCGCGACCTGGTGCCGGTTCGCGCGGAAGAACTACTTCTATCCGGATATGCCCAAGGACTACCAGATCTCCCAGTACGACGAGCCGCTCTGCATCAACGGGTACGTCGACCTCGACGTCAACGGCGTATCGCAGCGGGTCGAGATCGAGAGGGTGCACCTCGAGGAGGACACCGGCAAGTCACTGCACGTGGGCGGTTCGACCGGCCGCATCCACGGCGCGACACATTCACTGGTCGACTACAACCGGGCCGGTATCCCGCTCGTCGAAGTCGTGACGAAGGTCGTGCCGGGGACCGGAGCGCTGGCCCCGGAGGTGGGCCGCGCCTACGTCACCGAGCTGCGCGACATCCTTCGCACCCTCGGTGTCAGCGACGTGAAGATGGAACAGGGCTCGATGCGCTGCGACGTCAACGTTTCGCTCGCACCTGCCGGCTCCGGCAGTCTCGGCACCCGGTCCGAGACCAAGAACGTCAACTCGCTGCGATCGGTCGAGCGGGCGATCCGCTCAGAGATCCTGAGGCAGGGCGCACTGCTCGACGAGGGAGGTCGGGTGGTGCAAGAGACGCGGCACTTCCACGAGGACACCGGCAACAGCACCAGCGGCCGCAGCAAGGAGCAGGCCGAGGACTACCGTTACTTCCCCGAACCCGACCTCACTCCGGTCGCTCCGGCTCGAGAGTGGGTCGAGTCGCTGCGGGCGGAGCTGCCCGAACTTCCGCGCCAGGTCAGGCAGCGGTTCGTCGCGGAGCACGGCTTCTCCGACCGCGAGATGGTCGCGATGGCCGCGGCCGGCGTCACGGCGCTTGTTGCTGAAACCGTCGCCGCGGGTGCACCTGCCGCTGACGCCAAGAACTGGTGGACAGGCGACCTGCTGTTCCGCGCCAACGCTGATGGCGTAGACCCCGCCGAGTTGCTGGTCACGCCCGCGCACGTGGCCCGGGTCGTCGAGTTGATCGCCGTCGGCGCACTCACGGCAACGCTCGCGAAGCAGGTGTTCGCCGTCGTCCTCGACACCGGCGAGGACGTCGACACGGTGATCGAGGCGCGCGGCCTCAAGGCTGTTGGCGACACCGACACCCTCGGCAAGGCGGTCGACGAGGCCATCGCCGCCAACCCCGATGTCGTGGAGAAGATCCGGGCCGGCAAGCTTGCCGCCGTCGGCGCACTGGTCGGACAGGTCATGAAAGCCACTCGCGGCCAGGCGAACGCGGCGACCGTCAACGAGTTGATCCTGGCTCGCCTCGACGTCGAAGGGTCGTGAAGTGCTTGTTGACGGCGATCTGACCCTTCGGCCCGTTACCGAAGAGGACCTGCCGGCCCGATACGCATGGACGGTCGACGCGCAGACGCACTTGATCGCGGACAGCCGCCCGCTTCTGCCGATCACGTGGGAGAGGTACCTCGAGCGCTCCGCCGGACGGCCCTCCAGCCCCGACAACGAGCTCTACACGATCGAAGTGGACGGCAGGAGGGTCGGCCACTGCCAGCTGACGCTGTTTGACCACCTCGCCCGCTCAGCCATGGTCGGCATCACCCTCGCGCCGGGCGAACGCGGCCGGCACGTCGGTCGGCGCTCCGTCAGGCTGCTCGTCGACCACGGCTTCCGGGATCGCGGCCTGCACCGAGTCTGGCTGGGCACGAGCTCCGACAACATCGCGGGTCAGCGCGCCGATCGCGCCGTCGGCTTCGTCCAGGAGACGTTGGAGCGCGAGCAGAGCTGGGTTGACGGCCGCTACGTCGACGAGATGCGGATGAGCATCCTTCGTCATGAGTGGGACGCGGTACAAACGAGGGCAAGCGCTGATGCTGACGGGTGAACTAGTGACGCTGCGGCCGGTGACGACCGCAGACCTGCCGCTTCTGTACGACCTCATGCGCGACCCCGCGACCTGGCTCAGCGCGAGCGACAAGCCCTTGTGGCCCATCCCTTTCGCGGCTTTCAAGGAGATGTACGCGAAGCGCGCCGCCGACGAGGAAGCTGAATTCTCGATTGAGGCTGACGGCGTACTCGTCGGCCGGTGCGCGCTGTTCGGGTTCGACGTCCTGTCGCGCAACGCGACCCTCGGCATCAGCCTCATTGAGCAGCAGCGCGGCAAGGGGTACGGGCGCGACGCCGTCGGCGTACTGCTGGACTACGGCTTCAACAAGCGAAATCTGCACCGCATCCACCTCGATGTGCTGGCCGGCAACACCCCCGCGATCCGCAGCTATCTGTCGAGCGGCTTCGTCGAGGAGGGCCGCCTGCGCGACGCCGCGTACGTAGCAGGCGGTTTCGACGACCTCGTCGTCATGAGCATGCTGCGCACCGAATGGCTCGCCCGACTCTGACTAGGAGACAAGCATGCTGCGAGGTCTCAGCACGATCAGTCTGTACGCCGACGACGTGGCCAAGGCGCGGGAGTGGTACGCCGACCTGCTCGGTATCGAGGCCTACTTCGTGCGTCCGCCCGAGGGGCCGCCCGCCTACGTCGAGTTCCGTATCGGCGATTATCAGCACGAGCTGGGAATCATCGACAGACGGTACGCACCTGCCGGGCTCGCTCCCGGTGCCGGCGTCGTGGCCTATTGGCACGTCGATGACGTCGCGGCGACGTACGCGAGACTGCTGTCGATGGGGGCCACCGAGCTCGAAGCGCCGACCGAACGCGGACCCGGCTTCACCACCGCATCCGTCGTGGATCCGTTCGGCAACGTCGTTGGCGTCATGTACAACAAGCACTACTTGGAAACTCTCGGCGCGAGAGCCTGACCCGAACGGAGTGGCTGTCGGCGCGGCGCGGCCGGTAGGTTGCGGGCATGGCCGACACGAGTGACACCCCCATCGACATGAAACCGCGCAGCCGCGACGTGACCGACGGCGACGAGCGCGCCCCCGCCCGCGCCATGCTGCGCGCCGTCGGCATGACCGACGACGACTGGGACAAGCCGCAGATCGGCGTTGCGTCGTCCTGGAACGAGGTCACGCCGTGCAACATGCCGCTCGCGCGACTGGCGCAGTCGGCCAAGGCAGGGGTACGCCGAGCCGGCGGCTTCCCGTTGGAGTTCTGCACCATCTCGGTGTCGGACGGCATCTCGATGGGCCATGAGGGCATGCGGGCGTCCCTGGTGTCACGCGAGGTCATCGCCGACTCGGTCGAAACCGTCGTGCACGCCGAACGCTTCGACGGCATGGTCCTGCTCGCCGGCTGCGACAAGAGTCTGCCCGGCATGCTGATGGCCGCCGCCCGGATGGACCTGTCCGCCGTTTTCCTTTACGGCGGCTCCATTCTGCCGGGGAAGCTCGGGGACAGGGACATCACTCTGCAGGACGTCTTCGAGGCGGTCGGCGCTTGTGCCGTCGGAAAGATCACCCGAAAGCAGCTGGGTGAGGTCGAGCGGGCGGCCTGCCCGAGCGAGGGCTCCTGCGGCGGCATGTTCACGGCAAACACAATGGCCAGCGCGGCCGAAGCGCTTGGCATGTCGCTCCCGGGATCAGCCTCAGCTCCGGCTCCGGATGACCGCCGCGACTTCTTCGCCGAGGACTCCGGCGAAGCGGTCGTCGAACTGCTCCGCCGCGGCATCACCGCGCGCCAGATCCTGACCCGCCCGGCGTTCGAGAACGCGATCGCTGTCGTCATGGCACTCGGCGGCTCGACCAACGCAGTGCTGCACCTGCTCGCGATCGCGCACGAGGCGGAGGTGGATCTCAGCCTGGACGACTTCGACCGGATCGGTCGCAAGGTGCCGCATCTCGGCGATCTGAAGCCGTTCGGCCGCTACGTCATGAACGACGTCGACAAGGTCGGCGGCGTACCCGTCGTCATGCGGGCTCTCCTCGATGCGGGCCTACTCGACGGCGACGCGCTCACCGTGACGGGCAAGACGCTCGGTGAAAATCTCGCTGATCTCGCGCCCGCGGAAGTCGACGGATCGGTGATCCACGAGCTGAATTCGCCCATTCACATCAGCGGCGGACTCGCGATCCTGCGGGGCTCGCTCGCCCCGGACGGTGCGGTAGTCAAGACGGCCGGCATGGACTCGCTTGTCTTCGAGGGCATTGCCCGGGTCTTCGACGGCGAGCACCTCGCGATGGAAGCCGTGACCGGGGGTCACATCAACCCGGGCGACGTCATCGTGATCCGTTGGGAAGGCCCCAAGGGCGGGCCTGGCATGCGCGAGATGCTCGCGGTCACCGCGGCGGTCAAGGGCGCCGGCCGCGGCGCTGACGTGGCGCTGATTACCGACGGCCGCTTCTCGGGGGCGACGTTCGGCCTGTGCGTCGGGCACGTCGCGCCCGAGGCCGCCGACGGCGGCACGATCGCGCTGGTCGCCGAGGGCGACACGATCCTGCTCGACGTACCCAACCGCCGCCTCGACCTGGTCGGTGTCAGCGACGAGGAACTGGCACGCCGCCGGGCCGCCTGGGTGCCGCAGCCCCCGCGCTACACCCGCGGCGTACTCGCCAAGTACGCCCGGCTCGTCGGCTCCGCGGCCCAAGGTGCGGTGTGTGACTAGCCACGACGCCTTCCGGCTGGACGGCCGCGTTGCACTCGTCACCGGTGGCGGTAGCGGCCTCGGCCGCGGCATGGCGCTCGCCCTCGCCGTGGCAGGAGCGCACGTCGTCGTCGCCAGCAGGAATCGCGACCAGCTCGACGAAACAGTGCGGCTGATCGAAGCCGGTGGAGCAACGGGGTCCGCGCGGGTGATCGATGTCGCCGATCCGCTCGCTCCCGCAGGGCTCGTCGATGACGTAGTCGCCGACCGGGAGCGGATCGACGTCGTTGTTCATGCAGCGGGCAACCAGATCAGGCGGCCGGCGCTCGAGATGACGGCGCAAGACTGGGACTCGCTCCAAGCCGTGCACCTTCGCGGCGCCTTCCTGCTCGCGCAGGCAGCAGGAGCCCGGATGGTCGAGCAGCGATCCGGCAGCATCGTTTTCGTCGGGTCGATGACGAGCGAACGGCTCGGCCTGCCCAACACCGCGGCGTACGCCGCCGCCAAGAGCGGACTGCTCGGACTGACGCGAACGCTCGCGGTGGAGTGGGCAAGGGCCGGAGTGCGCGTGAATACGATCGCTGCCGGCTTCTACCGAACGGCGATGACGCGATCCGTCGACGACGACCCGGCACGGCTTGCGCTGACGGATCGGATACCGATGGGACGCCTGGGGACGGCCGATGACATGGGCGGTCCGGTCGTCTTCCTCGCATCCGACGCGTCGGCGTACGTCACCGGGCAGTGCATCCCGGTCGACGGCGGCTGGACGGTCGCCTGATGCGCGCGTTCCTGAAGAACAGCCAGGCTGCTGGTGACGCATCGGTCGGCGACAGGCCGAGACCTGAAGCCGGGCCTGGAGAGGTGGTGCTCCAGGTAGCCGGCTGTGGCATCTGCGGCAGCGATCTGCACGCCGTCGCCTCCGATCCTGGCTTCGAGTTCATGCGGCCGCCGGTCGTCATGGGACATGAGTTCACCGGCACGATTGCTGCTCTCGGCGAGGGTTCTGCCCGTTTCTCGGTCGGTGACCGGATCATCGTCATTTCCATCCAGGGGTGCGGCAACTGCCTGGTATGCCGACAGGGCGACACGCACATCTGCGGCGCCAAACGCATCGTCGGCCTGCACTACGACGGCGGCCTGGCGGAGTACGTCGTCGTCGCCGAGCGACACCTCGTACCCGTCCCGCCGGCACTCGACCTGGCCGTAGCAGCCCTCGCCGAACCGCTCTCTGTCGCCGTGCACGCGGTACTGGGCCGCAGCACGATCCGGCCCGGCGACCGGGTGATTGTCAGCGGGCCGGGGCCGATCGGCCTCTTCTGCGGCCGGCTGGCGCAGCTCGCCGGCGGGGAGGTGCTGATGACAGGCACCGAATCCGATGCCGCCTTGCGGTTGCCGCTGGCCGAGCGATTCGGCTTCCGGACGGTCAACGTCGATCGCGACGACGTCGAGGCTGTCATCGCCGACCACGCGCGCGGCGCGGGAGCGGACGCGTGGATCGAGGCGAGCGGCGCGGGCCCCGCGTTCGGCGCCGCCATCGCCGGGGTGCGCCCCGGTGGCACGGTCACCGTGGTCGCGCTGTTCGCAGGCGCGGTGACGTTCCGCCCGACGGATGCCGTTCGGCGAGAGCTGTCGATCCTTTTCAGCTATGCCTCGCAATACGGCGACTACCTGACCGCGCTGCGCCTGCTCGAGGACGGGTCGGTCGACGGCTCGCCACTCATCACGTCGTATGCGCTCGACGACGCCGGCGCCGCGTTCGACGATGCTCGCGCCGGCGCGGTGGTCAAGGCGATCGTGGTCCCGGGGAAGCCTGCTACGTCGGTCTGAGCACGCGCCGCATCGGTGACGAGCACCGAGGGATACGTAACCAACGCCGCTGCCGGCGCTTTCGTATCCCTGGCCATCGCGCGACTGTGATGTACGCCGCTGGCTACCGGGTTGAGCGCCGGGCGACCGTCTGGCATAGTGGCGGCGTGCACATCAATTCCTTCGTAGTACTTATTTAGAGCGCGCCGGCGTACGACCAGCCAGCGCGCTGACCTCTCGTGGTTCCCACGGGAGGTTTTTTCTTGCCCCGCCAGCCATCATGGAAGGCACCACCGATGGAAAAGATCACCGGCGCCCAATCGCTCGTCCGCTCGCTCGAACAGGCAGGCGCGAGCGTGGTTTTCGGTATCCCCGGCGGCGCCATCCTCCCGGCCTACGACCCGCTCTACGACTCGGAGACGGTCCGGCACATCCTGGTCCGGCACGAGCAGGGCGCCGGCCACGCCGCCGAGGGTTACGCCCAGGCGACCGGCAAGGTTGGCGTCTGCATGGCGACAAGCGGGCCGGGCGCTACCAACCTGGTGACACCGATCGCCGACGCCTACATGGACTCGGTGCCGATCGTGGCCATCACCGGCCAGGTCCCGAGTGCGGCCATCGGCACCGACGCCTTCCAGGAAGCCGACATCTGCGGCATCACCTACCCGATCACCAAGCACAACTATCTGGTGCGCAATGTCGACGACATCCCCCGGGTGATCGCAGAGGCGTTCCACATCGCGAGCACCGGCCGGCCAGGCCCGGTCCTGGTCGACCTGCCGAAGGACATCCTGCAGGCCGCGACCGAGTTCAACTGGCCGACCAGCCTCGACCTGCCCGGCTACCGCCCGGTCACCGCTCCACATGCCAAGCAGGTGCGCGAGGCGGCCAGACTGATCGTCGAGGCGAAGCGCCCGGTCTTCTACGTCGGCGGCGGCGTACTCAAGGCTCGCGCCGCCAAAGAGCTCAGGGTGTTGGCCGAGCTCACCGGCATTCCTGTCGTCACGACGCTCATGGCCCGGGGTGCGTTCCCGGACAGCCACCCGCTGCATCTGGGCATGCCCGGAATGCACGGCTCGGTTTCGGCGGTGCTCGCGTTCCAGCAGTGCGACCTGCTGATCTGCCTGGGCGCCCGCTTCGACGACCGGGTGACCGGCAAGCTGTCGACGTTCGCACCCAACGCGACGGTGATCCACGCCGACATCGACCCGGCGGAGATCAGCAAGAACCGCACCGCCGACGTACCGATCGTCGGTGACGCGCGCGAGGTCATCGCCGACCTGGTCGTCGCTGTGCAGGCCGAGCACGCGGCCGGCCGGACCGGCAACTACGAGTCGTGGTGGAACACCGTCGAGTCGTGGCGCACGACCTACCCGGTCGGCTACGAGCACCCGGACGACGGCACCGTCGCGCCGCAGTACGTCATCGAGCGCATCGGCCAGATCGTCGGTCCGGAGGCGATCTACGTCGCCGGCGTCGGCCAGCACCAGATGTGGGCCAGCCAGTTCATCAAGTACGAGAACCCGTATACGTGGCTCAACTCCGGCGGCGCAGGGACCATGGGGTACGCCGTTCCGGCCGCGATGGGCGCGAAGGTCGGCTGCCCGGACAAGACGGTTTTCGCGATAGACGGCGACGGCTGCTTCCAGATGACCAACCAGGAGCTCGTGACCTGCGCGGTCGAGGGCATCCCCATCAAGGTCGCCATCATCAACAACGGCAACCTCGGCATGGTGCGTCAGTGGCAGACGCTCTTCTACGAGGAGCGCTACTCCAACACCAACCTCAAGTTCGTCCCCGATTTCGTGAAGCTCGCCGACGCGTACGGCTGCGCCGGACTGCGCTGCGACACCGCTGCCGACGTCGACGCCACGATCGAAAAAGCCATGGCGATCGACGACGTGCCCGTTGTCATCGACTTCCGGGTCGGGCCCGATGCGATGGTCTGGCCGATGGTGGCCGCCGGCCAGAGCAACGACACCATCCAGACGGCACGCGACACCCGCCCCGACTACAGCGCTGGAGTCTGAAGCCCATGAGTCGCCACACGCTCGCAGTGCTCGTCGAGAACAAGCCGGGTGTCCTGGCCCGGGTCGCCAGCCTTTTTTCCCGGCGCGGCTTCAACATCGACTCGCTCGCGGTCGGACCGACCGAGCACAGCGAAATCTCCCGGATGACGATCGTCGTGAACAGTGACGAGGACATGCCGCTCGAACAGGTGACCAAGCAGCTCAACAAGCTGATCAACGTCATCAAGATCGTCGAACTCGACGCGACCCAATCGGTGCAGCGCGAGCTCATGCTCATCAAGGTCCGAGCCGACGTGCAGACCCGCTCGCATGTCCTGGAGACCGCGCAGCTCTTCCGCGCCAAGGTCGTCGACGTCGCCACCGACGCCGTCACGATCGAGGCGACCGGCACCGCCGACAAGCTCGACGCGCTGATCCGCGTCCTCGAGCCGTTCGGCATCCGCGAGCTCGTCCAGAGCGGCATGGTCGCCGTCAGTCGCGGCGGCCGCTCCATGACCGACCGGTCGATGACGGACCGTTCCCTGCGCACTGCTTGATGCCCCGCCCGACACCTAGACCGAAGGATCAACTCAGATGGTTGACATGTTCTACGACGACGATGCGGACCTCTCGATCATCCAGGGCCGCAAGGTCGCGGTGATCGGGTTCGGCAGCCAGGGCCACGCCCACGCGCTGTCGCTACACGACTCGGGGGTCGACGTCCGCGTCGGCCTGCCGGAGGGCTCGAAGAGCCGCGCGAAGGCCGAGGCCGGTGGGCTGCGGGTGCTCACGCCCGCAGAGGCTTCCGCCGAAGCCGACCTGATCATGGTTCTTGTTCCCGACACCGCGCAGCGCAAGGTCTACGCGGAGTCGATCGAGCCCAATCTCAAGGACGGCGACGCGCTGTTCTTCGCGCACGGCTTCAACATCCGCTTCGACCTGATCAAGCCACCGGCCGGTGTCGACGTCGCGATGGTCGCCCCCAAAGGCCCGGGGCACCTCGTACGCCGCCAGTTCGAGGAAGGCCGCGGCGTACCGTGCCTCGTCGCCGTCGAGCAGGACGCGACCGGTGGGGCGATGGCGCTGGCCCTGAGCTACGCGAAGGGCATCGGCGGCACCAAGGCGGGCGTCCTCAAGACGACGTTCACCGAGGAGACAGAGACCGACCTGTTCGGCGAGCAGGCCGTGCTCTGCGGCGGCACCACCGCGTTGGTGCAGGCCGGTTTCGAGACGCTGGTCGAGGCGGGCTATCAGCCCGAGGTCGCCTACTTCGAGTGCCTGCACGAGCTCAAGCTCATCGTCGACCTGATGTACGAGGCCGGCATGGCCGGGATGCGCTACTCGATTTCCGACACCGCTGAGTACGGCGACTACACCCGCGGCCCGCGGATCATCAACGAAGGCACCAAGGCCGAGATGAAGAAGATCCTCGGGGAGATCCAGAGCGGCGAGTTCGCCCGCGAATGGATCGCGGAGGACGACGCGGGCCGGCCGGCGTTCAAGAAGTACGCCGAAGAGGGCGCCAAGCACGGCATCGAAGAAGTCGGCGGCAAGCTGCGCGGGCTGATGAGCTGGATCGACAAGAGCAAGCTCTGAGCCGGCTGCGATGACAAGCGGGTTGCGATGACCGGGGCACCGTCGCTGGACGGGCGGGACTTCTCGGTTGTCGACAACCAGGATGGCGAGGTCGACGCCGCGACCGTCTTCTCCTATCAGGAGCAGGACGGGGTGGTGTCAGCGAGATACGCAGGAGGCGCGATCCGCCTCGGTTATCTCGTCGGCACCCGGCGCGGCGACGATCTCGACTTCCGCTACGTGCACCTCGGCGCGGCAGGCGACACGGCTTCCGGCCGGTGCCGCAGCCGGATCGAGGTGCTCGGCGGCGGGCGGCTGAGGTTGGCCGAGGAGTGGGAATGGGAGTCGAGGGACGGCTCCGGAACGAGCGTTGTCGAAGAGCTGCAATCGAAAGGGATTTGAACGCGTTGTCCAGGCCCAAGGTTCTGATCGCCGAAGAGCTCGCCCCGGCCGCGATCGAGGTGCTCTCGGGCGACTTCGACGTCGTACACGTCGATGGTGCCGACCGCGCCGCGTTGCTGCTCGCGCTGGCGGACGTCGATGCCGTGCTGATCCGCAGCGCGACGAAGATGGACGCCGAGGCGATCGCCGCAGGATCACGACTCAAGGTGATCGCGCGGGCCGGAGTGGGTCTCGACAACGTCGACGTGCCGGCCGCCACCAAGGCCGGCGTCATGGTCGTCAACGCGCCGACCTCCAACATCGTCAGCGCGGCCGAACTGGCCGTCGGCCTGCTCATTGCCAGCGCGCGCAACATCGCGCCGGCCAACCAGTCACTCAAGGGCGGCCAGTGGAAGCGGTCGAAGTACAGCGGCGTCGAGATCTACGAGAAGACCATCGGCGTCGTCGGCCTCGGGCGCATCGGTGTCCTGGTCGCGCAGCGGTTGTCGGCTTTCGGGGTCACGCTGCTCGCCTACGACCCCTACGTCTCGGCCGCCCGGGCCGCGCAGATCGGCGTACGCCTGGTGCCCCTTGACGACCTGCTGCGCGAGAGCGACTTCATCACGATCCACCTGCCGAAGACGCCCGAGACCGTCGGCCTGATCGGCGAGCGCGAGCTGACCCTGGTCAAGCCCGGAGTGCGGATCATCAATGCCGCTCGCGGCGGCTTGATCGACGAGCAGGCGCTGGCGATCGCCATCAAGGACGGCCGGGTCGCGGGGGCCGGGTTCGACGTCTACGCGACCGAGCCGTGCACCGACTCGCCGCTGTTCGAGTTCGAGTCGGTCGTCGTGACGCCGCACCTGGGCGCCAGTACCGACGAGGCGCAGGACAAGGCCGGTCTCGCCGTCGCGCGGTCCGTGCGGCTCGCGCTCAGCGGCGAGTTCGTGCCGGACGCGGTCAACGTGCAGGCCGGCGGCGGCATCGACGAGGACGTCCGTCCCGGCCTGCCACTGGTCGAGAAGCTGGGTCGAGTCTTCACCGCTCTCGCCGGCGAACTGCCGGCGAGCCTCACCGTCGAGATCCGCGGCGAGATCGCGGCGCTCGACGTCACGGTGCTCAAGCTGGCCGCTCTCAAGGGCATCTTCGCCGACATCGTCGAGGAGCCGGTCAGCTACG
The DNA here is from genome assembly GCA_040005895.1 of Actinomycetota bacterium. Lineage (GTDB taxonomy): Bacteria > Actinomycetota > Actinomycetes > BP-191 > BP-191 > JBDTYE01. The sequence continues at coordinate 3,206 of JBDTYE010000020.1, read as the reverse complement.
TGAACGCACCCCTGTTCGCTGCCGAGCGCGGTGTCGACGTACAGCTGGTCACCGACCCGGACAGCCCCGACTACCGCAACCTGCTGACCCTGCGCGGCAGCATGGCCACGGGGGAGGAACTCTCGGTCTCCGGCACGTTGTCCGGCACCAAGCAGATCGAGAAGCTGACCGCCGTCAGCGGCGTGGACATCGAAGTGACCTTCGCGCCGCACCTTGCCTTCTTCGGGTACGACGACCGCCCCGGCATCGTCGGCACTGTCGGCAACATCCTCGGAGCGGCGGGCGTCAACATCGCCAACATGCAGGTCGGCCGCCGCGAGCAGGGCGGTGAGGCGCTGATGGTGCTGACCGTTGATTCGGCCATCCCTGCGCCGGTCGTCGACGAGATCGCGTCGAGCATCGGTGCGCACTTCGGGCGCACCGTCGACATCGAGGAATCCTGATGGCTGTGCGTAAGGCGGTTCACCGCGTGCGCCTGACGACGTACGGACTCGCTCTTAGCTGCCGCGCCGGGGCCATCGCCCTCAGCACCCCTGGCGCGGGTCAGCAGATCGCTGAGACTCCCTCTCATCAGCGAAAGGCACGTCAGTGAGCGAACGCATCATCATCCTGGACACGACACTGCGCGACGGCGAGCAGGCACCCGGAATCGCCTTGTCCGTAGCGGAAAAACTGGAAATTGCCGAGCAGCTGGGGCGGTTGGGAGTCGACGTCATCGAGGCCGGTTTCCCGGCTGCGAGCGACGGCGACTTCGAAGGCGTGCAGGGCATAGCCGAGACCGTCAAGGGCACCACGATTGCTGCGCTCTGCCGCACCCGCGAGCACGATATAGCCCGTGCGTTCGAGGCGATCAGGAACGCCGACCGGCCGCGGCTGCACACCTTCATCTCGACCTCGCCGATCCACCGCGAGAAGAAGCTGCGAATGACCAAGGAGCAGGTGCTCGCCGAGACGGTGCGTGCATGCGCTCAAGCGAGTTCGTTGACGCGTGATGTGGAGTTTTCTGCCGAAGATGCCACGCGCACCGAACTCGAGTTCCTGATCGACGTCTTCACCGCCGCTATCGAGAACGGCGCGACGACCATCAATGTGCCAGACACCGTCGGCTTCGTGATGCCGCAGGAGTACGTCGACATTCTCGACGCCCTGCGCGCGCGTGTCCCCGGTGCGGACGGCGTGACGTGGAGTGTCCACTGCCACAACGACCTCGGACTCGCGACCGCGAATTCGCTGGCTGCCGTACGCAGCGGGGCGCGGCAGGTCGAGGTGTGCATCAACGGCATCGGCGAGCGGGCCGGCAACGCGGCACTCGAAGAAGTGGTGATGGCGTTGCGCACGCACGCGCCGACCCTCGGCTACACGACCGGCATCAACACCCGCGAGATCGCGCACACCTCGCGGCTCGTCTCGATGCTCAGCGGGTACGCCGTGCAGCCCAACAAGGCGGTCATCGGCGCCAACGCCTTCAGTCACGAGAGCGGCATCCACCAACACGGTGTGCTGATGGAGCGGACGACGTACGAGATCATGAATCCCGAGGACATCGGCCTGGCCGGCAGCCGGATCGTGCTGGGCAAGCACTCGGGCCGGCACGCCTTCGTCGACGCGCTGACCCAGCTCGGCCTGACTCCGAGTCCGGCAGTGATCGAGCACGCGTTTACGCGGTTCAAGGAGATGGCCGACCGCAAGATGACGCTGACCGATGCCGACCTCGAGGCGTTGGTGACCGAGGACTCCGGCGAGGCGGGGATCGGTGCGGCGTGGTCGTTCGACTGGCTCGCGGTCGCCGGCGGCACCGACACCGAACCACGGGCGACGGTTCGCCTTTCCCGCGGCGACGAGACGGTCGAGGAGACGGCGACCGGCGACGGCATGATCGACGCGTCCTGCGCGGCGGTAGCCAAGGCGGTGGGCGTCGACGCCCGCCTTCTCACCTTCCAGGTCGCCGCGATCACCGCGGGCAGCGACGCGGTCGGCGACGTGAGCGTCGCCGTCGAGGTCAACGGCCAGCGGGTCACCGCGCGGGGTGTTTCCACCGACGTGGTCGAGGCGAGTGCGCGCGCATTCCTGCACGCACTCAACAAGGTCGTCAGCGGCACCGCGGTGCCAAGAAGGACGGACAAGCCGTGAGTCGTGCCATTCGCCTTGCCGTCGTCGCCGGCGACGGCATCGGCACCGAGGTCGTCGCCGAGGGCCTGAAGGTCCTCGGCGCGGTCTCGGCCGGTCACGACATCAAGATCGACACAACCGACTACGACCTCGGTGCGCGCCGCTACAACGCAACGGGCGAAACCCTTCCCGACTCGGTCGTCGAGGAACTGCGCGGCCACGACGCGATCCTGCTCGGCGCCGTCGGCGACCCATCGGTGCCGCCCGGCGTTCTCGAGCGCGGGCTGTTGCTCAAGATGCGCTTCGAGCTCGACCACCACGTCAACCTGCGGCCGGTGAAGCTCTATGCGGGAGTCGCCTCGCCGCTGGCGGGCAAGGGTCCCGCTGACATCGACATGGTGGTCGTGCGGGAAGGCACCGAGGGTCCGTACGCCGGCGCCGGCGGCAACCTGCGCATCGGCACTGCGCACGAGGTCGCGACCGAGGAGAGCCTCAACACGAGGTACGGCGTCGAGCGCGTCGTGCGCGACGCCTTCCGGCGGGCGCGGGCGCGGCCGCGCAAGAAGCTGACGATGGTGCACAAGACCAACGTCCTCGTGCACTCGGGCGGGCTCTGGCAGCGGACCATGGACGACGTCGCTCGCGAGTTCGGCGACGTCGCCGTCGACTACTGCCACGTCGACGCCGCGGTTTTGTACTTCGCTCAGCAGCCTGAGCGTTTTGACGTCGTCGTGACCGACAACCTGTTTGGCGACATCATCACCGATCTCGGCGCGGCGATCGCGGGCGGCATCGGTCTGGCCGCGAGCGGCAGTCTCGACGTCAGTGGGACCAACCCGAGCATGTTCGAGCCGGTGCACGGGTCGGCGCCCGACATTGCCGGCCAGGGCAAAGCCGATCCAACGGCTACCGTCTTGAGTGTCGCCATGCTGCTCGACCACCTTGGCGAGCACGAAGCGGCAACCGCAGTCGAAACCGCCGTGGCCGCAGATTTGGCCGGCCGGGCGTCGTACGGTCAGAGATCGACAAGTGAAATCGGCGACGCCCTCGCCGAGCGAGTCAGCTAACCAAAGGAGAGATCGCGATGCCGCTCACGC
>JBDTYE010000019.1:0-24711 GCA_040005895.1 Actinomycetota bacterium | reverse complement strand
GGGCCGGCATCTCTCCCCAACTGGTGACGGTGGCCGCGAGGATGGCCGCCCCCGTCGGCGTACACAGCTCGAAGGGTACGCCGCCGGAGTGGACCGGCGCGCCGGTCAGCAGCTGCAGAACAGCCGGCGCGGGCACGGGGATGATGCCGTGTTCGCCGCGCGTCGTGCCGAGTCCGGTGGCGACGCTGGAGGACGCGATCGCGTCCAGACCCAAGGCGTGCAGGCCCGCCGCGGCGCCGACGACGTCGGCCAGGGCGTCGAGCGCACCGACCTCGTGGAAGTGAACCAGCTCGGGGCTGGTGCGGTGGACGGTCGCTTCGGCGGTTGCGAGCCGTTCGAAGACATCCAACGCGGTACGCCGCACCGGCGCCTCGAGCGCCGCCGCCGCCAGGATCGCGCGCACATCGCGCCACGTCCTGACGACGGGCGATTCGGGCGCATGGACGCTCACCTGGATGGCACCGAGGCCATGCCTGGTGACCGGTCCTGCCTCGAGGCTGATGTGTTCGACGCCGAGCCCGTCGATCGCCTGCTGCAGCGTTTGCAGCGGGACTCCGGCGTCGACGAGCGCACCCAGCACCATGTCGCCGCTGGCGCCGGCCAGGCAGTGGAACCAGCCGATCCTGGTCATTTCGGCTTCCCGACGCGGCGCGCAATCCGGGCGGCGAAGATCGCAGCGCCGAAGCCGTTGTCGATGTTGGAGACGACGACACCAGGGGCGCAGGAATTGAGCATCGCCAGCAGGGCGGCGACGCCGCCGAAACTCGCGCCGTAGCCGACGCTGGTCGGCACCGCGACGATCGGTGTGCCTACCAACCCACCGACCGCGGACGGCAACGCGCCGTCCATCCCGGCCACGACGATTAGTACGTCGGCCTGCTCCAGTTCCGCACGCGCGGAGAGCAGCCGGTGGATGCCGGCTACCCCAACGTCGGTCACCCTTGTCACCTCGGCGCCGCAGACCCGCGCGACGAAGGCCGCCTCGGCGGCGACCGGACCGTCCGACGTGCCCGCGGCGACGACGCAGACAGTGCCGCGCGTCTCGGGCAACGTGCCGACGGCGATCGCGCGCGCCTCCTCATCGAGCGTGTGCTGCGGGAACTCGGTCTTGATCGCGGCCAGCATGTCGGCCGGTGCTCGGGTCACCAGCGCGGGTCTGGCGGTGTCCCGGGTGAGGGACCGGACTATTGCGATCGCCTGTTCGGGCGTCTTGCCGGCGCCGTAGACGACCTCGGGGTCGCCGGTCCGCAGACCCCGGTGCGAGTCGACGCGCGCGAACCCCAGGTCGTCGTACCCCTTGCCCATGACGGTCGGGCTGGCCAGCAGCTGCAGCGCGCCCTCCACGCTGGCCCCGCCGGCCGCGACCGACTCGAGTAGCCGCCGAACCTCGTCGCGGTCCACGCTGCCCCTCCCCGCCGTCGTTATACTCGCCGCGCCCCACCAGGTGCGCCCGCGACCAACGCCCAGAGGCTATCTGTGCAGCTCGATCCGAACGCTGTCCGAACCCTCGCGATCTTCGCCGCGGTGACCGCCGTACTCGCTCTCGGCATGGCGCTCACGCTCGGTGTGACCCTGCGCCGCATGCACGCGTCGTACGCCGTCCTGCAGGGTGGCAAGGGCCGCGAGGACTTCGTGACCGTCGTCAACCAGCACAGCCGCGCCGTCGACGAACTGCGTGGCGAGGTCGAGCACATGGGCCAACGGGTGCAGAAGCTCAACGTCGAGATCGCCGATGCCCTGCGGCACGTCGCGGTGGTGCGGTACGACGCGTTCCCCGACATGGGCGGGCGGTTGTCCTTCTCCGTCGCGCTGCTCGACGACGACGGCGACGGTCTGGTGCTCTCGTCGATCAACGGCCGCTCCGAGACGCGCACCTACGCCAAGGGCGTGAAGTCCGCGAAATCCGACCACCAGCTCTCGCCCGAAGAACTGCAGGCGATCACGTACGCCACCCGCGGCCCGCGGGCGTGAGCACACCGCCTTCCCGGCTGGCATATCTCGGCCCGCCCGGTACGTTCACCGAAGCGGCCCTGCTGACCGTGCCGGAAGCGCACTTCGCCACCTTCGACCCGCGCCCGACGATCTCCGAGGCGATCGGGGCGGTACGCCGCGGCGATGCCGACGCCGCGATGGTCCCACTCGAGAACTCGGTCGAGGGCTCGGTCAATGTGACGCTGGACGAGCTGGCTTTCGGCCCGGACGAGCTGTCGATCCGGCGTGAGGTCCTGCTGCCGATCACCATCTCGTTGCTGGCGCGGCCGGGCGTGCTGTTGGAGGACATCACTGCTGTGTTGTCGATGCCGCACGGCGCCGCCCAGTGCCGCGCCTGGCTCGCGGAGAATCTGCCCGCGGTTGCGATCGAGGCGACCACCTCGACTGCCGAGGCGGCTCGGCTGGTGGCCTTGTCAGCCGAACCGATCGCGGCTCTCGGCGCGCCGATCGCCGCGCAGGAGTACGGCATCGAGGTACTCGTCAGCGACGTCGGCGACAACCCTAACGCGATGACCCGGTTCGTCCTGGTGGGCCGCAGCGACTCCCCGCCGCCGGCGCCTACCGGCGTCGACCGCACGTCGGCCGTGGTCTACATCGGTGACGACCACCCGGGCGCGCTGCTGGAACTGCTGGAAGAATTCGCCGTCCGCGGCGTCAATCTCTCGCGCATCGAGTCACGGCCGACCAAGCAGGAAATGGGCCGCTACTGCTTCTTCGTCGACGCGGAGGGGCATGTCACCGACTCCCGGGTGGGCGAGGCCTTGATGGGGCTCAAGCGCCGCTGCGCGGCAGTCCGGTTCCTCGGCTCGTACGGCCGTGCCGATGCGACGACGTCGACTGTGCCCGTCGGCGTACGGGAAGAGGATTTTGTCGAAGCTGCCGCCTGGTTGAAGCGGATCCGCACCGGCAACTGACGGTGCTTTGCTGTGCGATTCCGCCACTGGTGTGAAATTGCGTACAGAAATCGAGGACGGCTGAGCGTGAGGTCTGTACGAAGATTCACACAAGTGGAGCGGCGTGGCCTATCCGGTCGTTACTGCCTGATTGCGCGGCTCACCACACCCACCATGGCCGCAGTCCGGCGGCGCGCATCGCGGTCGGTGAAGCGGCGCACCAGCCAGTCGGCCTCCTCGAGCGACGTGTGCCGGACCCGGTCATGGTCGAAGGTCGCGGCATCGAGGTGCGGTTCGCGGCCGTCGGCTTCTATCGCCAGGCCGACGTACCTGCCGCCGGAGCGGCCGGCGAGCAGTTCGACCGGGTAGGCGATGTCGATGCGGCCGGCAATACCCCTGCAGAGGAACGGCAGCTGTAGCTCTGGGTAGGGCAGCCCGGCATCGAGCAGAGGCAACCGCACGGCGGTTTCCAGAGGTGACTCGCTGCGTACGTCGACAAGCCGGAGCGCTTCCCGTGCCGCGCGCACACCGGGAGCCCTCGCGAGGCCGTCCAGCCGATGCCGCAGCTCTTCCGGGCTCACCAGCCCCTGTCGCACAGCCCGACTCGATGAGGCAGACAGCGGAAAGACGGTCTCCGAAGCGGGCGCAGTCGACGACAGTCCGCAGCGGCGATGAGACCGTGAGGTCGCCGGATTTGCAGCAGGTCGTACGACGACACGTCAGCTCGCACGATCAAGCAGCCTGCGATTCGGGGAGCGTTGCGGGGTCCCGGCCGCTGTGAGCGAATCGATTGCGCGGCGGGGTGAGGCCGGCGCCGAGCAACCCGGCGGTCGTCAGGTAGCCAGATGCGGCGCCTGGAGGAAGCCGATCGTTGTCAGTGGTTGCGGGCACATGGACGACTCTGGCGTGCGTGCGCTCTTGGATGGCTTGTGAACGAGAATTTGTGGATTGCTGGCGGCTGTGAGGGCGGGTCAGATGCGGGTCAGTTTTTCGGGGTTTCGAACGATGTTGACGCCCGTCACCTTGTCGCCGGCTATTTCCAACCCCAGTACGAACACCGCGTTGCCGCCCGCAGTAACGAGGAAACCGGGATCGCCGTTGACCCGGGTCAGCCGCACCGCCATGTCGCTCGGTGGGTTCTTGGTGATGCCGATCAGGAAGCGCGCGACGTCGTCGGCACCGTAGACCGGCCGACGGGCGGCGCTCACCCGGCCGCCGCCGTCGCTGTGCAGTACGACGTCGCTCGCCAGCAGCGCCATCAACCCGGCCACGTCGCCGGTGCCGCAGGCAACCAGGAATTCGGTCGTCAGCCGTTCGCCGTCGGCGCGTGTAACGGCGAACCGGGGGCGCCGGGTTTCGACGTGGCCGCGGGCCCGGCTCACCAGTTGCCGGCAGGCGGCCTCGTCCCGTTCCAGAACAGCGGCCAGATCGGCGTACGAGTAACCGAAGACCTCACGCAGGAGGAACGCCGCCCGCTCCAGTGGCGACAGCGACTCGAGCAGGACGAGGAACGCCATCGAAAGCGAATCCGCCAGCTCCGCCGTTTCGGCCGGATCCGGGGCGGTCTCGGTCAGGAGCGGCTCGGGCAGCCACGGACCGACGTAGGTCTCCCGCTGCACGCGCGCCGACTTCAGCACGTCGAGGCAGAGCCGGGTGACAACGGTCGTGAGGTACGCCGCCGGCGTTTCGACAAGCGATCGGTCGGCCTGCTGCCAGCGCAGGTACGACTCCTGAAGTACGTCCTCCGCGTCGCTGACGGTGCCGAGCATCCGGTAGGCGACCGCGAAGAGCTGCGGCCTGGCCTCCGCAAAGGCGGCGACATCGCTGGTCGTGTGAGTCACACCCTCTCGACGAGACGAAACTTGCTGCTGTGACACGTCACAGCAGCGCCGCAACCCTCGTCAGTCCTGAAGAGGGCAACCGTCACCGTAGAGATCGGACACACGTTGAGTCGACTCCCCAGATTGGTAGCGGGGCTCGCGGGCCTCGCGTTGCTGGCGACCGGAGTCTGGGCGCTGCTCAGCCCACACTCGTTCTACGACGCGGCGGCGACTTTCCCGCCGTACAACAGGCACCTGTTGCATGACCTCGGCGCTTTCCTGACGGGCCTCGGGTCCGCCCTGTTGCTCAGCCTGCGATTCAGGCGTGGGATCACCGTCGCCCTTGCGGCCAACGCCGTCGCCGGCGTACTGCATGCCGTTTCGCACATCGTCGACCGTGACACCGGTGGGAGGGCGAGCGATCCCGCCCTCTTCACCGTGATCGCCGTGATCCTTGCGGTCGCGGCAGTCATTGCCCTCAGGGAGGAATCTTCATGAAAATCCTGATAGCAGGGGTCCGCAGTGCCCTCGGCAGCCGCGCCGCGCAACTCCTCAGGGCCGACGGCCACGAGGTCGTCGGCCTCAGCCGGACGGCGAGTGGTCCCGGCTTCGTCAGCGCCGATGTCCTCGATCCAGTCGCCACCAAAGCCGCAGTCCAGCAGACCGCACCTGAGGCGATCATCCAGACGCTGAACGCGCTGCCGAAGAACGGGCCGCGCAGCAGCGACGATCTGCGCGCGACGGCCAGGCTGCGGATCGAAGGCACCCGCAACCTGATAGCGGCGGCTGAAGCCGCCGGTGTCACCAGGTACGTGGCGGAGAACTTCTTCTTCGTCTACGGGACGACTGCGGTCGACTCGCCTCCGGTCGCGGAGGACTACCCGATCGACAAGGGCTCGGAAGAAGCCCGTTCGGAGGACATCCAGGTGCGCGAATTCGGCGGCGTGGTGCTGCGCTGCGGGCTCTTCTACGGGCCGGGCGTCGGCTCGACGGAATACCTCGAAGGATTGGTACGCCGCCGGCGCGTGCCCGTCGTCAGAGGCGCGCGAAACAAGGGTTCCTACGTCCACATCGACGACGCGGCTGCCGCGGTCGTTGCCGCCCTCAACAGCGGAAAGCCCGGCAGCGCCTACAACATCGCCGACGACCAGCCGGTCGGCGCGCACGAGTTCATCCGCGAATTCGCCCACCAACTCGGGGCGCCTGCGCCACTTGCCGTTCCGCTGTGGGTGGTCCGGCTGGCGGCCGGCAAGTACATGGCGGCCGTGCTGTCCGCCAACCTCACCCTCAACAACGCCAAGGCGCGCCGGGAGCTCGGCTGGGCACCGGCGTACCCCACGATCGCGGACGGACTCAAAACCGTGGTCGGATAGTCTGCGCCATGTGATCGACCTCAAGCTCCTCCGCGAAAACCCGGACACCGTACGCCGTTCGCAACGCACCAGAGGCGAGGACGATTCGATCGTCGATGAGCTTCTCGAGGCCGACACGCGCCGCCGGGAATCGGTGCTGCGCGGTGACCGGGCCCGGGCGGAGCAAAAGTCTCTGGGGCGCGGCGTCGCGGGCGCGAAAGGCGACGAGCGGACCGAACTCCTCGCCCGGCTCGGCGACATCGCGGCCGACGTCAAGGCGGCCGAGGCCGACCAGACCAAGGCCGACGCCGACGTCCGGGAACTGCTGCTGCGGATTGGAAACATCGTCCAGGAGGGCGTCCCCGAAGGCGGCGAGAACGACGACGTCGTGCTGCGCGAAGTGCTGGCCCATCAAAGGGAAATGGCCTTCCCGCCCAGAGACCATTTGGAGCTCGGCGAGCTGCTCGGAGCGATCGACACCGAGCGCGGCTCCAAGGTTTCCGGCGCCCGCTTCTACTTCCTGACCGGCGTCGGCGCACTGCTCGAACTCGCGCTGGTGCAGATGGCGATGACGCAGGCGTCGGAGGCGGGCTTCACGCCCGTCATCGCGCCGGCTCTGGTGAAGCCCGAAGCTATGGAGGGCACCGGATTTCTCGGCGCGCATTCTGCGGAGGTCTACCGGCTCGCGGACGACGATCTCTATCTCGTGGGCACCAGCGAGGTGTCGCTCGCCGGCATGCACGCCGACGAAGTCCTTGACCTCAAAGGGCAACCGCGTCGGTACGCCGCCTTCTCCGCCTGCTTCCGGCGCGAAGCCGGGTCCTATGGCAAGGACACCCGCGGCATCATCCGGGTGCACTGGTTCGACAAGGTCGAGATGTTTTCCTTCTGCCCGCCGGAGCAGTCGGCCGATGAGCACCTGCGGCTGCTGGCATGGGAGGAGGAGTTCCTCGGCAAGCTCGAGCTGCCCTACCGGGTCATTGACGTCGCAAGTGGAGACCTCGGTTCGTCGGCGTCCCGCAAGTTCGACTGCGAGGCCTGGCTGCCGAGCCAGCAGCGGTTCCTCGAACTCACATCGACGTCGAACTGCACCGATTTCCAGGCCCGCCGGCTGTCGATCAGGCAGCGCGGCGAGGACGGCAAGCCGGCGCCGCTGCACACCCTCAACGGCACGCTCGTCGCGGTGCCGCGCGTCATCGTCTCGATCCTGGAAAACCACCAGCAGGCCGATGGCTCGGTCGTCGTACCGGAGGCGCTGCGCCCGTTCCTGGGTGGCCGCGAAGTGCTGAGTCCACAGGCCTGATCCGCTTCTGTCGGACCTCTCCGGCACCATCGCGGCATGACGATCTTCACTGCTTGTCTCGCGTTCCTCGCCGGTGCGCTCGCCGCGTGGTCCCTCGCGTCGTCCCGCCTTGGCGTCGCCGTCCGCCGCGCGGACCGGCTGGAGGCCGATCTCGACGCTGAGCGGCGTACGGCTGCCGTGCGCGGTGACCTGGACCTGCGCCAACAGGCCGTCAGTCACCTAGTCGATCCGCTGCGCGAAACCCTGGCCAAGGTCGAGGGTCAACTGCACGGACTCGAAGCAACCCGCCAGACCGCGTACGCCGTGCTCACCGAGCAGGTGCGCGCGCTCTCCACCACTCACGACCGGCTGCGGGCGGAGACGCGCGGACTCGCCGATGCGTTGCGCGCACCCAACGTCCGCGGCCAGTGGGGCGAGATGCAGTTGCGCCGGGTCATCGAGCTGGCCGGCATGGTTGCGCACTGCGACTTCACCGAGCAGGCCACGTCGTCGACACCGGACGGCGTACTCCGGCCCGACATGGTGGTCAGACTGCCGGGCGGACGCACGGTCGTCATCGACTCGAAGGTGCCGCTGGCGGCCTACCTGGAAGCGGCGCAGAGCACGGATCCGGACTTCCGCCGGGTGAAGCTGAAGGAACACGCCAGGCGCGTCCGGTCTCACATCGACGCCCTGTCTGCGAAGGCGTATTGGCAGCGATTCACCCCGTCTCCTGACTACGTCGTCCTGTTCGTGCCCGGTGAAGCCTTCCTCGCCGACGCTCTCGACCAGGATCCGACACTGCTCGAGTACGGCATCGCGAAGGGCGTAGTGCTGTCCAGCCCGACGTCGCTGATCATGCTGCTCAAGGCCGTCGCGCTCGGCTGGCGGGAGGAGTCACTTGCCGCCAGTGCGCAGCAGGTATGCGACCTGGGGAAGGAACTCTACCTGCGGCTCTCCACGCTGGGCACGCATTTCGCGGGGGTCGGGCAGCAGCTGGATCGCGCTGTCGATTCCTACAACCGCGCGGTCGGTTCACTCGAGGGCAGGGTGTTCGTCACCGCGCGCAAGCTGCGGGATCTCGACGTGACTGACGCCGAGTTGGCCGAACCGCCGCAGGTCGAACGCCAGGTGCGCCGGCTGCAAGCCGCTGAGCTGGTCGCCGACGAAAATGCACTGATGCCGCGAATTGTGGTGCTGCCCGACGCGATCACACCGGCCGAGCGACTGCCGAGCCGCGCCGAAATCGAACTCGCTGCGTCGGCGTGACGTGTCACTCGGCGTCGCTCGGTGCCACTCGGTGCCGGTCCTAGAGGTAGGGCCCGCTGGAGGTCGGGTTCGGGCCGTCGGTCGCAAGCGCGGTCTGCGGTCCGCTGGGACTTCCTGTGCCGCCGGGCAGGGCCGCCCGCCGCTGCAACTCTTCGAACTGCACCCGGGCCGCCATCTGCTGGGCGAACAGCGCAGTCTGTATTCCGTGGAACAGCCCCTCGAGCCAGCCGACCAGCTGGGCCTGCGCGATGCGCAGCTCGGCGTCACTCGGCGTTCCGTCGTTGAAGGGGAGCGTCAGCCGCTGTAACTCGGCGCGCAATTCCGGCGAGAGCCCGGCCGACAGCTCCTCGATCGATCTGGCGTGGATCTCCTTGAGACGGTTGCGGCTCGCGTCGTCCAGCGGCGCTGCGCGCACCTCCTCGAGGAGCTGCTTGATCATCGTGCCGATGCGCATGACCTTGGCGGGGTGCTCGACCAGATCAGCAACCGAGGTGTCGGCGCCATCGGAAGAAACAGCTGCGGATTCGGCGTTCGCGTCTACGACTACGGGGACCTGGGGTTCGCTCATCTGGGCATTGTCACGGACCCGCGCCGGAGGCGCTAACCCGCACGCTTGCGGCCGCGGCGTGTGAGGCTCTGGCTCGCCGAGCAGCGCGCCCGCAGGTCGGCGTTGAAACTCGTCTCGCCGTTCGTCGTACGCAGGACTACGCCGGGGAAGGCGCGGGTGACCACCTTGGCGCAGGCCGTGTTGCCGGCCAGCATCGTGCCGGTGAAGTGGCGCACTCCGTCGGCGCGGGCCATCTCTCGCAGCTCGACCAGGAGCTTGAGGCCAATGCCGCGACCCTGCAGGTCGTCCTGAACGACGACCGCGATCTCCGCGGTGTCTGGGTCGGCGGTCAGGCGCGAGTAGCGCGCGACGCCCACGATTTCCTCGTGGGCATCCACGGCGACCACGGCAACCCTGGCGTGACCGTCGACGTCGAGCAGCGGTCGCAGCGCTTGCGGGTCGGAATAGTGCGTCATGAAACGCCGGTAGATCGTCTCCGGGGTCAGCCGGTAGAAGAGCCGCTCCATTCGCTCGTCCTCGCCCCGGTTGAGGGGGCGCAGCCGCACCGCGCTCTCGGTTGTGTACGCCATCTATGGCCTCTTACGCGACCGGCGCGGCGCTGCCAGCGAATTGATGTAGCCGGTGACGTGGCCGACGGCGCGCTCCATCTGCCGCCAGTCGCCGTACAGCTTCGTCAGCATCACCGCGCCCTCGAGGGTCGCCGTGAGAACTGTCGCAACGGTGCGCGGATCGCAGTCGGCTCGCAACTCGCCGGACGTGACCCCGGCCTTCACGCTGGAGCCGATCAGGCGTTGCCATGACGTCATCGCGTGTTGCGCCCGCTCCCGCAGAGCGGGCAAGCCGTCGTCGGATTCCGTCGCCACGTTGAGGATCGGGCAGCCACCCTCGAACTCCGGATCGGCGGCGAGCCGGCCGATGACGTGCACGATCGCGTGCAGCCGGCCGATCGCCCCGTCGACGCCTTCGAGGGCAACAGTGAAGCGCTCGGCGATCAGGTCGATCTGGTAGTCGAATGCCGCGACCGCCAGTTGCTCCTTGCTGCCGAAGTGGTTGTAGACGCCGCCCTTCTGCAGACCGGTGGCGGCGAGTACTGCGGTCATCGATGTTCCGGCGTAGCCGCGGGTGTTGAAGACCTGCGCCACGTCGCGCAGGATGCCTTCCCGCGTCGTGGTGCCGCTCATGCAAACTCCTCAGGTATCAGACCGACCGGTCGGTCTGACTCAAGGATGGCTCGGGGTTCTGCCGACGTCAAAGTGGGCGAGTGGCGCCGGCAGCAGTTGTGCGGGAGGTGCTGGGTGTCAGCTCGGATGGCCTCGGCTAATGTGTCGATCATGCTGGCCCAGAACGCCGATCCCGCGAACAGCCGCCGGCTGGTGGCTGCAGGGACGCGGCTGGCCTCGGGGCTTCCGAGTGGTGTCTACGCCGTCGTCGTACCCGATGAGCGCTTGTCTGGGCCGGCGTGACGCGCGGACCCGACGCCGACGAGCTCGAGGTTCTCGCCACCGTCTCAGACGTCGCACCCGCGATCGTCTGGGAGCTTGATCTCGACCGCGTGCTGCAGGGCGCGACGGACGCTGCGACGTCGCTCACCGGTGCGCGAGCGGGAGCCTTCTTCTTCAACGCCGTGGACGAGCGCGGTCAGGCTTACGTCCGGCACGTGCTTTCGGGGTCCACACCCGATGCGATCGCGGACTTCCCGATGCCTGGCGGCGCGCCCATGGTTGGCGCCACGCTTGAACGCGGTGAGTCCGTGCGTCTCGACGATGTGACTCTCGACACGCGATATGGCGACCACTCGGCGTACGCCGAGCTGCCTGCCGGTGACCCGCCGTTGCGTTCGTATCTCGCGGTGCCGGTCACCGGACGTTCAGGCACTGCTTTGGGAGGCCTGTTCCTCGCCCACGCCGAGGTCGGAGTCTTCACTGAACGGCATGAGCGACTGGTGGTCGCGATCGCGTCACAGGCCGCGGTCGCGATTGAAAACGCGAGGCTGTACGCCGCCGAGAAGAACGCTCGGGCCGCCGCCGAGGAGAGTGCGGCACGGCTCGGGCGGCTGCAGGCGATCACCGCCCGCCTGTCGCAGGCGAGCAGCCTGGATGAGGTCGCCGACGTTGTCGTCTCCACTGCCGCGTCGGGTGTCGGCGCCTCGGGCGCGATGATCGCGACGTTGTCCGCGGACGGTCGGCGGCTGCAAGTCCTCTCCGCCCTCGGCTACGAGCACGAGATAGTCCGCCGCTTCGGCGAGATGCCGACCGATGCGGTGATTCCGACTTCGCTGGCGGTGCGGACCGGAACGATCGTCACATGGCGGTCCCTGGCGGAACGCGACGAGCGGTTCCCACTGCTGGCCGGCGTGCCCTCACGGGGTGTGGCGGGTGCTGCCGTTCCGCTGATCGGATCCGGTCGCCCGCTCGGCGTTGCCGGTTACAGCTGGGACGTCACCCGCGATTTCACCGACGACGAGTTCGCGTTCCTGACGCTCATCGCGCAGCAGTGCGCGCAGGCGATCGAACGCGCACAGCAGTACGACACGTCGCTGCATGCGGCTCGCACGTTGCAGCGCAGTTTGCTGCCCGCGAACGTTCCTACGATCGACGGCCTCACTGTCGCAGCGCGGTACCAGCCGGTGGCGGACGGTTCGGTTGTCGGTGGTGACTTCTACGACGTGTTCCGCCGGTCGCCCGAGTCGTGGGGGATCGTGATCGGCGACGTGTCCGGAAAGGGTGTGCGGGCTGCGAGCCTGACAGCGCTGGTGCGCCACACGGTGCGCGCGCTCGGGCGGCGTACCGATAGCACCGATGACGTTCTGACCGATCTCAACGATGCGATCCTCGCCGAAGACCTCGACGACCGGTTTGCGACTGTCGTGTATCTGGTAGCGAAACCCGGTCCGGAGGGTGTCGCGCTGCGGCTCACCATCGGGGGGCATCCGCTGCCGTTGCTGCGATCGCGCAGCGGGGAGGTCCGCGCCGTTGGCTCACCCGGAACGGCGATCGGGCTGCTGCCTGAGCCGCAGCTCGGGGTCGATGAACTGCTGCTCGCGCCCGGGGAGATGTTGGTTCTGTACACCGACGGCTTCATCGAAGGGCGCTCTCCGGCGGGCGAGTTCGCGGACGACCTGCTGGCGCAGGCGATTGAGGCGAGCGAGGCCGGCAGCGCCGACGAACTGGCCGACGAGTTGACCAGGTTGCTGCTGGACTTCCAGCACGGTCGCCCGCGCGACGACATGGCGATCCTCGTCCTGGAGGCAGGTCGTGCCCGGGGCTGAATGTCGCCGGCCGCGCGTCAGGACTGGTCGGCGTACCGCTTGCCCGTCGCGTCGTGCACGTGGTGGATCGGGTCGTGGATGAGATACCGGGAGAAAGTCGCAATGGTGAAGTTGGCGCCGTCGCTGCGGCGGCCGCGGCGTTCCCATTGCTGAGGGGTGACACCCTCGAATCCCGCGGCCAGCTTCTCGCCCGCCCGAGCCAGATCGTTGGAGACGGTCGCTGGATTCTGCTCGCCGTACTTGTGCTCGACCGCGGTTGCGTCCTGGTCCCAGTTCGCGAACGTCGGGTTGTCCTCTTCGAGCATGAAGGTCAGCCGTTCATCGAACTTCCGGAAGACGTCCCTTACGTGGCAGGCATATTCGAGGGGTGACCACACCGCCGGTGCTGGCCTCGTACGTACCAGCTGCTCAGGTGACGCCAGTATCTGCACCCACTGAGCAACGTTCGCGCGGAGCAACGCGGCGACATCGGTGGGTTGGGTCGCGGTGCTGTCGAAGCCGCATTCGCTGCAGGCCTTCTCCAGCACCCAGGTCCAGTCCTTGGTGTCCGGGGTGATGGTCATGGGACGAAGGTATGCCGCTCGTCAAACTCATTGCTGCCGAATAACCGAGTGACTCGCGACTCATCCGGTTGAGTCGATGCGCCCGCATGCCGACGCAATAGCGATGCATCAACACGATCAGGGGTAGCCGTGCCTAATCCAGTCAGCCGTCACATCAGCAACGAGCTCTACATCGCCGCTGCCTTGCTGGTCGTTTTCGGCCTGGGCCTCAACAACGCCAACGGGCCGAGCCAGATCGTTCAGCTTGGGCTCGCCGCTGCCTGCGCGGCCGCCGGCTACGTCGTCCGGCAGGCGAATCCGTTCGGGCGGATTGCCGGCTTCACCGCCGCCGGGGCGACCGTGGGCTATGGGGCACTGTGCCTGTTGAGCGGTCGCGGTTACGTGACCGGAAGCATCGTCGCTGTCTACGCACTCGTGCGTCTGTTCGGTGCCGAGTCGGCCTTCTCCGGATCCCCGGCGCTGTTCCCACAGCAACAGTTCGCTGCGCCTCAGCAGTGGACTCCGGGAGTGCATACCGTGTCGCAACCGTGGGCGCAGCCAGCCGCTTACGGAACGCCTCCGTGGCAGTCGCAGCCACCGCCGCCGCAGCAACCACAATGGCAGCCGCAGGCGCCGCCGCCGGCCGCGCCGCAGCAGTGGTCCGACGCGCAGCTAGAGCAGCACTACGCACCTCCACCCGTGCAGTACGCGCCGCCGCCGGCACCTCCTGCGCCTCGGTAGCGGAACGCCGTTAGGGTTGGCCGACCAGGAGGGCTCGCCTAGAGGCCGATGGCGGCGGTCTTGAAAACCGCTAGGGGTGCAAGCTCCTCGAGAGTTCGAATCTCTCGCCCTCCGCTCTGACCTGCATGTTTGGGTCTGCTGTCGCGCGCTCGCGCTCGTGATGGCAGCCGGACTTCACAGAACCTTCACGGAGAGCCGGAAACCGCACCGTTTTCGCCCGCCAACCGGACCAGCGCCGCTATGAGATCCGCAGCCTCACGGTCCACTTCAGGCAGCACCCGCGTATACGTATCCGCTGTGAAGGAAGACCGGGAGTGACCAAGACGGTTCGACACCACGCTGATCGGAACGCCAGCCGCCAGAGCATGGGTGGCGTGGGTGTGTCGGAGCCCGTGTAGAACAATGCGAGGCACGCCGCGGCTAGGCTCCGGGCGATGAAAGGTCCACCCGGCTTGCCGGGCCTCGACGGGCGGGACGGCCAAGACCTGCGGTCAGGTTCGAGGGCCTGCGACGTCACGCACGAGGGAGACGGTCGTGACGAGTGTGACTCAGGGACTCTCCAGCAACGACTGGATCGTAAAGGCGGCCTACATCAGCGTGTGTGGCTTCTGTCCGTGGCCATGTGAAAGTCCCCACTGATGGCCAAGGAAAGTCCCCATTGGTGGCCAGCAAAGTCCCCAGCTCGCGTCCGTCGTGTCTGCCGGGAGCTGAGGTCCTGAGCGGTGACGGTGGCGGTGTCGAAGCCAACACCGATCACTGCTCAGGGGCTCCATTGTTGTCGGCGAAGAAGCAGTTGGACGTCATCACCGCCTACCGACAGGCGGGCAGCTATCGAGGTGCCGCCGAGATGTGCGGCGTCACCCATAAGACCGTGAAGCGGCTCGTCGAGCGCGACGAGGCTGTCGCTGAACGGGTCGCTCGCCGCAAGAACGACCTCGTCATCGTCGACGAAGTCGGCTTCGCCCCGCTCGACAGCACCGGCAGCCAACTGCTGTTCCTGTTCGTCGCTGCGGCCTACGAAAAGACGAAGCCTCGCCATCGCGAGCCACTGGCCGTTCGAGGAATGGGGCCGGTTCCTCCCCGAACACGGCACCGCCGTCAGCCTCCTCGGCCGGCTCCTGCACCACAACAAACGTCGTCGCCGCCGACGGCGAGAGCTACCGCATGAAAGAAGCCCGCACCAGGTCAGGAGGACGCCCCTCGAAGCACTAGCACATCACGCGAGGCTGGGGACATCTGTTGGCTAGCAGCGGGGACCGCCACCTGGCCATTGACATGGCCCGCACATCATCCGAGGGTTGAGCCGGATTCGTTCCCGGGTGTCGGTCCCTACGTTTGTGGTATGGCCGCATCGCCAACCGTTGCGACCTCCACATCATTCCCAGGAGGGCAGAATGCGCGTTCTCATCAGATTTGGTCTCGTCGCTTGTTTGGCCGCGCTACCGGCAATCAGCACGTCGCCGGCGGCGGCGAACCCGGTCGGCCAGAACGGCAGCATCGTGTTTGCGCGGTTCGACCCGTCCCTCGGCGACACCGTCCTGTACACCATCGATCCCGACGGCAGTCACGAGCATCAGGTCCTGCCGCTCGCGCTCGAGTGCCCACATTGGTCGCCGGACGGCACCCGGATCGCGACGTGCGGCGGCCCCGATGGAAGCGCCACCGCACTCATCGATCCGGATACGGGCACCTTCCGAGAGCTGCCGATGCCGGACCCGGAGCTGCTCACCTTCTGCTTCATATGGGCACCCGACGGGCGGCGCCTCGCTTGCGAGAGCTTTAGCGACAGCGACCCGAGCCGCAACGGCATCTACACGGTTCGCACGTCGGACGGGCAGGGCCTGCGGCGCGTGACATCGAACCCGTACGGCGACGACGCGCCGATGGACTACTCGCCGAACGGCAAGCACCTCGTCTTCACCCGGTACGACCCGAACGGCAACTCGGTGGGACTGTTCGTCGTCAAGTCCGACGGCACCGGCCTCCGCCAGATCGCCCCCGCAGGGGTGACCTGCTGCAGCGGCGGCTGGTCCCCCCACGGCAACGACATCGTGTTCTCTCGTCACGTGACTCCGGACGTCCACAGCTCGATGTGGATCGTGCACGCCGATGGCACCGGGCTGCGGGAAGTCCCAGCAAATCCGGCATTTGGATGCGGTGGCCCGAATTCCGACCCGAACGCGGCGGGTTGCTTCGACCCGAGTTGGTCGCCGGACGGTACGCAGATCATCTTCGGGAACGGCACTGAAGACCTCGGCCGCAACATCTGGACCGTCCGGCCGGACGGCACCGGGCTTCACCAGGTCACCCACGGCGACGTCAACCAATCCAACGAGGCACCGGACTGGGGCACGCACCCCTTGACATAGCCAGACAATCGGATCATTGGTCACGTTCAGGGATCCGGGCCACGAGCCGGGTGCCGCGGCCGCCGATCAGGCCCGATCCTCACGCAGGATCGGCACCGCCGATGCCGTCGTCACTGACGTCCAACGTCAGCTCGCCTCGGTGAACGGTTATTGACACGCGCGCATGCGTCGCGTGCCCGTATTGGGCGACGTTTGTCAGCGCCTCGGCGCACACGAAGTACGCGGTCACCTCGACATCGGTATCGAAGCGCCGGTCCGGAACGGTCACCGTCATCGGGATCGGCGTCGTCGGCGCGAGGTCAGCGAGCGCCGCACATGTCCAAGACGTTGGCCAAAACCCTGTCCACGGGGGTGCGCGGAAGATCACGGGACGAGCTCGCCAGGGTTGACGCGAAGCTCTACTCCGGCACGCAGAACACCCGAGGGCCCATTCTCCCTGCCTCTTGACAGCAGCGCCCTGCACCCGTTAGGGATCGGTTGCGACAAAGGTTCGCTAACCGGGAGGGCCAGCCGGGGGGCTGTGGGAAGGGGACAGCGATGTCCAAGTTCAGGCCCCGAGCAATCATCATCGCGTCGGTCGTGGCGCTCAGCTTGCCCGCCGGCGGCGGTGTGTTGGCCGGGACGCGGCCCGCCGGCGAGGTCGCACTTTCACCGACGCGGCAGCCGGCCAGCAAAGTGGTCGAGGCGCGGGTGAATGAGCTGCTCGCGAAGATGACGCTGCAGGAGAAGCTGGAGCAGATCCAGCTGCTGCCTGATTTCTTGGTCAGCGACCAAGAGGTGGGCAACGGGCTCGGCTCAGTGCTGAGCCTCACGGATCCCGTGCAGATCAACCGCCTCCAGCACATCGCCGTCGAGCAGTCGCGGCTGCACATCCCGATGCTGTTCGCGTTCGACACGATCCACGGCTTCCGGACGATCTTCCCGATCCCGCTGGCGACGGCCAGCAGCTTCGACCCACAGGTGGCCTCCGACGACGACCGGATCGGTGCACGCGAGTCGGCTGCCGTCGGGCTCAAGCAGATCTACGGCCCCATGGTCGATGTCTCGCACGAGCCGCGCTGGGGCCGGATCTCGGAAGCAGCGGGCGAGGACCCGTACCTCGGCGCGGTCCTGGCCGCGGCGCGCGTCAAGGCCGCTCAGGGCGCCGACTACAGCGCCCCGGACAAAGTCGTCACCAGCGTGAAGCACTACGCCGCCTACGGCCAGCCCGAGGGCGGTCGTGACTACAACACGACCGACATGTCCGTGCAACGGCTGCGCAACCTCTATCTGCCGCCGTTCAAGGCCGCGGTCGAGGCCGGCGCCGATACGGCGATGTGCTCCTTCAACTCGATCAACGGCGTGCCGGGCTGCGGCGACCACGAGACGCTGACCGAAATCCTCAAGGGTGAGTGGGGCTTCGACGGGTTCGTCGAGGCCGACGAGGCCGCGGTCGCCGAGATGCGCGCGTGCCCGCCGGTGAACCCCGCCTCCGGCGACTGCGGGCACGGTGTCGCGGCGGACGGCCCGGACGCGGCGGCGATCGCGTTGAACGCCGGCCTGGACTCCGAAATGACCAGCACGTTGATTCGCGACTTCGGCGCTGAGCTGTTGACTCAAGGCCGGATCTCGATGACCCGGGTCAACGACGCGGTACGGCGAATCCTGCGGGTGAAGTTCCGGGCAGGTTTGTTCGAGCACCCGTACGTCGACGTCTCCAAGGCCGAATCGGCGCAGCTGCTTCCGGACGCGGTGGCGGCCGCTCGCAAGGCCGCGGGCCGCTCCATGGTGCTACTGCAGAACCAGGGCGCGACCCTGCCGCTCGACCCGACGAAGAACACGGCCGTGATCGGCCCGCTGGCCGACGACGGCCACGCCATGCTCGGCCCGTGGTGGGGAAGAGGTCGCGACGAGGACGCGGTCACCGTCCTGAACGGGGTCAAGGCGCAGAGCTCGGGTACGACGACGTACGCCCAAGCCTGCACGCTCCCGCACACCGAACCGTCGGCGTACGACCCCGCAGCCGACTGCCCGGCCGGCCCCGGGTTCGACCAGGCCGTCGCCGCGGCTCAGGCCGCCGACCAGGTCGTGCTCGCGCTGGGCGAGTCGCGCGAGATGAGCGGCGAGGCCGCGTCGCGCAGCGAGATCGACCTCCCGGGCGCTCAGCAGCAACTGATCGATCGGATCAAGGCGACCGGCAAGCCGTTCGTGGTCGTGCTGTTCAACGGCCGCCCGCTCACGCTGGAGAAGGTCGCCGCATCGGCGCCGGCCATCCTCGAGGCATGGTTCCCGGGCGTGCAGGCGGGCAACGCGGTCGCCGACGTCCTGTTCGGCAAGGTCAACCCGGGCGGCAAGCTGCCGGTTTCGTTCCCGGTCAGGCTGGGCCAGGTGCCGATCTACTACAACCACGAGCCCACCGGACGGCCGTGCGACGCAACGTCCAAGTACAACTCGCGCTACCGCGACCTGAACACCTGCCAGCCGCTGTACGAGTTCGGCTACGGGCTCAGCTACACCACGTTCTCCGTCGCCAACCTCCGGCTGAACCGGAGCACCGTCTCCAAGAAAGGCAGCGTCAGGGCCGAGGTGGACGTGACGAACACCGGAGCGCGGGCCGGTGACGAGGTCGTGCAGCTCTACATCCACGACCCGGTGGCCAGCCTGTCGCAGCCGGTACGCCGCCTGCGCGGGTTCCAGCGCGTGACGCTCAACCCCGGCGAGAAGAAGACGGTGACCTTCACCCTGAACAGCAGCGACTTCGGCTTCTACGACAACGGCGGCAAGTTCGTCGTCGAGCCGGGCCGCATCGACGTCTACGCAGGCGACAGTTCGGCCGCCGACATGACCAAGTCGTTCACTGTGACCGGCTGAACCGCCGCAATCGACCTGGAGGCTGCGAGCCCAACCACGTTCCAACCTGCTCACGCTCAGGTGCCCTCCGAATTCAGGAGTCACCGGTACGGTGCGTCGATGGGCTATGAGTTCGACGACGATGTGCGCCGAATAGATGTCGACGCTGTCTGGGAGTTCCTGTCAGAGCATGCCTATTGGGGGCAGTGGCGTTCCCGCGGTGATGTTGAGCGTCAGATCGCCGGGGCGTGGCGCGTGGTCGGCTGCTATGAGCAGCCGACGGGGCAGATGGTGGGTTTCTGCCGCGCTGTGTCCGACGGCGTCGGGTTGGCGTACTTGGCCGATGTGTTCATCACGGCAAACCACCGAGGCAAGGGCCTGGGAGAGCGCCTCGTGGAATTGATGGTCGACGGCGGGCCAGGGTCGCAGTTTCGGTGGCTGCTGCACACCGCGGATGCGCACGGGTTGTACGAGAAGTTCGGTTTCGCCGTGCCCGAACAGACGCTGTTGGAGCGGCCACACGTTTCATCGACACGGGCCTGGCCTCCTGGCAGGTAGGGCGCGCGGCGCCTGCGCGGAGAGACCGCGCTGACAACCGCGATCAGACGGCGCTGCCTGACAAACCCACGCGCCGGCCCGCACACTCGGCGGATTTCACTCACCGACCGAGGCCCGCAGGTAGCCTGCGCTGGTGGACGCCGACGTTTCGATGTGGGGCACGTACGGCCCCCCGTCCCGAGCCGAATCACGCTCTCGACGCGCTGTTCGGTTCGATGTCTGCCTCGGCTGTGATCGAGGTCGGCTGTTCCGCCGAGGAAGCATGGGACCTGATCTCGGACGTTGAACGTATCGGCGAGTTCAGTCCCGAATGTGTCCAGGCGTGGTGGGTCGTCGACCGTCCGCCGAGAACTGTCGGGGGACGGTTCGAGGGCAGAAACCGAAGAGTTGATGGGGACGGAATATACGAATGGGTCCGACCCTGTGACGTGCTCGTGTGGGAACCGTGTCGTCAACTCAGCTGGACTGTCGGCGACCGATACGACGGCACACCCTCCTCACGCTGGACGATCTCGATCCAACCCGGCTCCGGCGGTGTCGTCCTTCTACAGGAGTTTGCGCACGTTCCAGACGGGCTGAGCGGACTTCGACACTGGGTCGAAGCAGATCCTGACCGCGCGTCGGACGAAGTCGCCAACCGCACCGCTGCTCTGAAGCGGGGGATGACTACCACGCTAGGACGAATGAAGGCGGCACTTGAGCGAGGCACCATCGATGACCCCCGGAGCCGGTCTCCCTCGCCTCTTGTGTAGGGAGCGGGCCACCGGTGTTGCCGGCGGGGATCATCGAGTTCGGCACGTCACTGCTGCATCCTTGGATCGTGAGTAGGGTCGGCGTACATGGGCGGGCAGCCGTGCTGGACGGCTCGGGGGCGTAGTTCGAAGTGCCAGGGTTCGTTGCGGTAGATCTGCTAGTTACGTTCGTCGCCGGTTGCACGTCGGCAACCGTGTAGAGGTGCCACTCCGCCGACGCTGAGAATCGGCGTTCTGGCATGGTCGCCGGCGCCAGCGTAGGCAGCGCTGTACTTGGCCCTGGCGCATTGCGTTGGCGTGCCCGGATGGAGGACTCGACCCCACCCATCGAGGCGTTGTCCGATGACGGGTACCTCGACTTCGTGTGGCAGATGTACTGGGCGGTGCGCGAAGAATCTCCGCTGTACGAGGTTCCACTTGGAAGCATTGATCGGCTGCCGACCGGCGATGCGGTATCGCGAAGACGGCTCGAACGGTGAACGCGGCCTCGCCAACTACGCCGGTGCACGCGAAGCGGGCGGCATTGCCAAGCGACTCGGTGAATGGTATCCCGACAGTCGCAGGACGTTCAGGGAGGGGCGGTCATGGATCGTTGGGAACGTTTGGCCCCGCTCACCGGGATCGCCGCGGTCGCCTTGTTCGCTGCCGAAGCGATCGTCACCGGTCACACTCCCGCCGTCGACGCGCCAGCACAGGAAACTGTCGCCTATTTTCGTGCCAACTCCGGCGTGCAAGAGATCGCTGCCTGCCTCTTCGGATTGTCCGCTGTGGCATACGTCTGGTTCGGCGCCAGCCTGCGCGCTGCACTGCGCGATGCGGCCGACGGTGCAACACGACTCGGCTCCCTCGCTCAGGCCGGCACACTGCTCATCGCGACAGGACTATCCATCTTCGCCAGCTTCGGCCTGGCCGCTGCGCATTCTGTTGACGATGTCCCCGCTACCACGACCCAGACACTCAACGTCCTGAACGGCGAGAACCTCTACATGCTCGTTGCCGTCGGTACGACGCTGATGGCGATGGCGACAGCACTCTCGATCCTGCGCCATGGCGGGTTGCCCCGCTGGCTCGGCTGGGTGTCCCTGGTTCTCGCTGTCGTCGCGGTGGCCGCGCTCGTCGTCGGCGCCTTTGTTCCGGGCGTCGGGTTCGTGGCCTTCCTGCTCCTGGTGTTGTGGATACCGACGGTCGCGATCCTGATCTACCGCGGTCAACCGGTCGCCCTCGAGCAACCATGACCGACACCCGCTTGCCTACGCGCGCTCCAGCCGTTCGACGAGGTGCTTTCGCACTCGCCGCACTCGGGATCGGTCTCGGCACGTTCGGCTGTGGGGGAGGACGCACCTCGCCTTCCGTGCGGGCCACGACACCAGCCGCCGAGACGTCGACCGGGCCCTCCCCAGCGGTGACTCCCTCCGCAGCGGTGACTCCCTCCGCAGGGGGCACCCCCTCCGCAGCGGTGACTCCCTCCGCAGGGGGCACCCCCTCCGCAGGGGGCACAGAGGCGGTCACGGCGACGGTCCGCGGTGGGACCATCGCAGGTTTCTGCCGTGGGGTGAGCAGCGACGGGGCCCCCACGGTGATCCTGGTCGCTGGCATGGGCAACCGGGGATCGCAACTCGCCAGGGTCCGCGACGCGCTGGGGCCGGGGAGGGTGTGTTGGTACGACCGGCCCGGGCTCGGGTCGAGCAGCCCTGTCACCCATCCCCAGAACCTCACGAGTGTCGTCGAGGATCTCGCGTCCTTCCTGCACCAGGCTGCCATCAAGTCGCCCTACGTCCTGGTCGGCCACTCGTTCGGCGCCAGCGAGGTGATCCGCTACGCGCAGGTCCATCCCAAGGAGGTAGCCGGCTTCGTCGCGATGAACCCGGTGCCGCCCTACCACGAGTGGATTCGCCGCGCGAAAAAGGTGGAGACCCCCGCGGAGCTGAAGACGATGGAGATCGACTACTACACGGGAAGCAACGAGGAGTCCATCAACCTCACCGACACCGACACCACCCTGGACCCGGTCCCCGACAAGATGCCGTATGTCGTCATGCAGTCGGAGAACTGCGGCGGAGACTTCTGCGAGCGCATCAAGCCGGTGCTGCGCAAGGCGACCGAGGAACTCCTCGGCAACCTCGGCGCTGGCGGGCGCTTCGTCGCGTTCCCCGACCGTCCGCACGACCTGTACTCAACCAACCTCGCCGATGTCGTCGCAGAGGTCACCAAGCTCTTGTGAGAAGCCGGCAAGGGTGAGGACGGCCCATAACTCAGTCTGCAGGCTCGCCATGCATGAAGACTCTCGCAGTACGACGAACTGTGCCGTTCCAGACGCTGAGACGCGGCTGGCCGTGGTCAACGAACCGGCTACGGAACGTGGCGAACCCCGTCGTCTGCTAGCAGGGTGACGAAAGCCGCGGTGGGCGGATACTTTGACCGTCATGCAGCAACCGACCGTTGCCTTCGAGACCACCGTAGCCGGGTCGGGGGGCAAGACGGGGATCGTCATCCCGGATGAGGTGATTTCGGATCTGGGGGCTGGTAGTCGCCCGGCGGTGCACGTCGACCTCAACGGCTACGGCTACCGAAGCACCGTGGCAGTGATGGGGGGCACCCACATGGTCGGGGTCAACGCGGCTGTCAGGGAGGCCACCGGGCTGGCGGCTGGTGACGCCGTACGAGTGACGCTCACGGTTGCAACCAGTCCGAGAGAGGTCGATGTCCCGAGCGACTTTGCCGCTGCCCTGGCATCCAACCCGGCAGCTGAGACTTTCTTCTCGACGCTCTCCAACAGCCTGCAGCGCTACCACATCGACAATGTCAACGGCGCGAAGACGCCCGAAACTCGTCGGAGGCGCATCGACAGGGCGCTGGCGCTGTTCCGCGACGGAAAGCAGCGCTAACTCCTCGTTTCACACAAGACCGCGCGGCGAGGCTATGAGTGCCTCCACCAAATTTTTAAGCGGCTACCCTTCGGCCGCCAGAGGGGGCGTTACCCACGGTCGAGGAACCGGGCCTTACTCTCGGTGTGTGACTGCGTTCCGCATCGTCGTTGACGAGGTCTTCTGGCTGACCGGGCGCTCACACGTGGGCAACCGGGGGCGACCCCCTGGACCTCGTTGACGAGGACGGTTCGCGGCGCCCCGCTGTGTTGCGATCGGTGGAATTGGTCTGCCGTCCGGGCCAACCGCTAAAGAGAACCCGCCGCTCAACCCGCTCATTGGCGATGGACTGACACTAGATGAGGTCCGGCCAGGCCAGGTCGTCGAAAGCAGAGGGTAGGCGCCGTTCAAGCGGTCCTTTGAGTTCCCGTGAGCGCCGTTATCCGTGAGCGCTTTGCTCCAGAGGGCCAACGCGCGGCGACTCCGCCCGTGGCGGCAGGACTGGGGACCTCTACGGACGCTACCCGAAGAAGTTCGGCGACGGGTTGTACGTAGGAGCTGCGGGTGCGGCAGGGGCCTGGCTGAGTTGGTTGCGCGCTGCGGCGGCAGCAGCAAAAAGGAGCTTGTGGTCGCCTGCGGACAATGTCAGCAGGTCGGGGCCGAGTTGCAATTTTGGCTTGCCTGTTCGCGGCACCGGCTGCAGAGCCGCCTCGAACGGCAGGTACCCGATCAACGTCGAGCGACCGGTCACGATGCTGTGCGTCATTAGCACGACACCCAACGCCGTAACAACAACGGCGCGATGCGGCCGTATCTCCGAATCCACCCAAATCAGCAGGAGAACGCCGGGGAAGATAATTCGCCCGGTGGCGAGCGCAGCAACGAAGACAAGGACGAAGAGAACGATCGCGACGATGGCGCCCGTCGTCATCCGCGGCTGCGCCCGTCCACGAACGTATTCGCGGACCACCGTTCCGGGAGGGAGCAGCTTGGCTGCCTTTCGAGCACCTTTGTCGCGGGTTCGTCTACTCATAGCCATACGACCACTTCGTCCCTGCGCCGAGTTTCCTTGAGCTTCTTGCCGCTGAACACGCGTCATCGCGGCATCAGAGAGCTGGCGTCGGACCCGTTCCGTCTTGGCGGCATGTGAGTGCTGCCGACCGCCGGTTTCCGTCTTCGCGCCACGTGCGTATTGCTGTCCGGGTCCTGCCTTCCCACCGGTGCGGCGCACTCGACATCGCCTCAAAGCGCCGCGACAACGTCAAGATCCGGCATCTCGGCTTGGACGAGCATCTCGGCGGCTGGTTGATCTCCGAGGCGGCCGGCTGAAAGAAGCCCGATCCACGCATCTTCGAGCTCGCCGCCGCTGCGTCGGGCCTTCCTCTCGTGACTGCGTGGATGGTTGGCGACCATCCACGTGCCGACATCAAGGGAGCGCACGACGTGGCCATCTCAAGCGCGTGGATACGACGAAACCACACATGGAGCGACGCTACCTATCGTCCGACCTACGAAGCCGAGACGTGCGCAGCCGCCACGCGGCACATCCTGCAGAGTGACGTTCAGCGCTAGTCGCTTCGAGCGGATCCGGCGCTACGGACCGCTGTAGTTG
>JBDTYE010000018.1:0-24902 GCA_040005895.1 Actinomycetota bacterium | reverse complement strand
AGGGCCTCATCGTCCAGGTTCCCAGACGCGCACTCGCCGCCGTCCTGCACGTGCTGCCCCGTGACCTCCCGGCCGTCGTCACAGACGGGCCGGAGGACTTGTCCTTCTCTACGGTCACGACCGACTCGGTTGCCGGAGCATGCATGGCCGTGGAACATCTGCTGTCGCTGGGTCACGAGACCGTCCATTTCGTCCGCGGCGCCTCCGACTTCCATGCCTCCCAGATGCGGGAGGACGGCTGGCGGCAGACGCTCAAGCGGCACAAGCGGCGTACACCCAGACCACTGCGGGGCGACTGGAGCGCGGAGTCCGGGTACGCCGCCGGCCAGCGGCTCGCCGCCGATCCCGCGGTCACAGCTGTCTTCGTCGCGAACGACCAGATGGCCCTAGGCGCTGTGCACGCTTTTCACGACGCCGGAATCCCGGTGCCCGAACGGGTCAGCATCGTCGGCTTCGACGGCATTCCAGAGGCAGCGCATTTCATCCCGCCCCTCACGACCATCGAACAGAACTTCGAGGCCTTCGGCGGCGCAAGCATTGCCGCGCTGCTTTCGCAGCTCGGCCCGCTTCGTGCACAGGCCCCGGCACACCACCTCATCCCGCCCCGCCTCATCGTCCGGCAGAGCACAGCTCGCGTGAGCAGGTGAATTGCCGCCGAAGGCGGTGCAGCAGTCAAAGAAAGGTACGGAGTGTGCAGTGCCATCGGCAGGGCCGTGCTCCCGCGGAGACACCACGGGCGCCGACTGACGCCCCCATCAGGAGGAATCATGAGCAGTAATCGTCAATCGATGCGGCGCATCGGGCTCAAGGTAAGTTCGCTCGTCGCCATCTGTGCGCTGTCTTTGGCGGCGTGCAGTGGGAGCTCCAAGCCGAAGGCCGAGAGCACGTCCTCGAGCGCTGCGGCTCCCGCCTCGTCGTCCGCGGCCGCGTCCTCGACGTCCGCCGCCGCTTCATCGGCCGGTACGAGCGAATCGGCGTCGAGTGGTGCAGCTAGCTCATCGGCCGCCGCCTCCGCTCCCGCGGAGGAGATGGATGCGGCCACCAAGGCTGAGCTGGCGAAGCCGGCGGAGCTGACGTTCTGGACATGGGTCGAGGGTCTGCAGCCGAACGTCGACCTGTTCCAGAAGAAGTACCCGAACATCAAGGTGAAGATCCAGAACCAGGGCCAGGGCCAGCCGCACTACGCGAAACTGCGCAGTGCCATGAAGTCTGGTCAGGGTGCGCCGGACGTAGCTCAGATCGAGTTCCAGTACGTCCCGACGTTCTCGCTGACCAATGACCTGCTCGACATCACGAAGTACACCGCGGCGACGAAGGCGCTGTACCCCGAGCCGGTATGGAACCAGGTCGTCCGCGACGGCAAGGTGTACGCCGTCCCGCAGGACATCGGCCCGATGGCGATGCTCTACCGCGAGGACATCTTCAAGAAGAACAACATCGAGATCCCGAAGACCTGGGCCGAGTTTGCCGAGGCCGGCAAGAAGCTGCACGCTGCCGACCCGAAGACGTTCATCACGAGCTTTGCGCCGAACGACGGCGGCTGGATCAACGGCATGCTGTGGCAGGCCGGCGCCAAGCCGTTCACCGTGAAGTCGGCGGACAGCATCGACATCCACCTCGCCGACGACCCGGCCGCGAAGAAGTTCATCGACGTCTGGAGCCCGATGATCAAGGACGGCACCGTCGCGGTCGACCCGGACTTCGCCGACGACTGGTACCGCGGGCTCAACGAAGGCAAGTACGCCACCTGGATCACCGCCGGTTGGGGCCCGTACTTCCTGCAGGGCCAGGCGAAGTCGACATCCGGCAAGTGGCGCGCGGCTCCGATCCCGCAGTACGCCGCGGGTGAGAACGCCTCTGCCAACTGGGGCGGCTCGACCACCGCTGTCATGGCGAAGTCGAAGTTCCCCGTCGCCGCCGCGGAATTCGCGAAGTTCCTCAACTCCGACCCGGAGTCGGCGAAGCTGATGGTCACGAACCAGCACTTCTTCCCGGCCACTTCCGCGCTGCTCTCCAGCGCGGACTTCACGGACGCCAAGGACCCGTTCTTCGGTGACACGCCGGTCAACAAGACGTTCGCGGAAGCGGCCGCTCAGGTGAACCCGGACTTCACGTTCAGCCCGTTCCAGGACACCGTCTACTCGACGCAGAACGACACGATCGGCGCAGCGGTGACGAAGCGGCAGGACCTCGGCCCGGCGTTCGACGCCTGGCAGAAGGCGGTCACCGACTTCGCCAAGAAGCAAGGCTTCAAAGTGGGCGGCTAGCCGCGCACCAAGGTCTGTCCGGTCGGCATCCCCGCCGCCCGGACGGACCGTCGCGGCATGGCAACTTCTCAAGCGCAGGAGGGCACGATGGCCATAGCAGCAACAGCCGACACCGCGGCCCGCGGTGTCGACGTGCGCAACCGGCGGAGCAGAAACCGCCGCCGCACGCACGGATCATCGGGCTTGCTATTCGTCCTGCCGTTCCTACTGCTGTTCATCGCGATGCTGATCGTGCCGCTCGGCTACTCGCTCTACACCAGCGTCTTCGAGACCAGGCTGATCGGTGGCCGCAACTTCGTCGGCTTCGACAACTACCGGGCGGTGCTCAGGGACCCGGTTTTCCGCAGCGGCGTACTCCGGGTGGCGCGATTCCTCGTGCTGCAGGTGCCGCCGATGCTCGGTCTTGCGTTGTTCTTCGCCCTCGCCCTCGACAGCGGAAAGCTGCGGTTCGCCAAGGTGATCCGGCTGCTGATCTTCCTGCCGTACGCCGTGCCAAGTGTCGTCGCGGCGGTCATGTGGAGCTATCTGTACGGCCCGAACTACGGGCCCTTCGCGCAGATGTTCCGGGGCGCCGGCCTGACGGCGCCGGTCTTCCTCGGCTCGAAGCTCATCCTCCTCGCGATCGCCAACATCGTCAGCTGGGAGTTCATCGGCTACAACATGATCATCATGTTCGCCGCGTTGCGAGCGGTGCCTCGTGAGCTGTACGAAGCAGCGGCCGTAGACGGCGCGAGCGAATGGCGGACCGCCTGGTCGATCAAGATCCCTGCCATCTACCCGGCGATAGTCCTGACGCTGATCTTCTCGGTCATCGGCAGCTTCCAGCTCTTCAACGAGCCGCAGATCCTGCGGCAGACCGTGCCGAACGTCGTCAGTCTTGCGTACACGCCGAACCTGTACGCCTACAACCTGGCCTTCACCAATCAGCAGCTCGAATACGCAGCGGCGGTGTCGTTCATGCTCGGCTTCGTCATCCTCATCGTGTCGTACACGACCCTCTATGGCGTCAACCGTCGTGGGCGGCGAGCATGACCGCGGCGACCGACCGCGCGGGCAAGCCGGCAGCGCTACCGCGTCCGCGGCGATCGGCGTACTCCGCGATCGGACGCCCGAGCAACGCACTGACGGTGGTCATGCTCGCGTTCGTCGTCTACTTCCTGATCCCGTTGGTCTGGCTCTTGATGTCGTCGACGAAGAGCAACAGCGGCTTGTACAGCAGCTTCGGCTTCGGCTTCTCCAACGAAGGCTTCCGTCTGTTCTCGAACATCCGGGAGACGTTTACCAAGAACGACCACGTGTTCGTGCAGTGGATGCTCAACACGCTGCTCTACGCAGGAGTGAGTTCGGTCGGTGCCGCGCTGCTCGCGACGCTCGGCGGCTACGGATTCGCGAAGTACACATTCCGCGGCAAGGAGAAGATCTTCGGGTTCATCCTCGGCTCGATCATGGTGCCCGCGACGGCGCTCGCGATCCCGACGTACCTGCTGTTCGCGAAGGTCGGGCTGGTCAACACCCGTTGGGCGATCATCTTGCCGTCACTGCTGAGTCCGTTCGGCATCTACCTGATGCGCGTCTACGCCAGCGAGGCCATACCCGACAGCCTGCTCGAAGCCGCGCGCATCGACGGCGCATCCGAATTCCGCATCTTCCGCCAGGTGGCCTTCCGCCAGCTGGCACCGGGCTTCGTCACGGTCCTGCTGTTCACACTCGTCGCGACGTGGAACAACTACTTCCTGCCGCTGATCATGCTGAACGACCCGAAGCTGTTTCCCGTCACGGTCGGCCTCGCGCAGTGGAACAGCCAGGCCAGCGTCGGCGGCGGGACCGAGGTCGCGCTCAACATCGTGCTGACCGGCGCGCTCGGCGCGATCCTGCCGCTGGGCATCGCATTCCTGCTCCTGCAGCGCTACTGGCAGAGCGGCCTGGGCACCGGAGGCGTCAAAGAATGACCCCAACCCCGCGTTGGATTTCCGACGGATTCTCGTTCGGCGGCGACTACAACCCCGAGCAATGGCCGGAAAGCGTGTGGCAGGAGGACATCCAGCTCATGCAGCAAGCGGGCGTCAACCTGGTCACCGTCGCGGTCTTCTCGTGGTCGTTTCTCGAGACGCGGCGGGACACCTTCGAATTCGCCTGGCTCGACCGGATCATGGACCTGCTTCACGCCGGCGGAATCGGCGTCGACCTCGCGACGGCGACAGCGTCGCCGCCTCCATGGCTGACGTACGAGCACCCGGAGATCCTGCCGGTGATGGCGGACGGAACGGTGCGTTATTCGGGCGGGCGGCAGGCGTTCTGCATCAGTTCGCCGGTGTACCGCGAGCGCAGTCGAGTGCTCGTCGAGCAGTTGGCGACGCGCTACGGCAACCACCCGGCGCTGAAACTCTGGCACGTCAGCAACGAAATCGGCTGTCACAACGCGCACTGCTTCTGCGAGGTCAGCGCGGCTGCGTTTCGCGTCTGGTTGCGGTCGCGGTACCGCACTCTCGACGAGCTGAACGAAGCGTGGGGCACGGCGTTCTGGTCGCAGCGGTACACCGAATGGGAGCAGATCACCACCCCGCGGCTCAGCACATACATCCGCAACCCCGGCCAGCAGTTGGACTTCTTCCGTTTCTCCTCCGACGAGCTGTTGCACAACTTCCGGATCGAGCGCGACATCCTTCACCGGATCACGCCCGACGTGCCGGTCACGACGAACTTCATGTCCATGAGCGGCACGAAGAACATGAACTACTTCAGGTGGGCCGCCGAGGTGGACGTCGTCTCGACAGACCACTACGCCATCGCCGACCAACCCGACCGGCACATCGAGCTCGCGATGTGCGCGGACCTCACCCGCGGATTCGCCCGCGGCGCGCCGTGGTTGCTGATGGAGCACTCCACGAGCGCCGTCAACTGGCAGGCACGCAACGGCGCCAAGGCTCCCGGCGAGCTGAAGCGCAACAGCCTTGCGCACGTGGCGCACGGCGCTGACAGCGTCATGTTCTTCCAGTGGCGGCAGTCGTCGTTCGGTTCCGAGCGCTACCACTCGGGCATGGTCCCGCATGCGGGCACCGATACCCAGGTGTTCCGCGCCGTCAGCGGACTTGGTCAAGACCTCAAAAGCATGGCGGACGTGATCGGCAGCACCATCGGCGCAGACGTCGCGATCGTCTTCGACTACGAAGCGTGGTGGGCGCTGGAATTGGACTCGCACCCCAGCAGCCACGTGCGCTACATGGACAGGGTCTATTCACACTACAAGGCGTTGTGGAACGACGGCATTGCGGTCGACATCGTGCACCCAACCGCTGATTTGACGGCGTATCGGCTGGTCATCGTTCCCAATCTCTACCTGGTCTCGGACGACGTGACTGCGCGCGTCACGGCGTACGTCCACGGTGGCGGCACCGTCGTCATCGGCTACCTCAGTGGCATTGTCGATGAGCGCAATCATGTCCGGCAGGGCGGCTTTCCCGGCGCGTTCCGCGAGCTGCTCGGCGTGCGCAGCGAGGAGTTCTTCCCGCTCGCTGTCGGCGAGGTCGTGCAACTCTCCGACGGCACGACTGCGGACCTGTGGACCGAGCTACTGCACCTGGACGGCGCAGAGGCGATCGTCGAATACATCGACGGTCCGCTGCCCGCAGTTCCGGCCATCACGCGCAAGACGCAGGGCAACGGAACCGCCTGGTACGTCGCGGCCCGGCTCGATGACGCCGGGATGGCCGCCCTGACCCGGCGCATCGCCAGCGAGGTCGGACTGACGACCGTCGCGCAGAGCGCTGAGGGCGTGGAGGTCACGCGGCGCAGCAACGGGGACCGGTCATGGTTGTTCGTCATCAACCACACCGACAGCGAGGTCCTCGTGCACGCCAACGGCACGGAGCTTTTCACCGGCGCAACCGTCACCGACAACCTGACCGTCGCTGCCGGCGCGTGTGCTGTGGTCCACGAGAGCTGATCCGCGCGAATCAGCGTGAGGTAACCGTTTCGACAGGCAATGAGCACTAACCGGTGATGTCGCCCATGTTGCCGTCGGTGCTCTGAGTGAACGTGCCGTGCGTGCCACCGCCGTACAAGGCAGAGAACCACCCGAATCGGGCCGCTCGCACGCGGTCGAAGTAGTGAACTGTGAAGCGGTCGTCGTGGTTCGCGCATACGCCGTCCTGGTTGCACCCGGTATCGAAGTCCCCGATGAAACCGGTCGTCGGGGCTTTCGGGGCGAAGTCGCCCGTAACGCTGATGTACTGGGTCGCGACGAAAGACCCGGTGACACCGGCGCTTATCGTTCCGGTGAGCGCGGGGCTGACGCCCGCAAAACTCGTGAACGTGCCGTTGTCTTCTAGCTGTGCGCAGTAGCGGTCCGCGTCGACGTGCCAGAGGCGGACCCGTTCCGAGTAGGCATCGAGCGCCCAGACGTGGCCGTCGACTGCACGGTCGTCGACGTTGCGCACGGTGAGCGTGGCATCGACGACGAGCGCCGTGGCGCCGGGACAACCGGGCTTGACCTTGGCGACGGCGGTGGTCGCCGCCAAGGGCGATGTGACGAGGATGAAGGCGATCGCAATGAGAATGGCACGTGCCTTGCCCATGAAGTCCCCCCTCAACGACCCCAAGTCGGTGTCCAAGGTTCGCGGTCTCTACGCCAAGTGTCGGCTTCCACCCGCGGGCAGCGCAAGAGCTGCAGGACTGGCGCCAGACCCGCGCGCGAGGAGCTTGGAATCATTGAAGCTCGCCGTGAAACCGTGCAGACTCGCGTCTGCCGGGTGCCTTTCTCCGGGTCGAATCCGATCCCTCGACATGATCGATTCTCCTTCAGCAGAAGGGGGCGCCATGAGATTCAAGTCGGCGACTGTGCGTGGCCTGCAAGTATTCGCGGTCGCGGGTACTAACACGGTGTCGTTCGGCATCCGCGCCACCGCCGCGGCGAGGGATGGCCTTCTCGGCTTTGCCATCGAGCGGGTGGACGCGGCAACTCGGGAACGGCACTGGGTCGATGGCTACAAGGTGTTCCGCTCGATCATCCCTGCGCCGACGCCCAAGACGGTTGTGTCGACCTACGACCACCCGGTGCAGAGCCTCGTGTGGGATGACTTCACGGCCGAGCCCGGTCACAGCTACGAGTACGTGTTCCACCCCCTGAAGGGCACGCCAGCAGCGCTGGATCGCTCGACACCGCCGGTGACGGTCTCGGTCACCACCGAGCCGCTGAGCGGCGGGACGCACGACATCTTCTTCAACCGCGGGGTCACAGGCAGCCAGTACTACGCCAACCATTTCGGAAACAAGGGGCCCGACAAGCAACCCACGGCCAAGAAGAAGATGGAGGCGTTCCAGTGGCTCAGCCGAGACCTCGACGAGAAGATCGTCGCGTTCATCGACGCCGCCAAGCCGGATGACGCGATCCGCGGCTGCTTCTACGAGTTCCACTTCGCTCCGGTGCTGAAGGCTCTGAAGCGGGCGGTGGACCGGGGCGTCGACGTGAAGGTCATCGTCGACGAGAAGGTCAACGAGCACACGATCAACCCGACGTCGAAGAACAAGCTGAAGAAGCCCGAGTTCGTGGCGAGCTTCCCCCGCGAGGTGAACCTCGATGCGATCAAGGGCGCTCGTCTGCCCAAGACAGCGATCGTCGCTCGCGAGTCGCGCAAGGATGACATTCAGCACAACAAGTTCATGGTGCTGTTGCGAGGCAAGACCACCCGAAAGCCAACAGAAGTCTGGACGGGATCGACCAACCTCTCCGAAGGCGGCATCTACGGGCAGGCGAACGTGGGCCATTGGATACGTGACGAGCAGACCGCGGCGTCGTACCTCGACTATTGGAGACTGCTCGAGTCCGACCCCGGCGCACCAACAGATGCCAAGACCGACCCAGTGAACGTGGCGTTCCTCGACGCAGTCGATGCGTTGACCCCGTCGCCGAAGACGCTACGTGACATCCCGCCAGGAGTCACACCGATCTTCAGTCCGCGGGGAAACCTGGCGCCCCTCGAGCTCTACGTCAAGCTGCTCGCGGACGCGCGGACGCTCTCGTGTGGCACGTTCGCGTTCGGGATCCCTCTGCCGTTCCGCACCGCGATCAACGGCAACGGCAAGACCGGCCCCCTGTGCTTCCTGCTCCTCGAGGAAAAGGATCAGCCCAAACCGACCAAGGCGAACCCCGGTCCGGTCATCTTTCTCAACTCCAAGAACAACACCTACAAGGCCACCGGCTCAGAGTTGCACACCACGATCGGACGCTGGGTCGCAGAGACGAACAACAAGAAGGTCAAGCTCAACTTCCACGTCACGTACATCCACCTCAAGTTCATCCTCCACGACCCGCTCGGGGCCGACCCGATCGTCGTGACCGGCTCCGCGAATTTCAGCGACGCATCGACCACCGAGAACGACGAGAACATGGTGCTGATCCGCGGCAACCGCCGCGTCGCGGACATCTACTTCACCGAGTTCAATCGTCTCTGGGGGCACTACCAATACCGCTCGGTCGTCGAGGACAAGCAGTTGCACCCACCCACCCCCGGGTCGCCACCGACGCACAACTACCAGGACCTCTACGAGAACACCGACTGGCAGATCGACTACGAGCCCGGCGACCTCCGCTCCAAACGCGTCGACCAGTACATCCACATGGCCATCTGACTGTGCCGCGCTGACTCTTGACACCCGACACGCTGCGGAGTTGCCTGCTGGCAGGGCGTGTCGTTCAGCTCGCGAACGGGTGTGCGTCATGGCGAAGAAGCGGCTGCGCGACGTGGTCGTCCTGCTCCCCGGCATCACCGGAAGTGTGCTGCAGAAGGATGGTCACGATGTGTGGGCCACCACCGGCGCTGCCGCCTGGCGCGCAATCGGGTCGCTAGGGGGCTCAATCCGCGACCTCGCGCTCGGCGACGACGATCCCGAGGCGGACGATCTCGGCGACGGGATCCGTGCGACGCGCCTTGTCTCGGACGCGCATCTGGTCCCCGGCCTGGTGAAGATCGACGGTTACACGGCGACCGCCCGCATGATCACAGAGAGCTTCGAGGTGCTGGCCGCTCCCGGCCAGCCGTCCAATTTCATCGAGTTCCCCTACGACTGGCGTCGCGACAACCGCGTCGCGGCCCGCGCCTTGAAGCGCCGGGTCGAGGACGAACTCAAGCAGTGGCGCGACTACTGCGGTGCCCGCGATGCTCGGGTGATCCTGCTCGCACACAGCATGGGCGGCCTGGTCGCGCGCTACTACCTCGAGGTGCTGGAAGGCTGGCGCGACTGCCGAGCCCTCGTGACATTCGGTACGCCGTACCGCGGCTCGATCAACGCAGTGGAGTTCATCGCGAACGGCTACAAGAAAGGGCTCCTGGACATGAGCGAGCTGATGCGCTCGCTCACGTCGGTCTACCAGCTGCTGCCGATCTACCCCGCGCTCAAGACTGCGACCGGCTTCCAACGCATCGCTGAGACCGCGGGCGTACCCGGAGTGGACCAGGCCCGCGCAGAGGCGGCACTGCGTTTCCACCGCGAGATCGAAAACGCCGTCAGCGCGCATCGCAAGGACGACGACTACCTCAACAACGGCTACCGCATTCTCCCGGTGATCGGCACCCACCAACCGACGCGTCAGTCGGCACTGCTAGCCGACGGACGGCTCACCGTCAGCTCCGATCTGCCTGACGGCGTGGACGAGGCGCTCGGTGACGGTGACGGCACCGTGCCGCGGGCATCCGCCATCCCCATCGAGCTGTCGGAGGAGTACCGCGACACGTTCGTCGCCGAGCGCCACGCGATGCTGCATTGCAACCCTGGCGTTCTCATCGACCTGCAGGGCCGGCTCGAGCAGATGCAGGTGACCGGGCTCGCGGCGGTCCGAGGGCCGACGGCCGACAGCCCGCCGATGGAGCGCGTAGCGATCGCCGTCGAACTGGACGATGTCTACGCCACGGGCGAGCCGGTCGAGATACGCGCCCGTATGGTGAATCCCGATCCGCATGGCGCGCGGCTGGAAACGCGGGTCGCTGCTGTCGACGAACGAAGGCCCGTCGCCGCGACGTACCCCATGCAGCCCGACAACGACAGGTGGGTCGTGCAGATCGCGGACCTGCCTCCGGGGGTCTATCGGGTCGCGGTCGGTACCGCCGGGTCCGACCGTGTATCTCCGTCGGATGTTCACGATCTGTTCGAAGTTGCCGGTTAAGCCGGCAAGGTCTGCAGGAGGGGCACATGACCTGGCCGCCCTGGTCGCGCAACGATCCCCAGGGACTCGCCCGCTTCGTCACGCCCGAGGCACGCAAGTGGCTCACCCTTAACGTGCGGGCCTTCGACACGGAGCCGACTCGCGAGGGTCGGCTGGGCGTCGTGCAGGCCATCTACGACTCGCTGGTTGCTGCCGAGATCCGCTATGCGCTCGAGGAGTACGACCCGTCGGAACATCAGCAGCAGGTGCGCGAACCACCCGACATTCTCCGCAGCCCGCACGAAGGCACCTGCCTCGACCTGGCAGCACTGTTCTGCGGACTGGCGATGGGCAACCGACTGCTACCGATACTCGTCGTCCTCGAAGGCCATGCGCTCGCGCTGGTCTCCCTGACGCATGGGCTGGCTGACTGGAATGGCTATCGGCCAGAACGCGAGTGGTTCGACAAAGGCCCGGTCGACGACGCCGAGCGATACGAGCAACTCGTCGCCCTCGTGCGGCGGGGCGATTTCGTCGCGGTCGAATGCACCGGTTTTGCCTCGAGCGATCGACTCTCCGTGTCGTCATCGTCGCCATTTCCCGAAACGGTGGGACGCGTGAACGGGTGCCTGCCGTTCACGCGCGCCACGGAGGCCGGCGCCGAGCAGTTGACCCTGTCCAGCCGCCCGCTGGCATTTGCGCTCGACATCGCAACGGCGCACTTCCATTGGCGGATCGACCCGCATATCGGTACGTCGGATCCGTCGCTCGGACTGCCTACGCCGAGAGAGGCACCTAGGGCACCTGGTGTCCTCGTCGGCCGGGCTGCCGAAATCGAGGAAATGAAGGCCGCGATCCGGAGCAGCGAGCCGGTGACAGCGGTGTACGGGATGGCGGGAGTAGGCAAGACAGCGCTCGTGCAAACGGTGGCGACCGACCCCGAGATCGAGGCCCTCTTCCCGGACGGCACCTTCTGGTTCGACCTGCGGGCCATCGACGTGATGACGGCGCTCGAGCACATGGCGCTCGCGTTCGGCCGGACAGTTGCCGAACACGTAGTCCCCGAAGCGCGCGCGGCGCAGGTCCGCTCCTACCTCCATGACAAGCGACTGCTCGTCGTTCTCGATGGGGTCTGGGATCGCCAGAGTGTCGACAACCTCACGCCGACGTGTGAGCACGCCGCGGTGCTCGTCACGACGATCGATGGTGCCCTGGCCTTCGACCTGGGAACGGCGGTCCACGTCGAGCCCCTGTCCGATGTCGACGCTGCACTGTTCTTGGAAGCCATGATCGAGAGGCCGCTGAAGGACGCGGACAAGCAGGAACTTCAGCGCGCCGTGAGTCTGTTGGGCGGGCTCACGCTTGCCCTCGAGCTGGCGGGCAAGTGCCTTGCCAAGCAACTCGAGATGCGACGCGGAACGGTGAAGGACTTCGTCGACTTGCTGGACGCGGAGACCTCCCGACTCGGGTTGGGCACGCGGGACCGCCAGGTCAGGGCGACGTTCACGTCGACGTATCGTCATGCTCTCGACGACAGTCGCCGGCGCTCGTTCGCACAGCTCGGAGCGTTCTTGCCGGGAACCCTCGAGCTCGGACTCGTCGCGGCCGGCTGGGGGGTCGATCTCGGCCAGGCGGCGCAGCAACTCGGTGAACTGGTCGACCTCTCGTTGGTGGAACAGCCGGCGCCACGCTTCTTTCGGCTTCCGCCGCTTCTGCGTGACTACGCGGCCGAACTGTTCGCGGGCCTGGATCCATCGGAGCAGGCCGAGGTGCACGGGCGGGCCGCGGAGTGGTTCCGGCGTTGGATAGACGACTACGTGACGACTCATCAGAAGCAGACGCTGTGCTGGTACCGCGTCGAACGGCCCGACTGGCAGCGGAGCAATACCCGCCTGCTCTTCCACATGTCGCAGCTACCTGCCCGCGACGTGGCCCGACTGGCGTTTGCACGGCTCTACTTCGACGTCTTCTGGTGGTGGGGAACGTACGTGCGCCTCGAGTACTGCGAGCAACTACTTGTCGACTGGGGCCATAGGTGCACCGACTCGGAGGACCGGCGCTGGTACGACGTACTCGCCGGCTTTGCCCGGTCGTACCCGGTTGGCGCCGCGAAGAGAGCGCAGGGCGACTGGATCGACGTCGAGCGGTCGCTCACCCTGCTGCGTACGCTCGCGGGCATCGACCAGGCATCGAGTGCGCTCCCCAGCGAGGATGCACGCCGCGTTCGCGCGATAACCGATCTGTTCATGGCACAGGCAAGCCGGTACCTGGACCGCGCTGACGATGCGTACGAGCGGTACACCGCGTCGGTGTCGGTGCTCCAGCAGAGAAATGACTGGTGGGACGCCGCGTGGGCGCTCGTCGATCAAGCCGACCTTCTCGTCGAGCAGAACAGATTCGCCGATGCCGGGCCGGTCGTGCGACAGGCATTGGCCATCTGCATCGAGCACGACACGTTCGACATCGAATTGCGCTCGAACCTCTATCGGATCGAGGCAGACATCGCGTGGGCACGTGGCGACGTGGCGCAGGCGTTCGAGAGTTATGGCAAGGGTGTGTTCTACGCCTACCGGCTCCAGTGCACCCCGCATCCGCCTGATGTCTACACCCTCACGTTCTACCGGGAGATGCGAGACCGAATCCGCGTGCGGGTCGAAGAGCTGATTTCGACGGAGCGCTCGGCGGACGTCGACGCAGGGGTGAACGTCCTGAAGCAGATGTGGTCCGGTGCTGCGACTCCGTCCGCGGCTCCGCAGCCGGAGGATTTTCCCCGCAGCGGCACGGGAAGCGGAGCCGACCTGGTCGCGAGGCTGTTTCCGGCCGAGCCGTCGGAGCGCAGGTTGACGGCGCGCAGCGTGTCTTACGCACAGAAGTTCGCCAATGACGTGCGCGCCCGAACCGACGTCATGGTGCCGGCATTTGACGAGGCCGCCTGGCGACTGGACTGAACCGAGGACGGCCCTTACCGCGGACAGTCTCGTTGCCGGGAGGCGCGCGCTCGGTCAGGCGGCCACCGGCTCCATGTCCTGGACGTGCGCGGTGTTGAGCAGTCCCAGCGCGATCGAGGGGAACACCAGCACCGACAGCAGGCCGGCGCAGACCAGCGCCGTCGCCGTGATCGAGGAGACGCGGCCGGTCAGCACGCCGATCTGGCCGGCGGTCACGATGAACGGCAGCGACGTCGCCTGGAGCAGGGCCACCGCGACCGTGTGCCGACGACCCAGGACCGACGTCAACCACAGCGCCGGTACGCCGCGCACGACCAGCAGCGCCAGCAGGAACAGCGGCACGCGCAGGAACGCCGACGGCTGGTCGACCAGTCCTCTCAGATCGAGCCGCACACCGCTGGAGACGAAGAACACAGGGACGAGGAAGCCGAACCCGATCGCCTCGAGCTTGAGCCGGAAGTTCGGGTGGGACGTCGAGTCGCGGTCGAGCAGCGAGATGACAGCCCCCGCCATGAACGCGCCCAGGATGCTCTCGAGACCGAAGCGCTCGGCCAGCGCGACGAACGCGACAAGCAGCACGACAGCAAGGCGTACGCGGATCTGCGCGGTCGTG
This sequence comes from Actinomycetota bacterium, assembly GCA_040005895.1. Taxonomy (GTDB): domain Bacteria; phylum Actinomycetota; class Actinomycetes; order BP-191; family BP-191; genus JBDTYE01. The sequence continues at coordinate 10,937 of JBDTYE010000018.1, read as the reverse complement.
TCCTGCAGCCGGTCGAGGACGCCGCCAAGGGACATCGACCGGCTGGCGCGGCCGACCGCAACGGCGGTGACGGCGACCAGCACGACGAAGGCAACCAACAGCACTACTTTGGCGCCCGGGCTACCCCCCGAGCTCGAGAACAGCAACGACAGCAGCACGATGGCCAGGAAGTCGGCCACGGTGGCCGCGGACACTGCGGTACGACCCACTGCACTGTCGAGCTGATGCGCGTCCTTGAGCACGGGGATGACCAGTCCCAGCGAGGTCGCCGACAGGGTGATCGCGAACAGCAGCGGCGATGTGACGACACCAGTCGCCGAAAAGGCGAACCCCAGGCCGACGCCGAGCACGAGCGTGGTCAGGTAGCCCAGCACGGACTTTCTCAGGGTGACGCCGCCGAGCTCGCGCAGATCGATCTCGAGCCCGGACAGGAAGAGCAGGAACGCCAGGCCGATGAGCGCCAGGATCTGGACCGGCAGGTCGACGCGTACCCATCCGAGCACCGACGGTCCGACGATGACGCCGGCCACGATCTCGAGCACCACGGCCGGGATCCTGAGCCTCGGGGCGAACCCGATCACAAGAGGCGCGATCACCGCCACGACGCAGATGATCAGCAGGTTCTCGAACCGGACGTCAGGCATGCGCGTGCTCGCCGCTTCAGCTCGCAGGGTCCTGCGCGGCGTGCGCACGACCCTGCTCGAAAAAGGCCAGCAGGTCCGGCACGCTGTCCAGGTCCTGGACGAGTCGGGTCGCCCCGAAGGGCTGGTCCCAGAACGCGCCGCGCCGAACCTCGTGCGGACCGACGTAGGCGTAGGGCTCGGGGATCAGGTCGTCACCAGTCGACACGCCGTAGTTGACGTCGTCGACGGTGACGCCGATGTCAAAGTGCTCGGGCCACAGGACCGGCGTCACGGCACCGCCGGGCGCGTGCATCTCGCTGAACAGACGGCCGGCCTCGTCCCCCATCGCGATCGCGCGGGCGATCGCAGTCGCGACGTCCGGGTCGATCAGGACCTGGTCGGTCGGTGCGGGTGGCTGGGCCGACTGGGGGTAGACATCGACCGGCGCACCGAAGTCGACACCCGCCTGCTGGGCGACGTCGCGCAGGGTTCCGCGCAGCGGGACTACCCGCTCGCCGGTCGCGTCGCTCACGACCAGGTCGATGCCGCGTACGGCCATGAAGCGGTCAGGTGCCCCGAGGGGGCCGGTACGGAAGCCGCCGGGCGCCGCGTACAGCCGGATCGTTCCGGTCAGGCGGTGCTGAGGCCCGGCGAGGATCGTCTCGCCGATGGCATGCAGGGTGCGTCTGGTGACTGCTTGCACGTAACGCTCCTCTTCTACTGGGCGGCGGTTGAGGCACTGTTGAGCACCTGCGGGGCTGTCGACACCGGGGCCTGGAACGAGGCACCCGACGAGCCGCGCAGGATGAGGTCGGCGACCAGCCCGGTCCAGCCGGTCTGGTGCGACGCACCGACGCCGCGGCCGGTATCGCCGTGGAAGTACTCGTAGAACGGCACATGCCCGTGCCAGTCGGGATGCAGCTGGAAGAGTTCGACGTCGCCGAAGACGGGCCGTCGCCCGGACGCGTCGTCGAGGAAGATGCCGACCAGCCGGCGCGAGAGGTCATCGGCCACCTGACCCAAGGTCATCTTGACCCCCGAGCCGGCCGGGTGCTCGACCAGCAGGTCGTCGCCGTAGAAGCGGGCGAACCGCTGGAGCGCCTCCACCACCAGGAAGTTGACCGGGAACCAGACCGGCCCGCGCCAGTTGGAGTTGCCGCCGAACAGCCCCGTCGTCGACTCCCCCGGCTCGTAGTCGACGGAGAAAGACTCGCCTCCCAGCGAGATCGAGAACGGCTGGTCCTTGTGCCGCCGCGACAGTGCGCGCAATCCGTGCGGTGACAGGAACTCATCCTCCGACAGCATCGTCGACAGGATGCGTACCAGCCGCTCCTCGTCGACGATCGACAGCAGCCGGCCCTCGGCACCGTCGCGTAGGTGCGTTTCGCCGACGACCCCGCGGTAGCGCGGCTTGTTCTCGAGGAACCAGGTGAACCGGCCGGCGAAGTCGGGCAGCCGTTCGAGTGTCGCGCGACCCAGCGTCGTCGTGGCGCACAGCGGCAGCAGCCCCACCATCGACCGGACCCGCATCGGCACACGCGTGCCGTCGGCGAAGCTGAGGACGTCGTAGAAGAAGCCGTCCTCCTCGTCCCACAATCCCTGCACGCGCATCGCGTCAGCGATGTAGGCGAAGTGCTCGAAGAACTTGGTGGCCATGTCCTCATAGCTCGCGTCGTGCTCGGCGAGGACGAGCGCCATCTCCAGCAGGTTCAGGCTGTACATCGCCATCCACGCGGTGCCGTCGCTCTGCTCCAGCAGTGCGGCGACCGGCAGCATCGCCGAGCGGTCGATCGGGCCGATGTTGTCGAGGCCGAGGAAGCCACCCTCGAACACGTTGTTGCCGGCCGCGTCCTTGCGGTTCACCCACCAGGTGAAATTGAGCAGCAGCTTGGTGAAGACCCGGCTGAGGAACTCGAAGTCGTACGTCCCCGACGCGGCGCCGTCGATCTCGAACACCCGCAACGCGGCCCAGGCGTGCACCGGTGGGTTCACGTCGCCGAATGCCCACTCGTACGCGGGGATCTGGCCGTTGGGATGCATGTACCACTCGCGCAGCATCAGGATCAGCTGGCTCTTGGCGAAGGCCGGGTCGACGTGCGCGATCGGTACGCAGTGGAACGCCAGGTCCCACGCGGCGTACCAGGGGTACTCCCACGGGTCCGGCATCGAGATGACGTCGGCGTTGTTGAGGTGTGCCCACTCGGCGTTGCGGCCGTGCTTGCGGCCCTCGGGCGGCTGCGGCCCGGCCGGGTCGCCCTCGAGCCAGCGCTCGACGTCGTAGTGAAAGAACTGCTTCCCCCACATCAGCCCGGCGAGGGCCTGTCGGAGCACCGACGCCTCGTCGGTCGACCGCTCGGCTGGGGTCAGTGCGGCGTAGAACGCGTCCGCTTCCGACTTCCGGGCCTCGACCACGCCGGCGAAACCGGCGTCGAGGTCCTGCGTCGGCGCGTCGCCCGCGGTCAGCCGTACCCGGATCTCGCGGCTCTCGCCGGCAGGGACCTCGACCACGTAGTGCAGCGCGGCCTTGGTGCCGACCTGCGCGGGGTTGACCGTCTGGGCACCGGAGACCACGTGGTCGTTGATGCCGTCTTTGGGGAAGGCCGACCTGCCGTCTACGCCGAACAGCCGCTGCGTGTTGGTCTCGTTGTCACAGAAGAGCGGACTGGCAGACCCGTCGCCGGCCAGCGACAGCGTGCCGAGCCGCTCGTGCGTCCCGACCAGCCGGTCACCCTCGGCGCGGATCGACGGCACCCTCTCGCCCTCGTCGCCCCAGGCCCAGGTGTTGCGGAACCACAGCTGCGGGAGCACGTGCAGCGTGGCCGCCTCCGGTCCGCGGTTCGCCACGGTAATGCGCATGAGCAGGTCGTCCGGGCCGGCCTTGGCGTAGTCGACGGTGACGGCCCAGTAGCGGTCCTCGTCGAAGACCCCGGTGTCGACCAGCTCGTACTCGCCGACGTCCTGTCCGCGCCGGCCGTTCTCGGCGACCAGGTCGGCGTACGGGAATTCGGCCTGCGGGTAGTGATAGCGCCAGCTCATCCACGAGTGGGTCGGCGTGGAGTCGAGGTACCACCAGTACTCCTTGGCATCCTCTCCGTGGTTACCTTCAGGCCCGGTCAGGCCGAAGATGCGCTCCTTGAGGATCGGGTCGCGCCCGTTCCACAGCGCCACCCCGAGAACGAATGTCTGCTGCTGGTCGCAGACGGCCGCGAGCCCGTCCTCGCTCCAGCGGTAGGTCCGCGACCGCGCGTGGTCGTGCGGGAAGTAGTCCCACGCCTCGCCGTGCTCGCTGTAGTCCTCGCGAACGGTCCCCCAGGCACGCTCGGAGACGTAGGGCCCCCAGCCGCGCCAGCGCTCGACGCCGGCATCGGCGGCGGCGAGGCGAGATCGCTCCGCGCCTTGCATGGCGGAGTCGGGGGCGGCGGTAGCGGGCTTGGGTCGTTGGGCCATGCCGCCAAGTCGTCCTCGAGGCGGCAACGTTACGTCGAGAAGCCGTGCGGACTCGCGTAGCCCGACCTGCTCGCGTGTAACGCGTGGACCGGAACGGTGACTGGGTAGCCATGACGGGTAACCCTGACTTCACTGGCCTTCGTGCGATGTTCGTCAACTGCACCTTGAAGCGCTCGCCTGAGCCCAGTAACACCCAAGGGCTTGTGGATGCGAGTGCCGCGATCATGCGCAAGCACGGGGTCGTGGTGGAGGTGGTCCGGGCAGTCGATCATGACCTGGCCACCGGGGTGTATCCGGACATGACCGAGCACGGGTGGGCGAGCGACGAGTGGCCGCAGATATACCCGCGTCTGCTGGCGGCGGACATCCTGGTTGTCGCCGGGCCGATCTGGTTGGGCGACAACTCGAGCCAGACGAAGTTGATCATCGAGCGGTTGTACTCCTTGTCGTCGATGCTGAACGACAAGGGGCAGTACCTGTTCTACGGGCGCGTGGCCGGCTGCTTGATCACGGGCAACGAGGACGGGATCAAGCACTGTGCTCAGAACGTGTTGTATTCGTTGCAGCACATCGGCTACACGATTCCGCCCAACGCTGACGCTGGTTGGATCGGTGAGGCCGGCCCCGGGCCCTCGTACCTCGACCCGGGCAGTGGTGGCCCCGAGAATGACTTCACCAACCGGAACACCACGTTCATGACGTGGAACCTGATGCACCTGGCGAAAATGCTGAAAGATGCCGGCGGAGTGCCGGGCTACGGCAACCAGCGCTCGGAGTGGAACGCAGGCGCTCGCTTCGACTGGGAGAACCCTGAGTACCGCTCATAGCCGCGATTCGGGATGGGTCGGTCGTTACACATGAGCGAGTCTGACTGGCATCGGATCTCACCCAGCGACGTACCTGACGAGGGTCGCGTGAACACCACAGTCGTCGCCGGTCGTTCGGTGGCGTTGACCCGGTGCGGCGGCACCCTCGGTGCGCTCGAAAACCGTTGCCCCCATCAGGGCGGACCGGTCGGGGAGGGGTCGATCGAGGGCGGTTGGCTCCGGTGCCCCTGGCACGGCTACGACTACAACCCACTCACGGGTCAGCCGCCCGAAGGCTTCACCGATGCGGTCATGGCCTACGACGTTGCTGAGCGGGACGACGGTGCCTACGTCCTGCTCCCGGCCCTGCCGACCGAGCGACGTACGGTTTCCGACGTCTTGGTGGAGACGCTCGTTTCCCACGGGATCGACACCGTCTTCGGCATGGTCGGTCATTCCAACCTCGGGTTCGCCGACGCCATGCGCCGAGCAGAGACCCGCGGGGAGTTGCGATTCATCGGCATCCGTCACGAGGGCGCCGCGTCGTTCGCGGCCAGCGCCTACGGGAAGCTCACCGGCCGCCCAGCCGCGTGCTTCGCCATCGCCGGACCTGGCTCTACCAATCTGTTGACCGGGCTGTACGACGCGAAACTCGACCAGTCGCCGGTGGTCGCAATTTCCGGCCAGGTGCCGTCCAACGTGCTGGGACGCGGGGCCTTCCAAGACCTCGACCTGTCTGCGTTGTTCCACGACGTTGCCGTCACGACGACCACGGTCAACGCTGGCAGCGACCATGCCGAGCTGGCCGCGCTGGCTGTGAAACACGCGGTCGACAACCGTGGTGTGGCCCACCTGGTTCTGCCTGATGAGGTGCAGGACCAGCCGTCGCTCGCCCCGGCGGCGACCTCGACCGGCCGGTTCGCGACGCGTCGGATCGGTCCCGACTCCGCCGCCGTCTCGGCCGCTGCCACTTTGTTGCGCTCGGCGCGGCGCCCCGTGTTCGTGGTCGGCCACGGCGCCAGAGTCGGCGGGGTCCAGCTGCTGGCGCTCGCGGAACGCCTCGGGGCGCCGGTGCTGACGACGTTCAAGGCCAAGGGTCTTGTTCCGGACACCCATCCGCTCGGAGCTGGAGTATTGGGACGCAGCGGCACCCCGGTTGCGAGTTGGCTGATGAACGAATCAGACCTGTTGATCGTGGTGGGGGCATCATTTGCGAACCACACGGGGATCGCGCCCTACAAGCCCATCATCCAGATCGACGACGAGCCGGGCGCCATCGGTCGTTTTCATGCGGTGACCGTGCCCATCCTCGCTGACGCGGCGCTGGCTCTGGAAGCGCTGGACGTGGCGACCGGCGTCGCCAGCGCGCTGGATCAGCGGCCCGACATCGCTGCACGTTGGGCGCTGTGGCGAGCCGAAAAGCAGCGGCGCACTTCCGACGACCGCGGGCAGGGGGTTTCAGCGGCGGCCATTTTCGCTGCTCTGTCCGAGTATTTGCCGGCCGACGCAGTAGTGGCCGTCGATGTCGGCAACCATGCCTATTCACTCGGTCGCTACTTGGAGTCGAAGGGGCAACCCGTGCTGATGTCCGGGTATCTCGGGTCGATCGGGTTCGGCTACCCCGCAGCCATGGGGGCTTGGGCAGCCGACCCATCGCGCACCGTGGTCGCTGTCACTGGCGACGGGGGATTCGGTCAGTACGCAATGGAACTCAACACGGCGGTGAAGTACGGCATGCCGATCAAACATCTCTTGCTGAACAACAATGCCCTGGGCAAAATCGCGAAGGAGCAGATCGCCGGCGACTACCCGGTGTGGCATACCTCGTTGACCAACCCTGACTGGGCTGCGTACGCCGACCTCTGCGGCGCCACCGGTATTCGCGTTGATCACCGCGAGCAACTCGACGACGCGTTCGTCAGGTTGTTTGCCACTACTGGACCGGTGCTCCTGTGCGTTGAACAGGACGCGGAGCTCATCTGAGCTCACCTGCGGCGTACGTAACGCCGGGTACGACGAGAAGACACAGTCACCATGACCTCGCCCCTTCAGCTGTCCTTCGGCCCCCAGACGTGCGGCTCGCTCGAGGCGGGTGGCCAGCGCGAGTGGCTGGTGCCAGACGGTCTCGGCGGCTTCGCGATGGGCACCGTGTCGGGTCTGCGGACCCGGCGCTACCACGGATTCCTGGTCGTTGCCACGGACCCGCCGCTCGGCCGCCGGCTCGGCCTCGCTGCCCTTGACGCAGTCCTGGTCCTCGCCTCCGGAGCACGAGTGCCGCTGGGCGTTCACGAGTGGGCGGGCGGGCACCTCGCCCCGGCCGGTCACCGGCTGCTCGAGTCGTTCGCCCTCGTCGACGGCCTGCCCCGCTGGCGCTGGCGCGTCGGCGACGTGGTCCTCGAGCGCACCCTCGCCCTGCAGCACGGGGCGCCGTCGGTGGCCGTCGTCCACACCCTGCTCGCGGGCGGCCCGGTGCGGCTCGAGGTCGAGGCGCTGACCACCTGGCGTGACGTCCATGGCGAGCGGCACGCGTACGGATCCCTGCTCTCCCAACAGGTCTCGGGCGGCGCGGTCATCGAGAACGCCTTCCGCCTGCGCGGTCCCGGCTGGGAGCCCGGCGGCGAGTGGTACCTCGGGGTCCATGCCCGGGCGGAGGCCGACCGTGGCCTCGCCGCCGACGAAGACCTCTGGTACGCCGGCCGCTTCAGTGCCGACCTGGCGACCGGCCAGGCCCTGGAGGTCTCGGCTTGGGCTGGCGACGTCGGGGTCGAGCCGCCGCCCGCGTCCGCCGTCATCGAGGAGGCCAGGCAGCGCAGCCGCCGGGTGATTGCCCGCGGCACGGCTCGCGACGAGACCGACGCGACGCTCCTGCTCGCGGCTGACAGCTTCGTCGTCACCTCGCCCAGCGGGCCCGACGTGGTCGCCGGCTACCCGTGGTTCGGCGCCTGGGCCAGGGACACCATGACGTCGTACGAAGGGTTGTTCCTCGAGACCGGGCGGGCCGAGGAGGGCAGCCGGCTGCTCGAGCGCTACGCCGCCACCCTCTCCGAGGGCATGCTCGCGAACACCGCCGACACGGGCGCCACCGAGTACAACACTGCAGACGGAACGCTGTGGTTCCTGCACGCCGTGGCCCGCCACATCGAGGTGACCGGCGACCGCGACCTGGGCGCACTGCTCGCTGAACCGCTCGCCCGGGTGGTCGAGGCGCACGTACGCGGGACCCGCTACGGGATCCGGATCGACCCCGCCGACGGGTTGCTCACGCAGGGGCGGGATGGTTTCGCGCTGACGTGGATGGACGCCCGCGTCGACGGTGTCGGCATCACGCCGCGCATCGGCAAGGCCGTGGAGCTCAACGCTCTGTGGATCCGTGGCCTGGCCGCACTGCAGTCCATCGGGGTCAAGCTCGACAGTGACGTGGGCGACCTGGCCATGCTCGAGAGCACGGCGCGAAGCTCATTCGCGGCCCGCTTCCCGACCCCCTACGGCTGGCTGTACGACGTCGTCGACGGGCCCGAGGGCGACGACGCGTCACTGCGCCCCAACCAGCTGCTCGCCCTCTCACTGCCCGACTCCCCGCTCGACCCTGGCGACTACCTGCGGGCCATCTCGGGCGAGCTGCTGACCCCGGTCGGCCTGCGCAGCCTGGCGCCGAGTTCGCCAGACTACCGCGGGCAGCACCGCGGCGATTCCCGGAGCCGCGACTGCGCCTACCACCAGGGCACGGTCTGGCCGTGGCTCATCGGTCCGTACGCCGAGGCGGCCGTACGTGCGGGTCAGGAGGTGACCGGGCTGTTCGACGGACTCGAGCAGCACCTCGGCGAGTGGGGGCTCGGCTCCGTCTCGGAGACCGCCGACGGTGACGCCCCCCACGCCGGCACCGGCTGCCCGTTCCAGGCCTGGTCCGTCGCCGAGATGCTCCGGACGCGACGGCTCGTCCACTGAAACGCCTGGGCTACTCGCAAGACCATGACTCACATCCCGGCCGCACCGAAGACTCGAGGAGAGGCGTCCCATGAAGGGTTTGACCGGCAAGGTCGCCGTCGTCACCGGCGGTAGCTCGGGCATCGGCCAGGCGATCGCGATCCGCCTGGGCGAGGAAGGCGTCGACGTCGCGATCAACTACGTCGGTCGTCCCGAGGGCGCCGAGGCGACGAAGGAGACCATCGAGCATGGCGTCGACATCTGCATGAAGCAGATGGCTGCCGCGGGAACGCACCCGATCCTGGTCCGGGCCGACGTTTCCGACGAGGCCGAGGTGGCGGCGATGTTCGCCGAGGTCATCAGCCATTACGGCCGCATCGACTACCTCATCAACAACGCCGGCATCCAGATCGCCGCGGAGTCGCACGAACTGTCTGTCGCCGACTTCGACAAGGTGCTCGCGGTCAACCTGCGCGGCTCTTTCCTGTGTGCACAGCAGGCGCTCAAGCACTGGGTCGGTACCGGCAGCACCGGCGCGATCGTCAACGTCTCCAGCGTTCACCAGGTCATCCCCAAGCCGCGCTTCCTGAGTTACTCGGTCTCCAAGGGCGGCATGCAGAACCTGACGCAAACCCTCGCGCTCGAGTACGCGGCGCGCGGTATCCGCGTCAACGCCATCGGCCCCGGCGCCACCGTCACCCCGATCAACCGGTCTTGGATCGACGACCCGGTGAAGCGGGCAATGGTCGAGAGTCACATCCCGATGCGCCGCGCCGGTGACGCCGAGGAGATGGCCGCGGCCGCGGCGTTCCTCTGCTCCGACGAGGCGCTCTACATCACTGGCCAGACACTGTTCGTCGATGGTGGCCTCACCCTGTACCCGTCGTTCGAGTCGACGTGGTCGTCCGAGTGATGTCGCTCGACGGCATCGACGGCTGGTTCCCCTCGCAGTACGGCGAGGGGGACGAGGCCGGCGCGCTCAACCTGATCGGCACCGCCAAGGTTCTGGAGGCCATCGGCCTGGTCCGCCAGGGCGTCGTACTCGACCTCGCGCACGTGCTCCACCAGGACATCCCGGCATTCCCCGGTCGCACCTTCCGGCAGTACCTCACGACGAACTACCACCAGATCAACCGCCGCCAGCCAGGTGCGGGCGAGGGCGGTCTTGGCAAGAACGCCGTCAACTGGGTGGTGGAGCAGATCACCGCGACCCAGCAGATGGGCACGCACATGGACGGCCTCAACCACCTGCAGGTCGGGGACCGCACCTACAACGGCTACCGCCTCGCGGACATCGTCGAGGACCACGGCACCAACAAGCTCGGGATCGACACTCTGCCGCAGGTCGTCACCAGGGGGCTGCTCCTCGACATCGCCGCACACCGCGGCGTCGACCGGCTGGCCGCGGGCGAGGTCATCACCGTCGCCGACACCGAGGCGGCCCTCACGGCAGCCGGGCTATCTGTGCGTCCCGGTGACGCGGTGCTCTTCCACACCGGCTGGGGTCGGCTGTGGGGCGTCGACAACGCGGCGTACTCGACCGGGGAGCCCGGTCCGGGCGTGGCCCTCGGCGGCTGGCTCGCCGAGCAGCGCGTCGCCCTCACCGGCTGCGACACCTGGTCCTACGGCGCCTACCCGCCGGAGGACCCTGAGCGGCCCTTCGTGGTGCCGCAGACCCTCAACGTCCAACACGGGGTCGTGGTGGTGGAGAACCTGCGCCTCGCCGAGGCCGCCGAGCTCGGCGTCACCGAGTTCCTGCTCGTCGTCTCGCACGCCAAGCTCCGCGGCGCGACCGGCGCGTGGGTCGCTCCCCTCGCGATCCTCTAGAAGGAGAAACCCTGTCATGTCAGTCAGCGATGAGCACGCAGCAGCCCAAACCCACTACGACGTCATCGTCATCGGATCCGGCGCCGGTGGCGGCACGCTCACCTACGCGCTCGCGCCGACCGGCAAGCGGGTTCTGCTGCTCGAGCGCGGCGACTACCTCCCCCGCGAGGCCGAGAACTGGAACTCCCAAGCGGTCTGGCTCGACCACCGCTACGCCAACGCCGGCCAGTGGAAGGACCTGGGCGCCGACAAGATGTTCACGCCGAAGCAGCACTACTACGTCGGCGGCAACACCAAGGTCTACGGCGCG
>JBDTYE010000017.1:0-25129 GCA_040005895.1 Actinomycetota bacterium | reverse complement strand
CCGAGGGCATGCGCTTCGACAAGGGCTACATCTCGCCCTACTTCGTGACCGACCCCGACCGCATGGAGGCCGTCCTGGACGACCCCTACGTGCTCGTCGTCAACTCCAAGATCTCCTCGGTGAAGGACCTGCTGCCGCTGCTGGAGAAGGTCATCCAGTCCGGCAAGCCGCTGGTCATCATCGCCGAGGACGTCGACGGTGAGGCCCTGGCCACGCTCGTCGTGAACAAGATCCGCGGGACGTTCCGCTCGGTCGCCGTCAAGGCGCCCGGCTTCGGCGATCGCCGCAAGGCGATGCTGCAGGACATGGCGATCCTCACCGGTGGCCAGGTCATCAGTGAGGAAGTCGGCCTCAAGCTCGACACCACGACCGTCGACCTGCTCGGCCGGGCCCGCAAGGTCACGGTCAGCAAGGACGAGACGACCATTGTCGAAGGGTCGGGTGACTCCGACCAGATCGCCGGCCGGGTCAACCAGATCCGCGCCGAGATCGAGAAGAGCGACTCCGACTACGACCGCGAGAAGCTGCAGGAGCGCCTGGCCAAGCTGGCCGGCGGTGTTGCGGTCATCAAGGTCGGCGCGGCCACCGAGGTCGAGCTCAAGGAGCGCAAGCACCGCATCGAGGACGCCGTTCGCAACGCGAAGGCCGCCGTCGAAGAGGGCATCGTCGCCGGTGGCGGCGTCGCGCTGCTGCAGGCTTCGGTCACGGCGTTCGAGAAGCTCGACCTGACCGGTGACGAGGCTACGGGCGCCAACATCGTGCGCCTCGCGCTCGAGGCGCCGCTAAAGCAGATCGCCGTCAACGCCGGCCTCGAGGGCGGCGTAGTGGTCGAGAAGGTGCGCAACCTCGAAGCGGGCTGGGGCCTCAACGCCGCGACCGGCGAGTACGTCGACATGATTGCCGCGGGCATCATCGACCCGGCGAAGGTCACGCGCTCGGCGCTGCAGAACGCAGCCTCGATCGCCGGCCTGTTCCTCACCACCGAAGCGGTCATCGCGGACAAGCCTGAAAAGGCGCCCGCGGGCGGCGGCGGCGGTGGCGGCGGCGGCATGGGAGACATGGACTTCTAACTCCGGCTGTTCCGCTTCGTCGCGACACGGTTGGTCGCAACACGGTTTGGTACGACGAGAGGGCGGCCCCGCTTCGGCGGGGCCGCCCTCTCGTTCACTTTCGGGCTGCCATCGGCCTTCATGATCATGGGCTCCCATCCCGGCATATGCGGGTTCGGAAGCCCATGATCATGGCGATCCAGTGAAAGGGCGAGCGTGCACGCGACGGTGTCGATGGACGACGGCGGGCATGGCTGGCTGACGCTGTATGCCGCAGGCACACACACGTGGCAGCCAGCGATCGGCAGCATGCCTCTTCCTGCCGACCACGAGATCCCCGAGGAGATGCCGAGCGCGGCCTTAGTGGTCGTCGATGGGCCCGCCAGCGACGGGTGCCAGCCTGGTGTCAGCTACGACGGATTTCCCTTCATGACAACTGGTCCGCTGCGCCACCAGAAGGACGAACCCGATTTGGGCGTTGGGAGCCAATCGACGCTCTCCGGTCGTTTCCGCGTCCTGACTGGTCAGCCGCTGCGCTTCGGCAAATTCGCCTGGCTGGCAGTCGTCGGATCCGCGGCCCTGAATCTGTTCTCGCGACCGCTCGGCCGGCATCTACTCGTGCTCTCGATCGTGATGCTTGCGACAGGTCTCGCCCTTGTGCTGTTTCGGCGACTGCCGCTGTGGCGTGCGTGGCGGAGCGTCCGGGAATCCGCGGTGTCGACGACGATGCGGGCGGTGGTCTGGCATGCCGTCCCCCGACGCAAGGATCTCCTTGCGACCGTGCTGATCTCTCTATACCCGCTCGACGCCGTCGCGGGCGCGCCGCCGGTGGGCACTGTGCGGTCTTCCAAGGCGCTCCCATTCCCGATCCCGTACGCCGACGAGGTCGTGGTCCGCGGGCAGCTGACGCCAAATTCCCTGGTGGCGATCGAGCACGCCGGCGGTGTCGTGACGACGCCGGGTCCGCTGCTCACCGAGTTGGCCCCGATGCGCGCGTATCAGCCGCCACAGGCTGAAACCGCCTAGCCGACAGGGCGGCGTACCAAGATCGGCTGAAGGCTTTGAGCAGGTTTTCGGGCTGCTGGGCGACTCGAACCCTTCACATGATCTTGTGTCGGCATCCGAGCGCCGCCGTATGGCAGGCTGCGTGCATGACTGAATCATCTGGCGCACCGGCAGGCTGGCACCCGGACCCGACGGGGCAGTTCGAGCAGCGGTACTGGGACGGCAGCACGTGGACGGAGCACGTGCACTCGGCCGGCGTACAGTCCGTCAGCCCGCTCGCGGCCGCGCCCGGTCAGGTCCATGAAGCAGCCCATCAAGCAGCCCAGCAGGCTGCTCAACAGGCCGCTCAACAGGCCGCCAATGACGCCGCCGCGCAATCGGCCCGGCAGGCGGCCGATCAGGCCGCCCAGGAGGCCGCTCGAGAGCCAGCCCCCCAGTCGCTCCAGCCGGAACCGATACGGCTGCAGCCCGAGCCGGTTCAGCCTCAGCCGGTTCAGCAGGGCGAACCCGCCCAGCAGCCCGTTCAGCCGCAGCCTGTACAAGCGCAGGCAGCGGCCGGCCCGGCGGCCGGCTGGCACCCAGACCCGACGGGCCAGTTCGAGCAGCGGTACTGGGACGGTTCGCAGTGGACCGAGCACGTCGCGCACCAGGGACAGCAGGGCATCAGCGCGCTGACGGCGCCGGGCCAGGTGCAGGTGAGTTCGGCCGAGCAGGTCCAGCGCCAGGTCCAGCAGCAGGCGCACATCGCAGCGTCCGCCGGCGGCGGTGGCCACCTGATGGACGAGCCGATCCTCGTCGTCAACCAGAAGGCAAAGCTCATCGAGATCACTGCCGAGTTCGCTGTCTACGACCAGGCAGGCAAGCAACTCGGGTCGGTCATGGAGGTGGGCCAGAGCAAGGCGAAGAAGCTGTTGCGCTTCGCCACCAACGTTGACCAGTTCCTCACCCACAAGTTCGAGGTCCGCGACGCGCAGGGCGCGGTCCTCATGACACTCGTGCGGCCCGCCAAACTGATGAAGAGCAAAGTCGTCGTCGGTACGCCGACGGGTCAGGAAATCGGCACGATCCGCCAGGAGAACGTGCTCGGCAAGATCCGATTCGCTTTCGAGGTCGGCGGTCAGCGCATCGGTGGTATCCAGGCGGAGAACTGGCGGGCCTGGAACTTCTCCGTCGTCGACGCCGCAGGGACCGAGGTTGCGCGGATCACCAAGACCTGGGAGGGCCTGGTCAAGGCGGCGTTCACGACAGCGGACAACTACGTCGTACAGATCCACCAACGGCTGCCGGAACCCCTGCGCTCCATGGTCGTGGCGTCGGCGCTGACCGTAGACACGGCCCTCAAGCAGGACTCCAACTGACTCACCGTGCACGATGCGTGCAACGATCAAAGGATGTCCGACGCCCCCACCGCCAACGGCGCACCGCACAGCGACGAGCAATTCGTCGACGACCTGATCGCGCGTGCTGTCGACGCCTACCGGCAACTGGCGGACGAAGGTGACCTGGATCCGATCTGGCCGTTGCTCGGCCAGGCGGCGGCACTGCCCGAATACGCGCTGACCCGGGCGGCCGAACTCGGCGGCAGTGAGGACGCGCGCGAACGGGCGGTTGCCGGGCTGCTTGTCGGCTCGGTCAGCAGCGGCCGCGACGACGGGCCGTGGCGGGACAAGGCGCTCGATATCTGCGAGGGCATCCTGGCGGACGAGACAGACGCCGACGTCCTCTGGGCAGTCGCGCACGCCCTCGGCTACCAGTCCGGCGATCGTGCCGCTGCTCTGCTGATTCCCCTTGCTGCGCATGAGGATTCCGACGTCCGCTTCAAGGTCGCGATGGGCTTGCCTTCGACCTTCGACGAGGACAATCCCGACCACGAGATCATCGGCGCGCTGATCGGCTTGAGCGGCGACGAGGACGAGGACGTTCGCGACTGGGCGACGTTCGGTTTGGGTACGGTGCTCGCCTCGGTCGACAGCGACGAGTTGCGCGCGGCCTTATGGGCGCGCTCCGAGGACGACCACGCGGACACCCGAAACGAAGCGCTCGCCGGGCTGGCCAACCGATACGAAACTGGCGTCGTACCGCTGCTCGTGGCCGAACTCGAGTCCGACGACGCCGACCCCAACGCGGTCCACGCGGCCAGCATCCTCGGCGACGCGCGGGCGCTGCCGGCACTGCGGCGACTGGCCGCACATGACGCAGGCGCCGCCGATGCCGACCTCCAGCGCGCCATCGAACGCTGCGAGCCCGCGCTCGACCAGGAGCGGCAGGCAGCTGAGCAAGCGCTCTTTCAGCGGCTCCTCAAGGAGGCCGTGGACAACCCGAGGTTCGGCACCAAGGTCACCGGCTTGACCCTTGATGGCGAGTTCCCGCGCACGGCCGTCACCGCCTGGGTGCTCTCCGGCCCGGAGCCGTACGAAGAGCGCTGGTCGGTGTGGGGGGAGCTCTGCGGTCGAGTCACTGAGGACGGCAGGCTCGCCGAACTGGACATCGAACGTGCCGTCGAACTGGTTCGCGGATGGACCGGGTCGTCCGGGGGATGACCGTTGCCGTCGACCACGGGGTGCACGAGCTGCTGGACTCGCTCGCGCAGCTGGACGGCCTGCTCGTCGCATTCTCGGGCGGCACCGATTCGGCGTTCGTTCTCGCGGCCGCTGCGCGCGTCCTGGGATCGGATCGGGTGGTTGCCGCAACGGCCGTCTCCCCATCGTTGCCGGCCGTCGAACTCGAGGCCGCCAGCGCTTTTGCGGCGCAACTCGGCGTACGCCATGAAATGCCGCGGACCGACGAGATGAGCCGGGAGGGCTACCGGGCCAATGCCGGGGACCGGTGCTACTTCTGCAAGGCCGAGCTGCTCGACACGCTCCGGCCGCTGGCCGACCGGCTCGGCATCGAGCACATCGCGACAGGAACCAATGCCGACGACGCGCTGGCCGGCTTCCGCCCGGGGATCCGGGCCGCCGCCGAGCGCGCTGCACTGACCCCGCTTCTCGACGCGGGGCTCTCGAAGGCCGCGATCCGTGCGGCGAGTCGCGCATGGGGGCTCTCGACCTGGGACAAGCCTGCGGCAGCATGCCTGTCGAGTCGCGTCGCCTTCGGCATCGAGATCTCGCCGGTTCGCCTCGCACGTGTCGAACATGCGGAAACCCTTGCGCGGCAGGCGTTGTCGCGCGCCGGAGTTCAGGTCGTCAACCTGCGCGTTCGCGATCTCGGAGACCGGGCGCGCATCGAGGTCGATCCGGAAAGCGTCACCGCGGCCGCGGCAACCGACGTGACCGATGCGGTCGTGAGCGCGGGTTTCGCGGCGGCATACGTCGACGCCACCGGTTTCCGTTCCGGAGCGCTCAACGAACTCCTCGCCGAACCGGACAAGTACCGGTGACCGCACAGGCGCGGTGGCACCTGACCTACTCGGCGGAGACCGTCGCCGAGCCGATCGTGTGGTCGCTCGGCATCGAACACAGTCTGGTGACCAACATCAGGCGAGCCGACGTGCGAGACCACGTCGGGTGGGTGATCCTCGACGTGCGCGGCGAGCCGGAGCAGATGGAAGAGGCGCGCCGCTGGCTGGAACGTCGCGGCCTGCGCGTATCGGTGTTGACCGAGGACGTCATCCCCGACTAGCGAGCCACGATGCGCGTTGTCGCCTTCAGCACTCACAAGCTCCCCGCGGCGGAGGTGGAGTACTTCAGCATGGTGCACCGATGAGGCGCGATCGCGCCGGCTGATCGACTCAGCGAGTCAGCGACCGAGACTGCCTGTAGGCGCCGAGCCCGGCGAGGGCCAGTCCGACGACCGTCGCAAAGCTGCCGAGGTTGACGGCGAGGTCGGTATTGGAACGGTGTAGCGCCACGAAGGGAATGAACGTCAACGCGATCGCGACGAGACCGATGACGAACAGGAAAACGCCGAGTGCGATCAGCCGGTCGCCGGGGTCGTGGCCCAGTCGTCTCGGCAGTGGCAACAGCCGCCGGAGCGGGCGGTTGCTCGGTGCGTGCCGACTCGCCCGCGAAGCTGTCGGGTCCACAACCGGAGCGCTACGACCCGTCCGCGAACCGGTGGTCGCGGGACGGGGCGTTCTGCCACTGGAGTGCGTGCCGCGTGCCATGGGGTGACCTTAACGCCCGCGGTCCGCCCAGGCCCCCGCGGCGCAGTCGCGGCAGTGTCGTGATCGCGCCACCTCTGCGACGCAGCCCTTCCGGCTATTTCACGACCAGGCGCATCCGCAGGTAGGCGTCGCTGCCGTCCTTGCCGTAGGACATTCCGAATGCGCTGATGGGCGCGGCCTCGGTGGAATTGGGGCCAGCCAGCTTGCTGAGCTGACCGATGTCCATGAACACGGCTCCGGAGACCTTGTCACCGAGAGAGCCCATTGCGGCGGTGAAGGCCGGTGAAGTGCCGAGCCCGCCGTCGCCCTTGAGCGTCGCGGCGTACCCCGCCGAGGTCAGGTAGAACGTCTTGCCGGCGACGTCTGTGTCGAGCTTGATGCCCTGCTTGGCAGCCAGCTTCTGCAGCTTCTTGCCGGCCGCCGCGGCGGCTGCCGGGTCCGTGATCGTGCTCTGAAGCCCGAACTGGGCGTCGAGCGGGTTCTTCGGAATGTTGCCGAGCGAGAAGGTCGTCGTGCTGCCGAGCAGCGGCAGCAAGTCCTTCTTCAGGTCGAGGCCGAGCCCACCACCCATGGCGCCGAGGGCGCTGTCGAGGTTGGGCGCCACGGCACCCAGCTGGGTCAATTGCTGCTCGATCAGCCCTTGCAGGCCGTTGAAGGAGGCGGCGACGACCGTCGATTTGGGCAGCTTGGTCAGGCTGTCCGGCGTAGCGCCGGTCATCTTGGAGGTGTCGCTGCCGATGACCCGGCCGGAGAGTTCGGCGTAGTTGTTGGCCATGTGCAGACCGAGGACCATCCGGCCGGTGATCAGCTTGGCGACACCGTTGGGGATCACGTTGAGCTGCGGTGACTCCTTTGCCGCCGCGTCGAAGCTGGCCTTGAGGTCGGCCCACAGAACGACGACCTGGCTGCCGTCGAGCTTGGCGACGTCCTTGTCGTAGGTGCCCAGATCCTTGAGCGACTTCGATTTCGACGCCGCGAGGGCTGCATCGACGTCGGCCTGGGTGGTGCTGATGACGGCGTACCCGTCCTTGATGGTGTAGCCCTTGAGGTTGTCCTTGCTGCCGTCACCGGCCGCGCAGGCATTGGACGAGAGTTTGGCGATGGCCGCCTTCGCCTTGTCGGTGTCCTTGACCTGCAGGACGAGCAGCGGCTGCGACTTGCCGGCGGTACCGGCAATGCCGGCGAGGCCGATCCGCTTGCCGAGCCACGGCTTGATGTCGGCGGCGTAGGTGCACTTGCCTGTGTTGTCCTTGAAAGCCTCTGTGAGCAGGCCGTCGATCGGGTCGGTGGCGGTCGTCTTCGGTGCCTTGGGGAACTTGCTCGAGAACTCGTGGATCGCGACCTTCTGGTCGGCCGCCGGGTCGAGGTCGACCTTCGCGAATGCGAACGCGGTCGACGGGACCAGGTCCTCCGGCTGGCCACCGCCGCTGTTGCCGGCCTGGGTGGCCATGTAGATCCCGCCGCCCGCGACGATCGCGAGCGCCAGCGCGCCGCCGCCGAGCACGAGGCCGCGCTTGCTCTTCGGCTGCCCGCCAGCAACGACGTCGGCATAGACAGGTTGCTGACCGAACAAGGATGGCTGACCGTAGGCCGGCTGGTCGGCGGGGGGCGGGCCTGGCGGCGGACCGTAGCCAGGCGGCGGGTAGGCGGGCGGAGGTGTCGGACCGGCCGGTGGGGGACCCCAGCGGGAATCTTCCGGCGGGGTCGGCTCGGTGGGGCCCGTCGGTGGCTGCTGGTCGGACATGCAAGTCCCTTCGTAGCGGGCGCGGCTGATGCCTGAGCGTCCGTCTGAGTTTTGGACGAATGCGGGAAATCCGGTTGACCCGGCCGGCGCGGTCGAGCCGAGGTGCGCTGACGGGGGGTTTCTACTGTAGCTGGATCGTCATTTGGCACTTTCGCCTTGATTGTGTTTTCCACAGAGTGCCGGGGCGTTTAGCCTGATACCTCGCAAGTCGGTCAGAACTGCCCCGCTTGGGGCTCGTGCAGATTGAGGTCAACGTGCCAACCGGCAAGGTCAAGTGGTACGACGCGGAAAAGGGCTTCGGCTTCCTGTCACGCGAAGGCGGCGACGACGTCTACGTGCACAAGAGCGCACTGCCCGCCGGCGTCGCCGAACTCGCCCCTGGCCAGAAGGTCGAGTTCGGCATCGCGCAGGGCCGCCGCGGCGACCAGGCACTTTCAGTGCGGGTGCTCGAGGCACCGCCGTCGCTTTCGGCGCCGCCCTCGACGCGCCGGGAACCCGACGAGCTGCACGCGATGATCGAGGACATGATCAAGGTGCTCGACGTCGTACAGGAAGACCTTGCCCGCGGCCGCTATCCCGACCGCAAGAAGGCGAAGATGGTCGCCGAGGTCGTGCACGCGGTGGCCCGCGACATCGAGGCCTGACCGCCTGCCGTAGGCGGCCGGGCTCGGGCTCAGATCGCTGTCGCCGGAACGAGTCCGGCCTGCGCCGCCCGCGAGAGTAGCTGGGTCGCCGCTTCGCGGCCCTCGCTCCCGAGCCCGCGGGTGAACTCGTTGACGTAGAGCGCGATGTGGGCGTCGGCGACGGCTGGGTCGAGTTCCTGCGAATGCGCCAGCACGTACTCGCGCGAGAGCGACGGGTCGGCCCACGCCATTTCGACCGAGCGCCGGATCGCCTTGTCCAGCAAGGCAATCCCTGCTTCGCCGAGGCTGCGCCTGGCAAGGATCGCGCCGAGTGGAATCGGCAGCCCGGTCGCCGACTCCCACCACTCGCCGAGGTCAACCGCCTGGTGCAGGCCGTACGACGGGTAGGTGAACCGCGATTCGTGGATGACCAGCCCGGCGTCGTACCGGCCGTCGCGAACGGCCGGCATGATCTGCTCGAACGGCAGCACGTCGACCTGACCCAGTTCGAGTGCGCCCTGTGCCCACAGGCGGAGCAGCAGGTACGCCGTCGTACGCCGGCCCGGCACCGCGACGCGGGCACCAGCCAGTGCAGCGGTGGGCCGTCCGTCGGCGGTCAGCAGCAGTGGGCCGCAGCCGCGGCCGACGGCACCACCGGAATCCAGCAGCACGTAGTCGTCCAGCAGCCAGGGCAACGCGGCGTACGACACCTTGACGACGTCGAGCGCGGCCGACGCGGCGAGATCGTTGAGCACGTCGATGTCGGCGAACCGGACCTCGACCGGTGGCGCGCTGTCGACCAGCCCGTGCACCAGGGCGTGGAAGACGAACGTGTCATTGGGGCAGGGCGAGAAGCCGAGCGTCAGCGGTTGCACCCGGTCATTGTCGCCCGAACAGAGTGCGCATCGCGCGTTCGAGCGTGGCCAGAGCGACCGGCAGGTTCCAGGCGGTGAGATCCCGGCGGCCGACCAGGTTACTGACGGCGCGCAGCTCGACGAACGGAATGCCCATCAGGGCGGCGACGTGCCCGACCCCGGCGCCTTCCATCGCCTCGGCCACCGCGTCGTACCGCTCGGCCAGCTCGGTGGCCCGCTCGTCCGTGCCGGTTGCCGATGAGACGGTCAGGACCGGTCCGCGCCGGGTCGCCAGGCCGGCCGCCGCGAGTCGCTCGGCCGTGTCGGCCGACGCTGCGACGTCGACGGTGTACGCCGAAGCGCCGAAGCCGAGCTTGGACAAGTCGAGGAAGCCCTCCGCTGTCTGCACACCCAGATCGCCGGCCAGGGCGACCGTCGCGACCACGATGTCGCCGATGTCGGCTCGGCCCGAGAAGCCGCCGGCAACCCCGGCACTGATGAGAACATCCACGCCGCTGAGAGCGATCGCCATCGCTGCGGAAGCGGCCGCCGCGGGACCGACGCCCGCAGCGACGACCGCGATGTCGGCATCCGCCCGGACGGTGCCCCGGATGGTCTCGAACGGCCCCGCCTGCAGGTGTTCAACTACCCCGGCGCCGCGGGCGATCGCGTCGCGCTCGGCGGCCACGGCCGTGATGATTGCGATACGTGTCATGCGCGGCGTGCCGCTCGCCTGGCCGCTGTTGCGATCGCCAGGCCGGCGGTCGCCAGAGCGTTGCGCACGGTCTCGGGCAGCGCCGCGTCCGTCACCAATGAAATGGCATCGCTCTGCCACCCGGCGACTTCGTCGTCGTACGCCGCCCGGTCCCGCCGGGCCAGCCACTCGGCCCGGTCGACGAGCACTTTCCCCTGTTGCAGAAGGAGATGCGCGCGGGCGTTGCGGCGCACGTCGGGGTCCGAGTCGCGAATCAGGGAAGCCCAGTCGTCGAGGTCGACCAGCCGCTCGCGGGCCCGCCGGCGCAGGTCGTCGGATGCAGTCGGGTGGTCGTGCACGACCTGCGCGACGGCGAGTTCATCGCGGCCGGCGAGTGCATCCCATGCCTCGTCGCGGGCTGCGTCGTCGACCACGAGCACGAGGTGACCGGCTCGTTCACGGGTCGAGAGCGAGTTGCCCGCGGCGACGGAGGTCACCAGCAACACCCGCGCTGTGTCGCCCTCCAGGGTGCCGGGCCAGGCGGCGGCGATCTGCTCCAAGAGCGTCACGACGGCCCGCGACGCCTCCGCGTTGTCCTGCTGGTCGAGAGCGGTCGGCCGGCCGTCGCGGAATGCCGCCCACGGTGCGAGCCGTTGCAGTTGCAGATGCGCGTCCTCGAGCATCCGCGCGGCCTGGCCGCCCACGGCCCTCAGCGGGCCGGCTGGTACGCCGTCGTGGCGATCCGAAGCCCGCGGGGGTGGCGGCGGTGCACCGCGGGAGATAGCTGAACACACCCGGTAGGCCTCGGCGAGTTCGCTCATCCGGCGGCCGGCTTCGGCGCGGACGTCGGCCGGCAGGTCACTCGCCCGGTCGGGATGCAGCAGCTGCGCGGCCTGCCGGAAGGCGCGGCGTACGTCGCCGGGTGCCGACCCGGGTGGCAGGCCAAGCACCCGCCAGGCCCAGACAGGTTCCACGCGCTACTCCCTGACGAGGAACTGCATCTTCCACTCACCGGTCGGCTTCGCCGGGTCGCCGGTGCCTGTTTCGATGATCGAGACGTCCAGCGGCTGGCTCTGCGCGATGCTCGGGATGCTCAGCGTGTAATGGCTCTCGTTGCGCGGCTGTGCGAACTGCGGCTGGCCGGCAAAGACCAGGATCCAGCCTTTGCGCGCGACCCGCTTCGGCACGTCGAAGGAGACCGTCGTATTGCCACGCACGCGGATGCTCTTGGTGGCGACTGCATGAACGAGACACGTGCCGAAGCAGTATTGGGACGCATCGACGTTGATCACCCGGCCGCTGCTCGCGATCGTGATCTGCGGAGCCGGCTTCTCGCACGCCGTGGTGGTCACGAGGGCAAGCACCGCCAGGGCTAGCGGAAGGCGTCGGACGATCACGTGCTGCTCCCGTGGCTCGGTGTCGAGATCGCCAGGCTACCGGCCCGCGCGCGCAGGGCGCGCACCGTGGTGAACGTGGCCACACCCACCAGGATCGCGGCGGCCGCGAAGCCGACCGTGCCCGGCATCGGGATCAGCCCGAGCGCGCCGCCGATCACCCACGCGAGTTGCAGGGCCGTCTCGCTGCGCGCGAAAGCCTGGGCGCGCACGTGTTCCTCCACGTCCCGCTGCAGGATCGTGTCGAGCCCGAGCTTGCCGAGGCTGCCGAACAGCCCGCTGGCGACGACACCGAAGATGGCGGCGCGGAAGTCGTAGTGCACAGCTCCCATCAGGAGTACGACGCCCGCACCGAAAAGTGACAGCTGCAGCAACCGCTCGGGCGCATGTTGGCGGGCCAGCGCCCCGACGGCCGTCCCTGCGATGCTTGCGCCGATCGCAGCGACGCCGAGCATGCCGAGCCGGAACGTCGCCTCGTCGGTCGTGAAGTGTCCGAAGACCTCCAGGTCGCAACAGCGACCGTCCAGCTTGACCCGGAAAGCCAGGAAGAACGTCAGGAAGCCGGCCAGCGCGCGCAGCGCCGCAGCTGCCCGCACTACCGAGGCCACTCGCGGCGTGGGGGCACCGACGGCGTCGGTGGCGTCGGAGGGGATGTGCGGGCCGGAGTTGACGATCTTCGGGAGCCGGAAGGCGAAAACGGTGGCGGCCAGGAATACCAGCGTGGCCAGCCGCAGGGTCCACGTCGAGTCGTGGGTGAAGTGTGCGAGCGCTGCCCCGACGGGCACCGCGACCGCGCCGGCCACCGCACCGGTCAGGGTGGTGCGGGCGTTGACCCCGACCAGCGTTGCCCCGCGCGGCAGCACGCGGGGTGCAACAGCGGCTCGCGCGACGGCGTACCCCTTGGACAGCATGAGTACGCCGAGTGCTGCCGGAAAGAGCTCGAGGCTGTGTGTGTGCGAGGCCATGAACCACACGAGAGCGGCCCGGCCGAGCATCGTCGCTGCCAGCGCCAACCGGCGGCCGGACCGTGTGCGGTCCAGCAGCGGCCCGATGAACGGTGCGAGCAGGGCGAACGGTGCCATCGTGGTGAGCAGGTAGAGAGCCACCTTGCTGCGCGCCTGGCCGATGGGGACGCTGAAGAAAAGCGAGTTGGCCAGGCTGACGGTGACGAGTGCATCGCCTGCCATGCCGGCCGCGTGCATGCGCAGTAGCCAGGTGAAGCCAGTCGTCGCCCACTCGCGCAGTGGACGGAACGCATCGGCGGGCAGATGCTCGCCGTAGGTCATCCGGTGTGCCTCCCTGGCGATCGCGCCTGGCGGTCGCGGACCTCGATAGTAGGGACGGGCGGCGCCTGCGGATAGGAGCCTGCCCGGTCCTGCGCCACAATCGACGCCATGACGCCTGCCGAGCCCCGCAGTTCCCTGGACGCGGTCTGCGCGGCCGCCGTCGATATCGCACTGGCAGCGGCGGTTGCCGTCGGCCGGGAGCAGGTCGGTGGGCACGTCGGGTTCGACGAGGACGGCGACCGGGTCGTCACCCATCTTTTCGCGTGTACCGACCCGGCGTACGCCGGTTGGCGCTGGGGCGTCCAGGTGGCGCGCGCCTCGCGGGCAAAGACCGTGACCGTCAACGACGTCGTACTCCTGCCCGGTCCTGATGCGCTACTTGCGCCGGAGTGGCTCCCCTGGTCGGAGCGGTTGCTTCCTGGCGACCTGCGCCCCGGCGACCTCCTGCCCGCGCCCGCGGACGACGACCGGTTGCAACTCGTCATCGAGGACACGGACAGCGAAGACGGCTTCATCGAAATGGGCGTCGGCAAGATCCGGGTGCTGTCCGATGTCGGCCGTACCGAAGCCGCGGAGCGGTGGTACGGCGGCGACCACGGGCCGGACGCGCCGATCGCGAGGCAGGCGCCCGCGCACTGCCTGAGCTGCGGATTCTTCGTGCCGGTCACGGGGGCGCTCGGGCTCGCCTTCGGCATCTGCGCCAACGAGTACGCGCCGGACGACGGCCGCGTCGTCTCGGTCGACCACGGCTGCGGGGCACACTCCGAGGGCTTCCCCACGGTGATCGACCTGGCGCCGCGCGAGGTGCCCTCCGAACTCGACGACATCGTGATCGAGGCGGACGCGGTGCTGCCCGAAGACGCCTCCTTGGTCGACGGCTCATCTGTCACTGACGCACTGGCCGAGGACTCGGAGGAGACCGCGGCGTTCGGCCACTCCTGATGGTCGAACTGCCGTTCCCCGGGCCGCGGCCAGTGGCTGTTTCCCTCTCTTCGGTGGTGCCGGCGGAGGGCTCTGCCTGGCACCAGGCCACCGGTCAGGACTCTGCCGCACTGCCGGTGCACGTGCGGTGGGATCCGCTCGCGGCCGCGCTCGCACCGGTTGCCGGATTCGACATCCAGCTGGCCGTCGCGGTGCCGCTGGTGATCGCGGGCGATGACGGGCTTCCGACACCGGCCGAGGAGCGCAGGCTGGCTGCCATCGAGGAGCAGATCCGCGCCTCGATGGAACAGGACGAGCAAGCCCGGTTGGTCCTGGTCCTCACGACCGGGGGAGTTCGCGAGTACGTCGGCTACTCCGACGACGACCAGTGGCTCACGGCGTGGGTGTCGGCGATCGTCGCGGCCGTCCCAGGCGCACAGGTGATGAGCCGCCGCGACCCGGGTTGGACCACCCTGTTGCACTCGATTCCGTGAGCTCCGCCGCAGGGAGTGCCGGCGACTTCGGAACCGACGCGATTCGGCGCCGGGTGCTGGACGCCTGGTCGGCCAGCCCGGCGCGTTTCCGTGAGGACGCCAACGCCGAGGAGGACTACGCCCACCGCGCGTACGCCGACCGCCTCGTCTTCGAGCTGGCGCAGAACGCGGCCGACGCTGCTGCAGCGGGCGGCGTACCTGGTCGGTTGCGGTTTGTCCTTACGCAGCAAGGGTTGTACGCCGCCAACACCGGCGCACCGCTGACTGCCGCCGGGGTCGAATCGCTCAGTCACCTGCGGGCGTCCACGAAGGCCGACGGTGCGATCGGCCGCTTCGGAGTCGGTTTCAAGGCGGTGCTCGCGGTTTCCGATGCTCCTGCGCTGTACACCCGGGCCGGCGGGGTGTGCTGGTCGAGTTCGCAGACACTGGAGCTCCTCGCCAGCCTGCCGTCCCTCGCCGGTGAGATAGCGCGGCGCGACGGCCGGGTGCCGGTGATGCGGCTGCCTTTCGACGCCTCGCCCGATCCTGCTGCGCTCCGCTTGCTGGACGCCGGCTACGACACGGTGATCGTGCTCCGATGGCGTTCCGAGGGGGCCGCCGCGCTGGCGACCGAGCTTGTCGAGGGCGCCGACCCGACACTGCAACTCTTCCTGCCAGGTCTGGCTGAGCTCGCGATCGAATCCGGGGCCGTCGGCCGGTTGTGTTCCGCAGTGTGGGAGGGCGAAAAGGTGACCCTCGGCTCGCAGCGGTGGTGGGTGCGGACCGGGCGGGGCGACGTACCGGCTGGACTGCTTGCCGCGCGGCCGGTCGAGGATCGGGAACGCACCGCCTGGCACGTGACGGTGGCCTTCGCTCTGGACGGTGACGATCCCGTGCCGCTGCCTGTCGACCACGACCACCTGTTGCGGGCGCCGCAGCCGACTGCCGAGCCGTTGTCGGTGCCTGCGCTGATCGGCGCGTCGGTGCCGCTCGACACTGCACGTGCTCACGCCGCTCCGGGACCGCTTACGGCCTTTGTTCTGGAGCGCGCCGCCGCCGTGTACGCCGCGATGCTCGCCGACGCGCCGCCGCGCGCCGCTCTTCTCGACCTCGTTCCGATCGGCCTGCCGGCCGGACAGGTCGATTCCGGTTTGCGGTCGGCGCTGGCGGATCACCTCGCGACCGCGCAACTGTTCGCCTCGGCCGCCGATGCCGCTGTGCGGCTGCGCCCTGCCGAAGCCGCCGTGATCGAGGCGGGCAACGCGTCGTACGACGTGACTGCGGTTCTGGCGCCGCTGCTGCCGCAGCTGCTGACTGCCGACCACCTCCGCCGGCACGGCGCGCTGGCCGCGCTGGGAATCCGGCGGCTCGACACTGCCGACGTCGTCGATCTGCTCGCCGCGATCGACGAGCCGCCGTCGTGGTGGGCCGCGCTTTTGGCGGCGTTGTCCGCCGCGCCCGACCGCGATGCCCTGCGCGGCCTGCGGGTTCCGTTGGCTGACGGGCGGATGGCGCCTGGTCCGCGTGACCTGCTCCTAGCCGTTGATGGAATCGAGCTGGCACCGCTGGTTGCGCTCGGCATCTCGCTGCGCGTCGTACATCCGGACGCCGTGACTCCGAAGAGTGCGCTACTGCTGCGGTCCCTGGGGGCCGTCGATGCGGACGCCGGCACCCTGCTGGACGAGCCGGCCTTGCGGGAGGCGGTCGAGGAGTCCCTCGACGAGGATCCCCTTGTCGATCCTGATGACCTTGCGGCGGCGGTCCTTTCGCTTGCTGCGCTGCGGCCCCAGGCTGCCCGGTCGAGACCGTGGCTGGCCGACCTCGCACTGCGCAACTCCGAGGGCGAGTTGCAACCGGCGGGCGAGTTGCTGTTGCCCGCCTCGGCGGGCGGCCGGCTTGTTTCGCTGGTCGGCGCGGACGCGCCGTTCGGTGTCGCCGCTGAGGATTTGGTCGCGCGCCACGGAGCGGCGGCGCTGGAGGCGGTCGGCGTCTTGCGAACCTTCGCGATCGTCCGGGCCGAGGACGTGGCCGCTTCTCCTGACGGGGCTGCTCTTTTCCTTGACGGAGAATCGGACTGGCTCGCCTCGCTCGACCCGGGAACCGAGGCCGCGCCGCCGCTGGTGATCGAGGTTGTCGGCGTACGGGATCTCGAATGGGTCGCCGCTGACAAGTGGCACCAAGCGCTGACCGAGCTCGCGACGCCCGAGTTGTACGCCGCCGTGACCGAGCCCGCCCGGCTGCTGCTGGGCGACGGTCGCGGTGCCGACCGGCCGTCGTACACCCGATGGTGGCTCGGCTTGCATCCGTGCGTCCCGGTCGCCGGCCACCTTGCGCGGGCTGCCGAACTTCGGACTCGAGAGTCCTCCGCGGTGCTGGCCGGGTTGTACGACGTCGTGCCCGACCTCGCGCCGGCGACCGCTGAGCTGGTGGTCGAAATCGGCACGCTTGCCTCGGTCGAGCAGTTGCTCGGCGCGGGTCCTGAAGCTTTGGTCGACCTGCTGGATCGGCTCGGGGACCCGTCGCGCTCAGTGGAGCGGCACCAGCTGCGAGCGCTCTACGGCCCGGTGTGCGACGCGCTCGCTGCCGGCGGTGAAGATTTGCGGCTGCCCGAGATCCGGTCGGTGCGCGGGGTGGTCCGCGCTTCGTCGGTGCTTGCTGTAGCGCCTGCCGATGCCGTCGTCATCGACCGGCCGGACCTGCTCGGGCTGGTCGGCACCCGGCCGGTCGTGCCCGTCCCGCTGGCGTCTGCGATCGACGCCGCCGACGTACTCGACGTTCCATTGGCAGCCGAGCTTTCGGCGTACGCAGTCCGGTCAGCTGTCACAGTGGCCAAGAGCTGGGGTGACCTGCCCGGTTTCGCGGCTGCCGTCGAGAGACTCGGCTTGGTCGGATCGGACGTGGCAGAGGACGTCGCGCGCTCGACGTACGACGAGTACGAGCATCTGGTCTGCGCTGATCTCGAAGGGGTCGCGACTGCCGTCGCCTGGCGACTGGTCGAGGGACGCGCCCTGGTCTCGCGCGACCAGTTGGTACAGGGCGCATCGCGCGCGCTGGCGGCACTTCTGGGCTGCTGGCAGCAGCGCAACGCAGTAGCCGCGATGCTCGCCTACCCTGATCGCGCCGGGGAACTACTGGCCGAAGCCGAGCTCGAGTGAAAGGACGGTACGTCGCGTGGTTGAGACGTTGCCAGCAACCTTCGAAGTTCTCGACGAGCGCTTCGCGCGGGTCGGTGGTGATGCCCGGCTCGAACGGCTCTACAGCGACTGCCGCTGGGCGGAGGGGCCTGCCTACTTCGCGGCCGGGCGCTACCTCTCGTGGAGCGACATCCCCAACGACCGGATCCTGCGCTGGGACGAAATCACCGGCGCCGTAGGGGTTTTCCGCTCGCCGGCCGGCTACCCCAACGGTCACACCATTGACCACGAGGGTCGGCTGGTCAGTTGCGAGCACGGTACTCGGCGGGTGACGCGGACCGAGCTCGACGGCAGTGTTTCGGTGCTCGTCGACCAGTTTCATGGCAAGCGGTTGAACAGCCCCAACGACGTCGTCGTACGCCGCGACGGCACGATCTGGTTCACCGATCCGAGCTACGGCATCCACAGCGACTACGAAGGCTTCGCGGCAGACCGGGAACAGGACGGCTGCCATGTCTACCGGTTCGATCCCGCCGACGGCTCGTGCGTCTCTGTGACCGACGACTTCAAGATGCCGAATGGTCTCGCGTTCTCGCTCGATGAAAGTCAGCTGTACGTCGTCGACTCGGACAAATCGGAAGAGAACATGCGCGTGTTCGACGTGACGGCTGAAAGCTCCCTGACCGGCGGTCGGCTGTTCGCCTCATGCACGGCGGGGACGTTCGACGGGATAAGGCTCGACAACCAGGGACGGATCTGGGCGTCGGCCGGGGACGGCGTGCACTGCTTCGACCCGGACGGCACGCTGATCGGCAAGATCCTGGTCCCCGAGGTCGTCTCGAACCTGGTATTCGGCGGCCTGAAACGCAACGTCCTGTTCATGACAGCAACGACCTCGGTCTACTCGATCATGCTCAAAGTCACCGGCGCCCCGCTGCTGTTCGCGTAACGCGCGCGGACGGTTGCGAGGGCTTGCTCGACCGCCGCGACGACGTACGCCGGCTGGCGTCGAACGTGCCGGTCGGTGAACCGCCGCACCAGCGGCGGGACCGGGATCTGTGGACCACGGGCACGCATGGCGGATCTGAGAAAATCGGCACGCTCACCTGAGCCCTGCAAAGTCTCAGATCCTGCACAAGTCGCTAGCTGCGGCGTTCGGCGTCGCGTCGGGCTTGGCGACGGGCCAGTTGCGCGGGCCGGACTTTCAGGTAGAGCAGGCCGATCAGTCCTAGAACAATGCCGCTGGCGCACATGGGATACCACCAGAGCAGGCCGGCGCGGCGTACCGCCTCGTGCCTGACCGCGAGCCCGACCAGCAGGACGAGCCACAACGCGGTGCCGGTCGCCATGGTCCTCTTGTCGTTGGTGCGCAACGGAGGCGGGTCACGATGGCGCTCGACCAACCGACCCACCTCCGCGACTCACCGCACATCTGCGCCGCTGACACGGCTGGCTGCACGGCGAGCGTAGCGGGCGACCCCTTCCGGGAGCGCCCGCCGCTTCCCCGCAGTCGCGAGGGGGGGCGGCCTGGTGGTGACTGTGACGCTGCCGGTCGGGGCTCGCCCTAGGTACTGACGGAAACGAGCGGCGTGCCGGTCCCCCGTCAGCCTGGTCACGTATCCGAGCAGGATCGCGCCGTGCTCTGTGTACAGCGATGAGACCAGGATTTCGTCGACGCCGCCGGGCGATTGCTCGCGGCGCTCGCGCCACCGTGAGCGCCGCTCCCTGCTGACGAAGGTCACGGCTGACTTCCTACTCGAAACCGCGGCGTCCCGGGCAGAAACCGGCTGCGCGCCGATCAGAACCGGCGACCGGCCCAGCTCGGCGTTCGCAGTGCCTGTCATGTCCCGGTGTCCAGGCTGCCAGGCGTGGGCCTAGTAGCCGGGCTTGCTGTATCTGGACGTGGGGCTCGCTGCCGCTCCGGCGCCAGCCTTACCGCCGGTTGGGGTGACGGCGTACCAGAGCTTTCCGATGCCCTGGCCGTTCGTCTGGCCGGCGGCAGTGTCGCCGGAGAATCGGTAGATGGGCCAGCCGTTCAGCGTTACCTGCTCGGTACCGTCGGCGCGCTTGACGGTGCCGACGAGAACGGCGTCGACACCTGTGATCGCAGGCTTGCCAGTAGCGATCACCGGCGGCCATGTGGTCGCGCAGTCGCTGGAGCAGTTGGACGTCGGTGGCTTGGCGCTGTCCTTGTCGAAGCGGTAGAGCGTGAAGCCTGTGCCGTCGGCGACAACGTCGCCGAGTTTGGCGTCCGTGACGGTGGCGAGCTTCACGGCGCCTGCGGAGGCAGCCGGGCTCGATGCTGCACCGGCAACTGCGCTGGTGCTCCCCGCGTTGCCCGCCTTGGTGTCCGAGCTCTTGTAGTCATTGCCACAGGCACTGAGGAAGATGGCTGCCGACAATGCGGCGGCACTGAGGCTGATGGTGCGGAGTCGGCGCTGCATGACTTTCTCCTCCAAGTTGTTCCGGAGCGGTGTGCTCCCGGTCTCGCTTGGAATACGGCCGTAGCTCGCCGAGAGTTCAAAGCCAGGAGGGATTTTCTGCCGACACTTTCTTTGTGCCGTCTGCGGCGCCGCGGCCGTGCCTGCTCACTGTGGGTGAACCGTCTCGCCGCGGGCCAGCATCTCGACGAACTTCGCGATCCGTCGCGCCCGCGTCTCCGGCTTCTTCGCGTCCTGCACGCGGTATAGGACGGCGTACTTGTTGTTGCCCCTGAGCGTCGCGAAGAAGGCTGCCGCCTGTGGGTCGGCGTCGAGTGCCGCCTGCAGGTCCGGCGGCACCTCGGCATTGCTTTGCGACTGATAGGCGCGGTCCCAGCGGCCGTCAGCCGTGGCTTTCTCGATCTCCGCGAGGCCCGCCGGTTGCATCCGGCCCGCATCGATCAGCCGCTGGACGTGGCCGATGTTGATCTGCGACCAGACGCTTCTCGGACGTCGCGGCACGAACTTCTGCAGGAAATAGGTGTCGTCAAAGGACAGCCGCTGGCCGTCGATCCAGCCATAGCAGAGCGCTTCCTCGAGGGCTTCGGGGTGCGTGATGCTCGTGATGCCGGTCGCCTTCTTCGCCATCTTCACCCAGACGCCCGGCGTCCTCTGATGCTCGGCCGCCAGCCAATCCCGCCATGCCGACGCAGTAGCGAAGAAGATCGTCGGCAGATCGTTGCGCGTAGCCGGCATCCGCGCTCAGCCGGGAATGTTGCGCGGATCGGCACCGTAGGTGAACTCGCCCTGGATCTTGCCGTCCTCGCCGTGCACGATTACCTGGCCGAGCTCGGCTTCTTTAGCCAGTTCCTTCGCCCGGTCGATGGCCATGTCCTTGTGATCCCAGGCACCCAGCTCGCCCTTCTCCTCATCCTTGCCTTCGAGGTTGAGCGTCCAGCCGTTCCCGTAGGGCACGACGTGATAGACGGCACGGTCTGCCATTTCGCCTCCAGAGTCGTTGTTGAGGGTCTGACTACCCCGGTCCCGCGGCTTCCCAACCTCCGGGGGCAGGTGGCCGTGCAAAAGGGATATCGTTAGCAAAACTCATGAGGTATGCTAACGAATCGTGACGATGGCAACGGTGGACCCCCGGCTTGCGAGTGAACTGCGTATCGCCGTCATGCGACTCGCCAGACGGCTGCGCCGAGAGCGCGCCGACGACTGGCTGACGATCTCCCAGCTGTCCGCGCTCGCCACGGTCGAGCGGTCCGGCGCCATCTCGCTGGGCGAGCTAGCCGCGGCCGAGGGCGTCCAGCCGCCGTCGATGACCCGGATCGCCGCGGGCCTCGAACAGCTCGACCTGGTGCGCCGCGCACCGCACGCCACCGACGGCCGGCAATCGGTCCTCGAGGCCACCCCGGCCGGGCGGCGGCTGCTCATCGTCGACCGCGAACGCCGCGACGCCTGGCTCTGCTACCGGCTGCGGGACCTGTCGGCCGACGAGCAGGACACCCTGCGGGCGGCCGCGCAGATCATCGAACGGCTGGCCCAGTCATGAAGCGGGCAACCATGAGGTGGGAGCGGTGAGGAAGACGTTCCGATCCTTCCGTATCCGCAACTTCCGCATCTTCGCCACCGGCCAGCTGGTGTCGGTCACCGGCACCTGGATGCAAATGGTCGGCCAGGACTGGCTTGTCCTCTCCCTCGGCGGGCACGGCGTGGCGCTCGGCATCGTCACCGCGCTGCAGTTCCTGCCGATGGTGTTCTTCGGCATGTACGGCGGCATGCTCGCCGACCGCTACCCCAAGCGCACCATCCTGATGTGTACGGCGACCGCCGCCGGCCTGCTCGCCGGTGTCCTCTGCGCCCTGGTCGCGACGGGTGTGGTGCAGCTGTGGATGGTCGGCGTGCTCGCGCTCCTGCT
Source organism: Actinomycetota bacterium (assembly GCA_040005895.1). Taxonomy (GTDB): domain Bacteria; phylum Actinomycetota; class Actinomycetes; order BP-191; family BP-191; genus JBDTYE01. The sequence continues at coordinate 3,503 of JBDTYE010000017.1, read as the reverse complement.
CGGCACCGTGAGCGCGATCGACATGCCCGCCCGTCAGTCTTTCGTAGTCGAAATGGTCGGACCCGAGGACCTGGTCAACGCGGTCGCGCTCAACAGCGCGACGTTCAACTCCGCCCGCATCCTCGGCCCGGCGATCGCCGGCGCAGTCATAGCGACCTGGGGAATCGCGCCCGTGTTCGCGGTCAACGCGGTGTCCTACGTCGCCGTGATCGTGGGGCTCACCGCCATGCGAGTCGCCGAATTGCGGCCCGCGCACCGGCTCGGACGCGGCCGCGGTCAGCTGCGCGAAGCCGTCGTCTACGTCGCGCGCCGGCGCGACCTGCTGCTCCCCATCCTGCTCGTCGGCGTACTCGGCGCATTCGCGTTCAACAGTCAGATCACCCTGGCCCTGATGGCGAAGGACGTGTTCCACCGCAGCGCCGGCACCTACGGCGCGCTCACCTCCGCCCTCGCTGTCGGGGCGCTCGCGGGTGCACTGCTCAACGCGCGCCGCGGCCGGCCACGGGTGGCGGTGATGGTCAGCGCGGCGATCCTCTTCGGCGCGATGGAGGTCGTCGTCGGATTCGCACCGAACATCACGCTGTTCACGCTGCTGCTCGTCCCGGCGGGCATGATGATGATCACCTTCGCGGCGACCGCCAATGCCATCGTGCAGCTCAGCACCGGTGAAGAGATCCGCGGTCGGGTGATGGCGCTCTATTCGCTGGTGTTCCTCGGCGGCACGCCCGTCGGAGCACCCGTGATCGGCTGGCTGGCGCAACATTTCGGCCCTCGCAGCGGTCTAATCGTCGGCGGACTGGTCAGCGTGCTGGCGACGGTGACGATCACTGCGTTGCTGCAGCGTTCGGCCAGCCGCGACGCGGTCCTTCATCCGCGCAGTTTCGCCCGCGAACTGCGCATGGCGGTGGGCGCGACGTCCGATGTGATGCGCTGACCAGGCACACGGTGTGTTGAGGAGGTCGTCCCGGCGGGTACGGCGACATCGCTTACCATCAATGGACCCCGACTCAGAAGGCCCTTACCCCAACGTGTCAGCAACGCTGAAGTACGAAGAGATAGCGGACGATCCGAAATCTGATCGGCGAATTCTCTATTTCGTCCTGGTCGGGATCGCGATGGTCCCGATCATCGTCTACCTGGCTGCCGTTCTGGTGACCTGGGGCAAGCTGCCGCGCGGCACCTACGTCGCCGGCGTCGATGTCGGCGGCCGCACCTCCGCGCAGGCCAAGAAGCTGCTGCGCGACGCGCTCGAACCGCAGATCAAGGCGCCGGTGCCGATCAAGGCCGCAGAGGTTACTGCCAGCATCGATCCGACGACGGCTGGACTGTCGATCGACTACGACAAGACGGTCGACGGACTCGCCGCCTCATCGATGAATCCAGTCACCGTCGCCAGGTCGTTCTCAGGACGCACCGACCACGAACCGCAGCTGGTCGTCGACGACGCGGCGATAGACAAGACCGTTGCAGCCTTCGCCAAGAAGGTCGACAAGCCCGCGCGTGAGGGCAGTGTCCGCTTCGACGGCACCAAGCCGGTCGCCGTGATGCCCCTGGTCGGGCGCACCCTCGATCGCGCGTTCGCCGCCAAGTCGCTGCACGACAGGTTCGCCGCTCTCAAGACCGACCCCGTCGAGGTTCCGGTCCAGCGCATCGATGTGCTCACCTCGCAGGACAAGGTCGACGCCGCGATCACCAAGATCGCCACCCCGGCCGTCAGCGGCCCGTTGCGGATGGTCGCCGACGGCCGAGGGATCGAGTTGTCCGCCGACGACATCGGGTCGTTCATCTCGCTCAAGACCGACGCTAATGGCGCGATCAACCTGGTGGTCGACAGTGACAAGGTCAGGGCGCTCGTACTACCCCAGTTGCCGTCGTACGACGCTCCTTCCAAGGACGGGAGCATCGACGTCGTCAACGGCGCGGTTCGCATCACCCCGTCGATCAACGGCCGTACCGCCGACGTCGATGGACTGATCGCCGCAGTGCCGGCAGCACTGGCGAAGTCGGCGCCGCGCGAGATACCGATCCCGTTCCTTGCCGTCGAGCCCAAGATCACGACCGAGAAGATCAAGGCCCTCGGCATCAAGGAGGTGGTCAGCTCCTTCACGACCCACCACCCGTGCTGCGCGGCGCGCGTCAACAACATCCACACGATTGCCAAGATCGTCGACGGCGCCCTGGTGATGCCGGGGGACACATTCAGTCTCAACGGTTACGTCGGCGAGCGCGACAAGGGCCGCGGCTTCATCGAGGCTCCGATGATCCTCAAGGGCGTGTTGACACCCGCGGTCGGAGGCGGTGTCAGCCAGTTCGCGACGACAATGTTCAACGCGGTGTTCTTCGGCGGGTTCAAGGACGTCTACCACAAGACGCACAGCTTCTACATCAGCCGATACCCGGCCGGTAGGGAGGCGACGGTCTCCTCTCCTGCGCCGGATCTCAAGTGGACCAACGACTCGCCGTACGGCGTGCTGGTCAAGACCTCGTTTACCGGTACCACGATCACGGTGACGTTCTACAGCACCAAGCAGTACGACCGGATCGATTCGATCTCGGGCCCCCGCACCCGACCGACGCCGACCATGGTCGTCTACCTGCCGCCGGGTCCGCAGTGCGTCAAGGCGGCCGGATCGCCGGGCTTCGACATCGTCGTGTGGCGTGCGTTCATCAAGGGCGGCAAGGAGGTCAAGCCGCGGGAGCGTTTCTACACGCGCTACGTGCCGGAACCGATCTTCATCTGCGCCGTGCCGCCGGTGGTGCCTCCCGGCTCGTCGCCGCCGCCACCGGGCTCATCGGTATCGCCGCCGGCACCGTCGCCGTCTCCTTCGGCCCCAGCGCCGAAACCGACCACAGCCAACTGAGGGACCACACGTTCGTCGCGGTCGTCCCACCTGCTGCGGTGGTCGCCCCGCTGACGTCCGCGTGGCAGCAGTGGCGGGCGGCGTATCCCGGCTTCACCTGGGTCGGGCCGGAGCGCTGGCACGTGACCTTGGCTTTTCTTGGCGAGACCACTTCCGGTCAGCGGCACCGGCTCGACGAGTCTGTCGCGTTGCTGACCGCCGCGACCGCGCCGTTGCCGGCTCGGCTGTCCGGGACCGGTGCGTTTCCCTCGGCCGGCCGGCCGCGGATCCTGTGGGTCGGCGTCGCAGCAGCTGGTCTCGACGTACTGGCCGAGGGTGTACGCCGCGCAGCGCGGCACTCGCGAATCGCCTTGGACGACAAGCCTTTTCGTCCGCACCTGACTCTCGCGCGGGCCCGTGGGGACACCGCCTCGAGCGATGTGCCGCACCTGTTGCGCAAGCTGTCGTTGGCCGAGGGCGCGGCTTGGGAAGTCTCGCGGATCGTGCTGTTCGTGAGCAGCGGCGGTCCGCATCCGGCGTACACCGAACTGACGGCGTGGCCGCTGCTAGGTCTGGTCGGCGACCAGGAACTGTGAACCACGCGCGGGACCCTGCGCCTGGTTCCGGGGCCCGCCAGCTCGCTCGCGGTTGGGACTTGGCGGT
>JBDTYE010000016.1:0-25524 GCA_040005895.1 Actinomycetota bacterium | reverse complement strand
AGCCTGCCGAAGATCAGCATCGGCGTCGATCCGGTGACGCTCAATCCGGTAACTCTCAACCCGGTCGAAGCCACGATCACCTTGCGCCCCCTCGACATGAACATCTCCGTGAAGGAGTTGCCGGAGCGGCGTACGCATCTGCCGGCGGATTTCACGGTCGGCCTCAGCGTTCTCGGCATGCAGCTGCTGTGCGTCCGGCTCTGCGGTGAAGCGCAGATGGTCTCCGAGAACTTTCACCCGAATCCGTGCGAGGTATGCGGCGAAGTCGGCCGCCACCCGAGCCACGGGTAGGCGGCGAGGTGGCGCGTTCCGATCCCCGTGTCGAGGCGCAGGTCGCGCGCTTCGAGGGCGAGCCAGGCAACCTGCAGACGGTGGTAGCCGTTCCCGCCGCCGACCGCCGGTCAGTAGCCGTCGTCGCGCAGTTGCCCAAGGGGGTCGCCGGGCAGATACGGACGCTCACAGCGCCGGTCGGCGAGTCGACGACGAAGGTCCGGCTCCTGCTGCCTGCTCAGACACCGGCCGGGAGCTACCACGGCGAGCTCTCGTGGAGTGGCGGCACCATGCCCGCTGTCGTCGTCGTTCGAAAGCATTCGAAAATCACGGCAATTCCGCATGACCTCGTCATCAGCGCCGCGGCGGGCGAAGTCGCCGAGGCCGGCGTCGTACTGCACAACGCCGGCAACGCGGCGGTCGAACTGCACAAGACCTATGCGGTCCCCCTCGAGCACGCTGATGCACTCGACCGCGCGATCATCGCGGGCCTGGTGACCGATCGCGGATCCGTCGAGCGTTTCGGGGTGGCCGCCGACTCTCTCGCCGACAGCCAGGTCGGGGTCGCCCGGCTGGTGCTGCGCGAAGGTGCGACCACCCTGCCCCCCGGCGAGTCCCACACCATCCAGGTCGAGTTGCGGCTGCCCGACCAACTCGCCCCCGGGACGGCGTACGCCGGAACGTGGTCGGTCGACGGGGTGGACGTGCCGGTCGAGGTCGTCACTCCGGCGCGGGTCGATCCGCCGCCGGGCAAGGCCAGCGCCCCACGACGTAAGTCAACGAAGGAGAAGGCGTGAGTACCCCAGCAGATTCAGGCACCCCCACCTTCGCCTCTGCGTTCGCGACGGTCATGGACCTCGGAGTACGCGCCGGCCGGGAGGTGCTCGCCGCGCTGCGCACCGACCAGCCCACGGCGGCCTCCATGGCAGCCGTACGCCGTGCTGCCGCGGATATCTCGTTCGCATCGATGCGGATGCCTGCGCTCGGCTCGTCGTGCGGCTGCGACATACCGCCTCCATGCTGGATGCCCCGGCAGCTCGCACCGGTACGAAGCCACTGCTGCCCCGGAGCCACCGCGGAATTGCGGCTGCGCGTGACCAACTGCGGCCTTGGACGGCACGAGGTCGGTGTCGAGGCAACCGGCGCGCAGGCCGCCCAGATCACCGTTGCGCCGTCGAAGCTTTCGCTGGACACGTTCGAGCAGGGTGTCGTGACGCTCAGCACGGTCGTTCCGCAGGGTGGCGGCGAGCCGGTCGAGGTGCTCGTCTGGGTACGCGGCTGCCGTGAGTTCGCGATCCGCTGGCGGATCGAAGCAGCGAACACCGGTTGTGGCAGCGTGCACGAGGTCGAGATCGACGACTGCCCCGACCTCATTCACCACTGGTACGACCACTTCTATTGCGAGCGCCCGTGCTCCACGCACAAGCAAGACAGCCATGGCTGAAGGCCAGCAGAGCGACCAGCCGACGCCGGTCGAACGCGCCCTTCGGCGGGCCGCCGAGGCCAACATCGCCTACTACCGGGCTTGGGGCGAACTCGGAACGGCGTGGCTGCGCGAGATGGCGAATTTGCGCCGCGATCTGCTCGGCAGCTCCGCCGGCTCAGTCGTCGACTCGATCGCGTCGCGGGTCGTGACGATGCGTCCGGTGCCACTGCATTCGGTGCCGTCCGTTTTCGCGGCGACAGAGCCAACACCCGGGGCCTCGACCGCGCCGGCACCCGGGTCGGGCACCGCGCCACTCGTGCTCGAGGCCGTCGCGGGCGCGACGGCGACGGCGGCCTTCGTCGTCGAGAACACGCTGGCGCACGAAGTCGACGCCGTGGTCGAGTCCGACGGCTTCCACGGACCGGACGGGTCTGTTGCTGAAGACCTCGCACCGGTCTTCGACCCGTTGCGCGTGCGCCTTGCCGCCGGCGAGGGACAGGTCGTCCGTGTCAGTGTCGTGATCCCCGACTCCATCGACGAGAACACCGAGCACCACACCACTGTGCGCGTCGTCGGAGTACCCGGTACGACGATCGCGCTGCGGCTGCGCCGCGTACCGGCCTGACGGCCGAGATGCCGGGCCCCGAGGAAGCCGCCGGAGCAGTTCTCGTCTCTGCCATGTGGTCGTGGTCCGCGTTCGTACTCGAGCCCGCCCGCGCAGTGCGGGTGGCCAGCGGCAAGGGCCCCGACCCGCAACTGGTCGCGATCGCGGACGAGCGCGGCCCCGGCCTCGGCCCGATGTTCTCCCGCACGCTCACTGCGCCGCGACTGCTGTCGGAAGCTACCGACCACGACCACCTGGTTGCCGAGTTCGACCGGCTCTCCGAGGTCTACGACTCCTACGTGCGGCCGTTCTCCACCCCCGTTTTCGCGACCGCGATAGATGTGCTGAGGCCGCTGATCACATCGGACGCGCGGCTACTCGACGCCGGCTGCGGACCCGGCCGCGAGTTGCGCGCGATGGCGCGGCTGGTTCCGGACGGTGAGGTGGTCGGGGTCGATCTCGCAGCCGGCATGGTGGTGTCGGCGTACGAGGGCGCGCGGGCCGCCGGACTGGACAACACGGCGTTCGTCCAATCCGACGTCGGCGACCTGCCGGCCGATTTCGAGGGCGCGTTCGACGGGGTCTACAACTGCCTCGCGCACCACCACTATCCGGAACCGGCTGCTGCAGCGGCCGGTATCCTTCGATGTCTGCGTCCGGGCGGTTGGTACGCCGTGATCGACCCCGGCCCGGCGTGGTTCGTCGCGCTTTCCTCGACGCTTTCGAAACTCGCGGACCCCGGCTGGATCGGCTTTCACACGCCTGCGGAGTTCGCGCAGCTCTTCGGCGCTGCCGGCTTCGTCAACTTCTCATGGCATGACCTGCTGCCAGGCTTCGGCCTGGCGCTGGGCATGCGGCCGGCCGAAGGGGAAGCAAACAGCGGTCCGTGATCTGTGGCAGTGAGCCTGCACTCGCGACGGCGACTTCGGCTACATCCCCGGCATCGGAAGCACTTCGAGTACGTCGATCGACGAGTCGGGCGTCTTCAGGTGGGGGTGCTTCTCCAGGAGGGCCGTCAGCTCGTCCAGCGATGCCGCCTCCAGCATGGAATATCCCGACGCCTCGGTAGCCGGATCCGTCGCACCGTTCGCTGTGATGCGGCTGCGGGCCTGTACCGGCATGCCGAAGTCGAGCAGTGCATCTCCGGCTTCCGCCGACCACGCCATCCAGGCGTCCAGACCAGCCTTCATCTCCTCGGGGGTCGCGCTCGACATCATGTCGCCGGCTGACGCACCCGCGTTGTAAATGACCATGAACTTCGTCATGAGCTGCTCCCCAGTGCCAGGAATTGTTGAGGTTCAGCCTGGCACAGCGAACTGCGGACGCCTATGGGGAGCACACGATGACACGCGGACCCGGGCAACCTTTCGGTCCTCCGCGGGGTTCTACAGTCGACGGCAATATCGAGTCGGACGAGGCGGTCCGCGTGGAAGGCTACGACGGGTTCCTGGCGGCGCGGGGACCCGCGCTGCTCCGGACGGCGTACCTCATCTGCGGTGATCGCCACCAGGCCGAGGACTTGTTCCAGAACGCCATGGCCCGGCTGCTGGTCCACTGGCCACGAGTTCACCAGGACAATCCGGAGGCGTATGCCAGACGGATCCTCGTCAACAGCACGATCAACTGGCGGCAACGACTCCAGGCGCGCGAGACCGTCGTGCCCGTCGTGCCCGACGAGACCAGCGCTGACTTCACCGACGCACATGCCGCGCGCGACGAAGTCTGGCAGGCACTTGCCCGATTGCCCTTGCGGCAGCGAGCCGTTCTCGTTCTTCGTTACTACGAGGACCTCACCGAGGCGCAGACCGCCGAGCTGCTCCGCTGCTCGGTCGGCACGGTGAAGAGCCAGCACGCGAAAGCCCTCGAGCGATTGCGCTCGGAGCCAAGCCGATTCGGCAGGCCGTCGAACGACAACCCCAGCCGCGCAACGACGATCGGATGACCCCGTGAACACCACTTCAGTTCTACTCAGAGAGACCCTCTCCGCCGAGGCCGAGACGATGACGATGGCGCCACACCTGCGCACCGGAATCGACCTGCGGGCCCGCCGGTATCGAGTGCGGCGGACCACCGCGATGGCGACCGGCCTGTTCGTCGCACTCGTGGTCGGGGTCGGCGGGCCATGGGCTCTTCGCAGCGGCAACCGCAGCAGTGCTGAGCCGTCGGCCCCCGCCGCCGCACCGGTCGCCGCAGCCGCACCGGCGGCGTACGACGCCTGGTCACCTCGCGGGTCGCTGTCTGCCGACACGAGCTTCATCAGCGCGGCGGTCGCGACGTGGGACGCCGACAGCAGTGAACTCGTCGGCGGTGGCCGGCACGCCGACGTGCGCGCGTTGTGGGCTGGAACGTACGCGACCGGCCGCGCCGCTCTGCTGACGGCTACGGACACGGCCGGTCGACGCCGTCTCGCCGTCGTTGCCGGCAGCACGAGGAGCCTGCACACGATCCGCGATGTGCGGGCGCCGGCCTCGCTCACGCACCTGTCGCTCAGCCAGTTCGCCGACGACGCCAAGAGCGGCGACCTGGCTTACCGCGACACCCTGGTGATCGTGATGCCACCCGCGACGAACTGGGTGGTCGAATGGTCCGGTGACGGCGCGGAGTACCAGCGGGCGACCTCGTCCACGGAGGACGGCATCGCGATCGTCGACGTCAGTACGTCCGGCCCTACCGGTCACCCGAGCATCCGGCTCATCGACGGAAGTCATGTCGTGTACGAAGGCCCGATCGGCACGATGAGCTGACGACCGGCATTGACGAGATCCGGACCCGCTGACCGGCTCGCCAGAATCGCCTAGATCGCGACCGGCGGTGTGCTGGCCGTGAATAACAGGGTCGCTCTGGATTGCGCTTGGGCCACTCAGGAGCCGCCAGCTGACCGAATCTCGAGTTGACCGCTTGGTCGAGCGAGGCGACTCACGCCGCTGACCGACCCGGGGTGGGCGCCGGGATGAGATCCATTCAGTTCAGGCGCAGGGGAACGCTTCGGCGCCGGTGGTCACGGTGCGGCGGTAGTCGGCGAAGCGGCGGGTCACCTCGTCGATCGCGGCGCGGAGCGGGAAGAGCGCGCGGGTGACGAGCTGGTCGAGGTGGTCGGCGCCGACCGGATGCCAGAAGATGCCGTCCGCGGTGACGGTCACCTCGGGCAGAAGTGTCTCGACGGTCAAGGCCAGTCCGTCGGTAGCGAAACCGCGTTGGGCCACCTGCCGCACGATCTGGTTCTCGCGGGCGACGCCCATCGCGTCGAGCATCGCGTGAAAGGCGGACTGGGCCCCGGCGTCCACCTCGTCCCGGGTCACGGTAGCCGCGACCCGGATGCAGAACCCCTCGGCTTGGGCGATGCCGATGCCGTCGACTGCCCGCTGCCAGGTGCCGGCGCCGCGGTGGCGGTCGTGCAGCTCGGGTGTCGCGGAGTCGAGGCTGATCTGCAGGGTGAGCCCTTCGCGTGGCATGCGGCGCAGCATCGCCAGCCGGGTGCCACGAAACAGCATCCCGTTGGTAAGCATGGTGGTGGGCAGCTTTGCGACGCAGGCCCCGACGAGAAGGTCGAGGTCGGGGAGCAGGAATGGCTCGCCGCCGGTGAGGAACACTTCGAGTACGCCGGCGTCGGCCGCCTCGGCGATCAGCTGGCGGGTTCGGTCGACGCCGATCGCCCGTCGTGGCGCCGTCGGCGACGAGCGCGCGCAGCAGTAGTCGCAGGCCAGGTTGCAGTCGAAGTTGGTGTAGATCCAAAGGCGAGCGCCCGGGCGCTGCCCAGCGGGCAGTTCGGCAAGGGCGTCGGTCGGCGCAGGTCGGCGGCCGCGGCGAACCACGGCCCGCCCGTCCGTCGCTGACATCAACTCGTTGCCGGTGCGCTCACACCATGCCGCGACGGTGTCAGCGTCGCCGGGCCTGAGCAGGACCTCTACTGTCGAGCCGATCGATTTCGCGCCGATCTGCTCGACGAGGTCGAGCACGACCGACGTCACCACTGGGCCGGGATCTTCTGGTCCTCGACGGCCTGGAACAGTGAGGCGTAGCCGTCGAGGTCGGGTCGCCGCCATTGGCGTAGGCCTTCCAGCTCGAGGATGCGGCGGTGGTCCGGGTTGTCCCAGTCCATGGCGAGCAGGTGTTCCACCCATGGGTCGGTGCGCTCGACGGGCAGCTTGTCCATGGCGGTGAAGTTGCAGTGGCAGTACGTGGGCGACTGCCAGAACGCCTCCAGCGCGCCGGGCATTAGTTCGTCGCGCCCGATCGACTCCCAGGTGGTGATGCCGAGCGCGGCCGCGTCGGCCCGATCGTCGAGCAGGGCCCGGATGGCGTCCAACTCGCTTCGGCCGGTGTCGCCGTGCTTGCCCAGATCGCTATTGATGCGCAACAACTCCACATCGGACTCGCCAAGCCCGGCCCCCCGCAGGAACTGCACGGGCATGATCGCGGCCTGTGCCGAGTCGCGGGATCCCAGGGCCAGCCGCCGGCCCTTGAGGTCGGCGATGTCTCGCAGGCCACTGCCCGGGCGGGTGACGAACACGGTGGAGAAGGTCAGGTCGGTGTCGCGCATGGCCAGCGCTCGGCACGCCCCGTCGGTGCGCATGACCGTCCGCACCCAGGCCAGGTTGGTGTTCCAGGCGATGTCGATCGCGCCCTCGAGCAGCGAGTCAACCTGACGGGCGTAATTGGAGAACAGCACGAAGTCCATCTCGGCCGGACTGTCCCGGAAGTAGTCGCGGATGCCCTCCCAGATGGGCACCACGTTCGGTGTGTAGGCGACGGCACCGACGAGCAGCGGTCTTTCGGTCAAGCCAGGCTCCGATCAGAATAGTGGTTGGCCGGTGATGGCCTTGCCGTAGAAGTCGTAGAGTACGTCGGCCGTGGGGGCCATCACGACGCCGGCGCGGGCGTCGCGGAAGAACCGTTCCACCGGCAGGTGCTCGGAAAACGCCGCGCCACCGCACACCCGCATAGCCGCGTCCGTAACCCGTAGCGCCGTGTCGTTAGCCACGGCCTTGACCCCGAGCACGTGCAACGTGGTCGCGTCGTCCGGTGCCGCGATCGACCTCGCCGTCGTCTCCACATAGGACTTGAGCGAGGCGACGTCCAGGGCCATCCGGGCCAGCTGGGCACGGATCGTCGGCAGCTGGGCCAGCGACTCGCCGATGTGCTCCAGCCGGGCACCCGAGGCGTGCTCGACGGCGGCGTCCACGGCTGCCCGGGAGAGGCCGAGTGAGACGGCGGCGTTGCCGAGGTTGAACCAGGGCATGACCACGCCGAGCATCAGGCCGAAGCCGCTGCCCGGGGCGCCGAGTCGGTCCCCCGCCGCCGCGGTCAGGTCGAAGGTCATCGGCGCTGAGCCGTTGCCGCGCAGCCCCAGGCCACGATACGAACCGGCGACCTCGACGCCGTCAGAGGCGGCGTCCACGGCGAACATGTCGATGGGCACGGGCGCCTCGGCGGGCACCCGTTCCGGCGAGGTGAGGGTGGAGACCACGTAGACGTCGGCGTGACCGGCGGAGGTGACCCAGCTCTTGCGGGCCTTGAGAACGGTTGCGCCGTCGACGGTCTGGCTCTGCGACAGGGGTGCCCAGAAGTGCGAACGGGACCCCGCCTCGGAGAACGCGAGCGTGCCGAGCTTCTCCCCGCTCGCAAGCTGACCGACGAGGTCGGGCCGGGCTTCCGGCGGGGCCGACGCGACGGCCATCGCCGCCGCCACATGCATCAGATACACCATCGCCGTGGACCCACACACTGCAGCGAGCCGGCTCGCCACATCGACGAGCTCTGCTGGGCCGCCACCCAGCCCCCCCGCATCGGTCGGCAGCGTCAGGCCGAGCAAACCGGAGCGTCGCAGCGCGTCCACGGCAGCCTGGGGGAACACCCCGGCGGTGTCGACCTCCCGGGCAGCGGCGCCCGCCGCGCCCAGCACCGGCTCCAGGCGATCGGACAGACTCACGTCAACTCCCATTGGTCGAGTCTTGCGGGTCGCGAGGGGTGAGGCCGAGAACTATGAGTCCGACACCCAAGCCCAGCCACAGCGAGAACGTTGAGTCGTTGCCGTCGAGAAAGCCGCCGTTGCCCCGCTGGTCGATCAGCACTAACAGCACGAGAGCCGCGAGTAGAAACCCGGCGCCCGCGGCCAAGGCCAGCATCCGGTTGGCGAGCCAGCCGGCCGCACAGGCCAATACGCCCAGCACCACCGCCACCACGATGCCGCCGCCGTGCATGCGGAGGAACTCGAATTTCCCGTGAGCGAACGCGAAAACCACGCTCAGCACCGAAGCCGCACCCAGGACCACCGCCGCGTTGTCGAGACCGCTGTGCCGGTTCATGAGACGCGCATCAGAATGCGGGCCAACGGGCTCTGCGAGGTCTGCCAGCGTGGCCGTAGCACGCCGTCCAGACCGCCGTAACGGCCTGCCGCCACGGCAAATAGGACCAGGTGGACCATCAGCATCAGGAAGTACGACCAGTGCCACTCGCCCGGGGCATTGAGGACCGACAGGGTGATCGCGAGCGTCTGCCCGATGCCGACCAAGGCCCAGAACCGGGTCGCAAGACCGATCAGCAGGAACGCACCCAGGGACGACTCCACGACCAGCACCCCCCACCCGAACAGCGTGAAGTGGGGCAGCACGACATGTTCGACGAGCCACGAGTAGGGCGGGAAGACCGGATACTTGACGGCCTTGCTGGCCCACTCGAACAACCCGCTCGGGTTGGCGTCCTTGCCGAACGTCGGCGGTATTTTCCATCCAGCGTTCTGAATCCATAGGAACGCCGCCGCGACGCGCACTACCGCGATGAGTGCCCGACTCAGGCGCGACGAGTCCAGCGGATTACCTTCGGGGGTCATGCCGATATTCAACCAGCCATCAACTTGGCCGGCGCGCCGAGCGACGTTACGGAGTCCTTACGGCCCCCGCGCCCGATCTCACAGGGCGGTCAGCGAAGGGGTGCGGTGGCGAACTCCTGCATTCCGACAGCGAACGTTGTCTGGGCGGTGAAGGAGAGCTCGGCGGCGGCCCGGGCCGGCGAGGCGACGATGTGGCGGACGTCGCCGGCGCGGAACTCGCCGGTGATCTGCGGGAGGGGGCCCTCGAAGGCGCCGGTGAGTGCGCTAGCCATCTCGCCGATCGTGTGCGGCTCGCCGGAAGCAATGTTGTACGCGCGCAGACCGCTCACCTGGGTCGGCGGCGAGGCCAGCGCCCGTACCGCCGCCACGTTGGCGAGGGCTATATCGCTCACGTGGACGAAGTCGCGGCGCTGCCCCCCGTCCTCGAAGACCCGTACCCCCTCACCCCGCTCGAGGCTGGACCGGAAGATGGCGGCCACGCCGGCGTACGGAGTGTCGCGCGGCATGCCGGGGCCGTAGACATTGTGGTAACGCAGAGCGACGCAGGTGGAGGCGCTGGCCGCGGCCCAGGCGAGTGCGAGGTGCTCCTGGGCCAGTTTGGTCGCGGCGTAGACGCTGCGCGGCTGCAACGGCGCGTCCTCATCGACCAGCCCAGGCTCGAGCGGGAGGCCGCAGTGCGGGCAGCGCGGCTCGAACGACCCGGCCCGCAGATCGGCCAGGTCCCGGTTCCGCGGTGCGACCAGGCCGTGCTCAGGACAGCGGTAACTGCCTTCGCCGTAGACGACCATCGAGCTGGCCAGTACCAGTCGGGTGATGCCGCCGCGCGCCATCCCGGCCAGCAGGACCGCCGTGCCCAGGTCGTTGCACGACACATACTCCGGTAGGTCGGCCAGGTCGACGCCCATGCCCACCATGGCGGCGTGGTGCACGACCACGTCGATGCCACGCACCGCGGAGGTGACCACGTCGGGGTCGCGGACGTCGCCTAGCAGCACACCCTCGGGCAGGTGCCTGGTGCGGTGCGCGGCCGGGTGCAGGTTGTCCAGTCCGACGACGTCGTGACCGGCCAGGCGCAGGGCGTCGCACACGTGCTGCCCGATGAAGCCGGCGGCTCCGGTCACCAGTACCCGCACTTGGACATCCTTCTATCCCGACGACACCGAAGGGGAGAACCTACGCCCGACCCGGCCGGCTAGCCGGCGACGTTCGCGGTTCCCAGGATCCTTCCGAGTTCTGTAAGACAGGTGAGCGCGATAGAACGTCGGCATGGCCTTAGCGTGGGCGCTGTGATCGATGTCATCCTTCCCTGTCTGAACGAGGCCGAGGCGCTGCCCTGGGTACTCGGCCGGATGCCTGATGGGTACCGGGCCATCGTCGCCGACAACGGCTCGACCGACGGCTCGGCCGAACTCGCCGCGGAGCTGGGTGCGGTTGTCGTCCACGCTCGGCCGGCGGGGTTCGGCGCGGCCGCCCACGCGGGCCTGCTGGCGGCCGAGTCCGAGATCGTGTGTTTCCTCGACGCGGACGGGTCGCTGGATCCGCGGCAGCTGCCGCGGGTGACCACGCCACTGGCCGGCGGGGCCGACCTCGTGCTGGGGCGCCGGCGGCCGACCCGGGCAGGGGTGTTCCCGTTGCATGCGCAGTGGGGCAACGCGGCCATCGCCTGGCGGCTGCGCCGGGCTGCTGGGGTGCCGGTGCGCGACCTCGGGCCGATGCGGGCAGCCCGCCGGACGATGCTGTTGGACCTGCAGCTGCGCGACCGCGGGTTCGGGTACCCGTTGGAGATGCTGCTGCGGGCGGCTCAGGCCGGGCAGCGGGTGGTCGAGGTGGATGTGGACTACGCACCCCGTCTCGGCGGGCGGTCCAAGGTGACCGGCAGCGTGCGTGGCACGGCCCGCGCGGTTCGCGACATGGCGCGGGTGCTGGCCCAGTGAACCTGTCGCTGCTGGTTGTCGCCAAAGCGCCGGTGCCTGGAGGGGTCAAAACGCGGCTTTGTCCGCCGTGTACCCCGGAGCAGGCGGCGCTGGTCGCTCGGGCTGCGTTGGAGGACACGCTGTCCACTGTGGACCGTTGTCCGGCCCTGCGGCGGGTGCTGGTCTTGTCCGGCGAGTATCCGGCCCCGTCGGGCTGGGAGGTCCAGGCGCAGCGCGGTGAGGGCTTCGGGGAGCGGCTGGCCGCCGCGTTCACCGACGCCGCGCTCTTCCATGCACACCAGCCGGCGCTGCTGGTCGGTACGGACACCCCGCAGCTCACCCCGGCTCTGGTCGAGGCTCTGGTCCGCGGGCTGGACCGAGCCGACGCGGTGTTGGGGCCGGCCGCGGACGGCGGCTGGTGGGGTTTGGCCCTCCGAGATCCCGCACACGCCTCGGTGCTGCGCGGCGTCCCGATGTCCACATCGGAGAGTGGACGCCTCACGGCGGCTGCCCTGCGCGGCCTGGGACTCAGGGTTTCGGACGGGCCGCTCTTGCGTGACGTGGACACCGCCGCCGACGCCCGGGTCGTGGCGGCCCAGTGCCCGGCCGGCTCCTTCGCCGCCGCGGTCCGGGCCCATATTCCGGCCGACCCGGCGGCCGTGCGGATCCTGGCCGGCCTGCGCTTGACCGAAGGAACGGCGCGGTTCGCATGATCGCATCGCTGCGCGCCGGGGGTTGTCTCCTGGGGGCTGGGGTCGCGCCACGGGCGCCCCGGAGGACACCGTGAAAGGCCTCGCCGCCGGTGGGATGGTCGCCGGTCTGGTCCTGTCCGCCACGCCACTGTGGTTCGGCCGGATCGGCAAGCCCAGCTCACCGGGCTGGCTGATCCCCGGCGTGATCGGGGCCGCCTGGCTCGGCTTCGCCGTCGCCGCGCTGCTGCTCAACCGGGTTTCGCAGCGTACCGGGGTGATCCTGATCCTGGCCGGGGCGGTGGCACTGGTGGTCGCGGCCGGCATCGGACCGCCGCGCAGCAGCGACGACCTCTACCGCTACATGTGGGACGGTCGCGTGCAGGCGGCCGGCGTAGACCCGTACCGCTACGCCCCGGCCGCGCCCGAGCTGCGGTCGTTGCGGGACGACGATTTGTGGCCGGCGAGTGGCCGCTGGTGTGTGCGCCTGGGCGACGTCGACGCGCAGAACGGCACCCCGCTGCAGCCCGGCTGTACGTCGATCAATCGGCCCACGGTGCACACCGTCTACCCGCCGGGTGCACAGGTGTTGTTCTTCGCTGTCCACGCCGTGCCGGGCATTGCCGGGGTGCGGCTGCTCGGCGCCGTGTTCGCCCTCGCCACCACCGTCGTGCTGCTGATCGGACTGCAGCGCACCGGCCGTGATCCGCGCCGGGCCGCGCTCTGGGCGTGGTGCCCTGTCGTGCCGCTCGAGGCGGTTTCCAACGCCCACATCGACGGCGCCGCCGCGTGCCTCGTCGTCGCCGCGCTTCTCCTGCTCGCGACCACGCGGACCCGGCGGGGCGGCGTCCTGGGCGCGGCGCTGCTCGGTCTGGCGGTCGCGGTCAAACTGACCCCGCTGATCGTGGTGCCGGCGGTGCTGCGACGCTGGCCGATCGCTGTGCTGACCACGGTGTCCAGCGTGGTTGGTCTGCTCTACCTGCCGCACGTGCTCACGGTCGGCGGGTCGGCGTTGGGGTACCTCGGCGGGTACGCCAAGGAGGAGGGGTACGCCTCCGGGCGGCGGTTCGCCCTGATCCCCCTCAAGCCGCCGGCCGTACAGGTGGTCGCCGTCGCGGTGCTCGCGGCGGCCGGGCTGTGGGCCTGGTGGACGTCCCGCCCGGACCAGCCCTGGCACGCAGCCGCGCTCACCACCGGCGTGCTGCTGCTGCTGACCACCCCGGCCTACCCGTGGTACGGCCTGCTGCTGGTCGGGCTGGTCGGGCTCGGCGCCCGGATCGAATGGCTGGCCATCGCGATCGCCGGCTACGTGGTCCGGTGGGCCCCGCAGTTGCACCTGAAAGTGCTGCCGGCCCAGCGGCTCGGCTACGGGCTGGCCGCCCTGGTGGTTCTCGCAGGATGGGCGTGGCGGCGACACCGCCGGGCCCACAGTGTCGGCCAGGACACTGCGGCGGGCGACTGGCCGCTGCGGGCGAGGCGGACGCCGCTGCGCGGCTGATCGGACCGGCCCGGATCGACCTGACGAGGCGGGTCCGCGAAAGCGCCGCGCCCCGTGCAATTCGTCCCGCACCGCGAATCGTGCGGCCCCACTGGTTATAGCCGCGCGGTGGAGTGCCGCTTGCCCGGACCGATGGCTTGAGGGGATGGATGTAGTTCGACGGGCGGCCGTTCTTCGACCGCTTCGCGGCACTAGTCGTCGGCGGTCAGCGTCGAACGGCGCGGTAGCGATGAGCGGGCCGACCAGCCGATCCGTATTGCAGATCTATTTCGAGAAGGCCCATCGCGACGAGTCTCGCAAGGTAGCGCTGCGCGGTGGGCCGGCTGATGCCAACGCCGGTCGCCACTTCTGCGGCAGTAATGAGTTCCGGAGCGCTCCTCACCGACTCGAGCACAAGAGTCATCGTCGGCAGGATGTTCGGGTTCCCAGCGCTGCCGCTCTCACGCGAGAGCCCGAATACCTTGTCGACGTCGGACTGTGTCGTATCGCGCAGCCGATGGAGGGATTCGCGAAGCTCACGATAGCTTTCGAGGCGGTCGGCGAGTTGCCGGAAGCCGAAGGGCTTCACGACGTACTGGAGCGCGCCGAGTTGCATCGCGTTGCGCACGCTGTCGACATCGCGGGAGGCGGTGATCACGATCGTGTCGGGGCGATGTGTTCTGGCTTCGTGGATGCGCTGGAGAAGTTCGAGGCCGTGCTCGTCGGGCAGGTAGAGGTCGAGCAGCAGCAGGTCGGGGCGGGCCACTCCTACCAGGTCAAATGCCTCTGCAGCCGAATGAGCCAGCCCGATGACGGAGAAGCCGGGCACCTTCTGCACGTAGGCGGCGTGAATGTCGGCTATGCGCGGCTCGTCATCGACGACGAGCGTCGTAATCAGGGCTGCACCGCCTGACGAGCCGGCAGGCGTACCTCGAAGACCGTGGGAACGCCGGGAGCGACCGCGACATGTCCGCCGGCCTGCGTGACGAGACGGTGCACCAGCGCCAGGCCGAGGCCCCGATGTACGCCGCCACGAGCGGGCTTCGTGCTGTAGCCGTCGAGAAAAACCTGACTGCGCGCCTCCTCAGTCAGACCTGGTCCGGTGTCGGTGACCCGAACCAGGAACGTCCCGGTCCGCTCCAGCACCAGTTCCACGGACACGCGAGCTCCCGCGCGGCCTGCAGTGACGTCGATGGCATTGTCGAGCAGATTGCCGAGGACTGTGACGACGAGCCGACTGTCCACAGCGGCATCGTCGATGGGTGAGCCGGCGTCGATCGTCAGCGCCACCCCGCGCTCTCGCGCCACCGTCGCCTTGCCCAGGAGCAGCGCCGCGATGATCGCGTTCCCGACCTTGTCCTTCAGCTCTTCAGCCAGTCCGGCGGCGTTGCCGGCCACCTGCTGCAGATAGCTTGCGGCGTCCTCGGGCCGGTCGAGTTCGAGCAACCCCGCGACGGTGTGCATGCGGTTGGCGTGCTCGTGCTGCTGACCGCGGAGCGCGTCGGTGAGGGTGGCAACGCTGTCGAGTTCCCGCAGGAGTTCGACATGTTCGGTTCGGTCCCGCAGCGTGACAACCGCGCCGAGGTCACGCCCCTGGAGCCGGACCGGCATCCTGTTGACCTTCAGGCAGAACTTGTCGGTCAACACGATCTCGTCGTCTCCGGCATCGACCGTGCCACTGAGAAGGTCGTACAGCCGGCCCGGCGGCACCAT
The DNA here is from genome assembly GCA_040005895.1 of Actinomycetota bacterium. Classification (GTDB taxonomy): domain Bacteria; phylum Actinomycetota; class Actinomycetes; order BP-191; family BP-191; genus JBDTYE01. The sequence continues at coordinate 10,603 of JBDTYE010000016.1, read as the reverse complement.
GTCGTCCAGTCGCCCACCGACGCCGCGATCGCCGAAATCCAGTAGCCGTCGGGCTTCGTCGTTGATCAGCGACACCCGACCCTCCGGATCGAGAGTGACGACGCCCTCCCGGATCCCGTGCAGCATCGCCTCGCGCTCCTGCAATAGTCCGGCGATCTCATGGAGTTCCAGGTTGAAGGTCTGGCGCTTCAGCCGGCGCGCCAGCCACAAGCTCGCGAGCGCGCCCGCGGCCAGGGCCAGGGCGGCGTACGCCGCGATGCGCCGCAACTCGTCGGCCCTGGACTGGGCGAGCTGACTCTCCAGAAAGCCGGACGAAACCTCACCGACGATCCTTCCGTTGCTGCCGAAGATCGGCGCCTTACCGTTCGCGGACCTGCCCAGGTGGCCGTTGTCGACGCCGGTGTGCGCCTTGCCGTCGAGCGCGATGACCGGCTCCTCGACGCGCTGGCCGATGAGGACCGGGTTGGGGTGCGAATGCCGGCGACCCCCGGGATCGATGATGACGACGTACGACGCCCCAGTGCTCAGTCGAAGGCGCTCCGCCAGCGGCTGCAGCGCACCGCCCGGGTCCCCGTCCTCCAGTGCCTCGGCGACCTCGGGCATGGCCGCAGTCGCGAGCGCCACCGCAAGTGCGCGCTGCTCGGTTTGAGTGTCCAGTTCGTGTCGAGCCTCTTGCGCGAACAAGGCGAGGCCGGCCGCGGTTACGACCGTCAGTACCGCAAGCTGACTCAACAGAATCTGTGTCGACAGGCGCCGACCGGTGGCCATAGGTCACCCCGCATTTCCGCAACCGTCAGAGTGCGGCGCGCCGCCTCGCGTTGGCAAGGACAGGACGAGCAGAAAGAGCAGAACGAGAGAAAACGAACCTTTCCTGCTGAAGCGATCAAAATCTGGCCCGCGTTACAGCCGCGTCTCTTACTACCTGTTACGCCCGTCACTCCCCGAGGGCATCCCGGAAGTGAGGCCGCGAATGAACGACCCTCAGGTCGAACCGTTGATCCGTCTGAGCAATGTCACGAAGCGGTTTGCAACCCCGAAAGGCGGCGTCTATACCGCGATCCAGGACGTCTCTCTTGCCGTCGCACCGGGCGAGTTCTGCACCGTCGTCGGACCCACCGGTTGCGGGAAGTCGACCATCCTCGGGCTGATCTCCGGGCTGACACGTCCCAGTGAGGGCCTGGTCGAAGTTTCCGGTCGGCAGGTCGACGGCATCGCGCCAAACACCGGCTATGTGTTTCAGAGTGACGCCGTCTTCCCGTGGAAAACGGTGCTGGACAACGTCGCGGCGGGCCCGCGATACCAGGGCAACAGCACCCGCAAATCAAAAGAGATGGCACGCGAGTGGATCGCGCGTGTCGGGCTCGGAGGCTTCGAGGACAGGTACCCACACCAGCTTTCCGGCGGCATGCGCAAACGAGTCTCCCTCGCCGCCAGCCTCATCAACCAACCGCGAATCCTGCTCATGGACGAGCCGTTCAGTGCACTCGACGTACAGACGCGCGTGCTCATGGAAAACGAGTTGCTGGCTCTGTGGTCGGACACGTCCGCCGCCGTCGTCTTCGTCACCCACGACCTGGAAGAGGCCATCGCCCTCGCAGACCGGGTGTTCGTGCTCACGTCAGGGCCTGCATCGGTGAAGAGCGAATACGCCATCGACCTGCCGCGTCCACGGGACGTCTCAGAGATCCGGTTCATGCCGGAATTCATCGCCTCCTACCAGTCGATCTGGAACGACCTGCGAGAGGAAGTGCTTGTCAGTTATGAGCGCTCGAAGCTTGCTGGCTGAGGCCGGCCGACCCGTGACGACAACGACGAGCAGCACGGCAAGCGCGCGTACCGGCTTGACGATCCGCCAGAAGTACCGCCGTCGGCAGCGGCTCGTCTACACCTTGCGAATCGCACTTGCGGTGTTTCTCATCGGCGGGTGGGAACTCGGTGCCCGCACGAAGGTCATCGACCCGTTCTTCTACGGTCAGCCGTCAGGCATCTACGACCAATTGCACACGTGGATCGTGCACGGCACCGCACAGGGTCCGCTCTGGAAGCAGGTGGCGGTGACCCTGCAAGAGACCGTCCTGGGCTTCGCCGCCGGCGTCGTCGGCGGAGTTGTGTTCGGGATCGTCCTCGGCACCAACCGGCTGCTGGCCGACATCTTCAGCCCCTACATCAAGGCGTTCAACTCGATCCCGCGCGTCGTACTCGGGTCGATCTTCACGATTGCGTTCGGTCTCGGGATGACGTCGAAGGTGCTGCTCGCCGTCGTGCTCGTGTTCTTCGTCGTTTTCTTCAACGCGTTCCAGGGCGTGCGGGAAGTCGATGAGAACCTGATTTCGAACGCCCGGATTCTCGGCGCAGGCCGAGTGCGCGTCACCCGCGAAGTCACCATCCCTTCCGCACTGTCGTGGATCCTCGCCAGCCTGCACGTCAGCTTCGGCTTCGCCCTCGTCGGCGCCGTCGTCGGGGAGTTCCTCGGGTCCACCCAGGGCGTGGGTTCCCTCATCCAGATCGCCACGCAGGCGTTCAACGCAAACGGCGTATTCGCCGCCATGACGCTGCTCGCCATCGTGGCTCTCACCGCGGAAGCGCTCGTCACCAAGTTGGAAAACCGTCTCATCAGGTGGCGGCCCACCCAGATCAGCGACATCACTATCTAAGGAGCCCGAACATGAACAAGACACAACGCAGCGCATTGGCGGTAGCTTCACTCACTCTGGTCGCTGCCTGCGGTCACAGCGGATCGACCTCTTCCTCCGCGGCGAAAGACTCCTCCACTCCCGCTGGCACGCCCGCTGCGAGCGGGTCGGCCGCCGTCACTGGATCCGGCAGCGCGGCGGTCGGCGAACCGACCAAGCTCAAGATCATGGTCGGCGGCATCGACAAGCAGATCTACCTGCCGAACAAACTCGCCGAGGCGCTCGGCTTCTTCAAGGAGCAGAACCTGGACGTGACCCTCATCGACGAGGCCTCCGGCCAGTCGTCCGAGCAGCAAGTGCTTTCCGGCGGCGTGCAGGCGGGTTCGGGTTCCTACCACCACACCATCGAGTTGCAGGCCGCGGGCAAGTTCATGGAGTCCGTAGTACAGCTCCAGACCGCGCCGGGCGAGGCGCTGATGGTGAGCACGAAGTCCGCGGACACGGTCAAGAGCGCTACCGATCTCAAAGGCGCCAACATGGGTGTCACCGAGCTCGGGTCCGGCACCCAGACCCTGAGCACGGCCATCCTGGGCAAGGTCGGCATCGGCGCCGACAAAGTCCATTTCCTACCCGTCGGAGCCGGTTCGACTTTCCTCGCTGCGATGCAGCAAGGCCGCATAGCCGCCGGCATGACGACCGAGCCGACGATCTCGAAGGTCATCAGCACCGGGGCGGGCAAGATCCTTGTCGACCTGCGTACGCCGGAAAGCACGAAGGCCGCGCTCGGTGGCGAGTACCCGTTCATTTCGGTGTTCATGAACACCGACTACGTGAACAGTCACAAGGACGTCGTACAGCGCATGGTCAACGCGTACGTGCACACGCTGAACTGGATGTCGACGCACAGCGCCGCGGAAATCGCGGACAAGGTTCCCGCGGACTACTACGCGGGTGACAAGGCGGCGTACATCACAGCACTCACCGGGCAGAAGAACAGCTTCACTACCGACGGCTTGATGCCCGAGTCGGGGGCCAAGACGGTGGCCAGCATCGAGGCGCAGTACGTGCCGTCCATGAAGGGCAAGACTGTCGACCTGAGCAAGACCTACACCAACGAGTTCGCCACCGCGGCCAACGCCGCAGGCTGATCGAGCCCATCCGCAAGAGGTGGGGCGGGACAGGTCCGCCCCACCTGAACCCGCTGGGGGCACCTCCAATCGCCGCTACTCGCCACAGCATGCCGGACGAGGAACGCAGGCCAGTCCAACGTCGTTCAGCAGCGGTTGTGTCCCCAGCCGTTGACAGGCAGCGGCATCGGCGGGACGTTGCCACCGGGCGCATCGGCGCCGACCGTCCTTGCCACAAAAGGGGAGCATCGTGTCCGGCTTCGTACAGATCATCGAGTGGAAGACCTCACGCATCGACGAGATTCTGAAGGTCAACGAGGAGTGGCGCGAGCGCTATCCCACCATGGGCCCGACCCGGGTGGTCGTGACTGCTGACCGCGAGAACGCAGGCTCGTACATGACGATCGTGGAGTTCGAGTCGTATGAAGCGGCCATGAAGAACTCGGAAGACCCGGCAACCTCAGAGTTTGCCGAGAAGATGCAAGCCTTGTCCGACGGACCGCCGAAGTTCTACAACCTGGACGTTCTCCACGTGGAGGACCGCACCTGATCGCTGCCCGCTCCCGCGCCCTGGCCCTCTCACACGTCGCCGAAAACGGTCTGGGCGCGTTGGCTGAGTGGCTGCCGGCCGCCGGTGTCGACCTGGATGTAGTCCGGGTGTACGCCGGCGAGGCAGTCCCCACCCGGCTCCCTGCGGGTTACGAAGCACTGGTCGTGATGGGCGGCTCGCCCAACGTCGACGAAGAGCACGAGTGGCTGGGCCGCGAGATGGACCTGGTACGCGGTTGCGTCGGTGACGGCGTACCGGTCATGGGTGTCTGCCTCGGCGCGCAGGTGATGGCCGCGGCCTGCGGCGGGGTCGTCGGTCGCGGCGCGCTGGGTCCCGAGGTCGGCGCCGGCAGCATCCACCTGCGGCCGGAGGCGCAGGCCGATCCGCTCTTCGCGGGCATGCCGCACATCGTCGAGGCCGTCCAATGGCATTGGTACGGCGTCGAGCGGCTCCCACCCGGGGCTGCCTGGCTGGCGTCCAGTCCGGCCTACCCGCACCAGGCTTTCCGGCTGGGCGAGCGGGCCTGGGGTATCCAGTTCCACCCGGAGACGCCGGCACACCAGGTCGACCAGTGGACTGACGAGGATTTCGCGCCGATCCTCGCTGCCGGGCTCGACCCCGAGGTCGTCCGGACGGAGAGCGTGGCTCTCGCCGGGCGGATGGAAGCCGACTGGCGGCCGTTCTTCGACCGCTTCGCGGCACTGGTAGCCGGCCGGTAGCTGCCCTCTCGCGGTTTCGACATGTGAACGAGGTCGACGCCGGCCACTGCCGCCGGTTGACCAACTATTCGGTTGCCCGGTCAAGAGGCCGCAGACAAGGATCCTCACCGTGCCCACGTTCTCCGCGCACGACGGAACCGACCTCGCCTACCACGTAATCGGGGCGGGCACTCCGGTGATTTGCCTGCCGGGAGGCCCGATGCAGGACTCCGCTTACCTCGGAGACCTCGGCGGACTTTCGGCGCATCGGCAGCTGATCAGGTTGGACCTGCGAGGCACCGGCCAGTCCGCGATCCCGGACGATGCCAGCTCCTACCGCTGCGATCGCCTCGTCGACGACGTCGAAGCCCTGCGTGAGCACCTCGGTCTCGACCGCATGGACCTGCTCGCGCACAGTGCGGGCACGAACCTCGCCGTCCTGTACGCCGCTCGCCATCCCGATCGGATCAGCAGGCTCGCGCTGATCACTCCGAGCACCATGGCTGTCGGCATCGCGACCAACGCAGCGGCCCGGCGTGAAATCGCTCTGCTGCGCAGGGAAGAACCCTGGTTCCCACCGGCTTTCGCGGCTCTGGAACTCCTCGTGGCCGGCAATGCCGCTGAAGACAGCCGCGAGACCATCGACGCCTTCTTCTACGGCCGATGGGATGCGACGGCACAAGCTCACGCGCGCGCCCAGGACGCCCAGGGAAACGACGGCGCCGCAGCCATCTTCGGCGCCGAAGGCGCCTACGACCAGGCTGCCACGCGCGCGGGACTAGCGACATTGGCTGCACCAGTGCTGGTGCTTGCCGGCCAGGTCGACCTGAACACGATTCCGACCGTCGCAGCTGAATTCGCCGAGCTCTTCCCGAAGGCCACCTTCGTGGTTCAGGCCGGCGCGGGCCATTTCCCGTGGCTCGATGATGCTGAGTGGTTCGTGTCGACGGTCGCGGCCTTCCTGCAGGGCGTCACAGCAGCGTGGTGAGCAGCTCCGGCGAGGCGTTCACCCAGCCCAGGCGCCGATAGGCGCCGTACCGGTCCAGCCGGTGCGCGAGGAACGGTCCACAGCGGCCGGTGCAAGGATGCCCCGATGGAGTCGTATGCCGAGCGCCTGCCCATAGCGGGATTGGCGGGAGCCGTCAGGACAGTGTGGGTTCAGCGCACTGGCGATGCCCCCTACTCGCAGCGGCATCTGCCCACGGGTGGCGTCGAGATCCACTTCCCGATTGGCTGCCGGCCGCAGCTGGTTGGCCCGCTGACCGGTCCGGTGGTCGAGGTCATTGCGCCGCACAGTTCGATCGTCGGTGTGCGTTTCTTCCCAGGCGCGGCGCCTCCCCTACCGATGCCGCTGGACGACCTCGTCGATCAGCGGATTGGCTTGCACGAGGTCCGCCCAACCTTGGCTGACCGTCTGTTCGCGGATGTGACAGAGGCCGGGACGCCCGAGCAAGCGCTCCCGCTCGTGCAGGAACGACTCCTGCGCGAGTTCCGACGTGCGTCTCACTTGGATGATCTGGTTCGTGCGGCAGTGAAGATTCTGATGCCGTGGCGTGCGGTCGATATCCGCACCACAGCCGGCCACCTGGCGCTCTCCGAGAGTCAGCTACGCCGACGATGCTTGCAGGGGGTCGGTCTGAGCCCGAAGGCTCTGCAGCGGACGCTGCGGTTCCAGGGGTTTCTCGCGCTGGCCCAGTCAGGCGCTGTCGCTACCGGCCGGCGCGGTTCCGACGGGTTGGCGTCACTGGCTGTCGATGTGGGGTACACCGACCAGGCGCATCTGAGCCGAGAATGCCTGCGCCTCACCGGCCTCACACCACTCCAACTCCTGCGCGGCAGCGTCGATCGGTGCTCATGCGGCCATGACCATTCCGCGTCGTACAGGCCCTACCTCGCGACCCGAACCAACGGTCCCGCCCGATTTTGAGCTTGCTCGATTTGTTCAAGAATCATGGGCGGGCGGCTCTCTAGAGTCGAGGCATGTCCGACCTGGCCGAGCTCAGCACCTCACTCGAAGGCGAGCTGTTCAGCCCTGACTCTCCTGGCTACGACGCCGTGTGCGCTCCGGAAAACGCCGCCTTCCGCGACGCGCGTCCTCAGCTCGTGGTGCTGTGCCGCTCGGTGTCCGACGTTGTCCGCTCCATCGCCTACGCGAACGCCACTGGGACACACCTCGTTCCGCGAGGGGGTGGCCATTGCTTCGCCGGCCGCTCGACGACCGACGGGATCGTGCTCGACCTGTCGGGAGTCCGCGGCATCTCGGTAAACGAGGACGGTGCGGCCGTGATCGGAGCGGGGGCCCGCCTCGCCGAGGTGTACACCGCGCTGCACGCGCACGGTCGGACCCTGCCGGCCGGATGCGGTCCTACCGTCGGCATCGCGGGGCTGACCCTGGGCGGCGGTATCGGCCTGCTCGGGCGCAAGCATGGGCTCACCTGCGATCAGCTCATCGAGGCGCAGGTTGTGCTCGCCGACGGAAGAGTGGTGGTGTGCGACGAGAACCGTGATTCGCAGTTGTTCTGGGCATTGCGCGGTGCGGGGGGTGGCCAGTTCGGCGTGGTCACGTCGCTGACTTTCGAAACCGTCGACGAGCCGACTGTCACCCGGATCGAGGCACAGTGGCCGGCCGATGGAGTCGAGGAACTCGTATCGGCGTGGCAGGCCTGGGCGCCGGACGCTCCCGATGACATGACCGTCGACCTGGCCCTCGAATCGGTTCCCGGCGAAGCTGCTGTCCTGGCGAGGCTCACCGGAGCCTCGAGTCTCTCGCAGGGCGCGACTCGTGGTCTCCTCCGGGGATTTATGGGCCAGGCGGGCGTGCCTGCCGCGCTCGAACTCCCCGGCCCTATTCCTTTCCACTCGCTGAAACTGGATCTCGCCGCGCTCGGCCTGACACCGAACGGGCGCGCAATGCGACTCAGGTCGGAGTTCTTTGAGCACTCGATGACCGATGGCACCGTCACGACCCTGGTGGCGCTTCTGCGGGATCCGGCGGCCACCAGCCAGAGAAGGCTGACATTCACGGCGATGGGCGGCGCCTACAACCGGGTCGCCGAGGACGCGACGGCGTTCGCTCACCGCCGTGAACGCTTCCTGCTCGAACACGTCGCAGATCCGGTCGATCCGTGGATCGACGCCTCTTGGGCGACCGCGCACGCATGGGGGTCGGGGCGGGTCTATCCCAACTTTCCCGACCCCGCGCTCGACGACGGTCCTGCTGCGTACCACGCCGGCAACCGCGCTCGGCTCGCTGCCGTCAAACGCAGGTACGACCCGCACCGCTTCTTTGACTTCCCCCAAGCCGTGTAAAGCGTCGTTGCGACGGAAGACCGGCACCACGACAACCAACAGTCCGCACACCACAAGGAGAATCGAATGTCAGCCGTATTTCTGACAATGGCCATGTCGCTGGATGGTTTCATCACCGGTCCGCAAGACGACGCCAAGAACCCAGCGGGCATCGACGGCATGCGACTCATGGATTGGCTCGGCGGAGACGAGGGCAATGACCCAGGCGACTACCGGCCGGCCGACCCCAACAGCCAAGTCGTCTATGACGAGGCGATGACGAGTGGCGCCGTCATCACCGGCCGGCGTACCGGGGACTTCGCTCACTACTGGGGTGGTGACCACCACGACGGCGTCCCGATCTTCGTGCCGACACATCAGCCGCCGGCGGACAACCCGTACGAGCGGGTCCACTACGTCACCGACGGGATCGAGTCGTGCGTACAGCAAGCCAAGGCGGCCGCCGGCGACCGCGACGTGATGCTGCACGGCGCCTACACGGCGCAGGAATGCCTGAAAGCGGGCGTGCTCGACGCCATCGAAATCCAACTCCGGCCGGTCCTACTCGGCCAGGGGCGACGGCTGTTCGACAACCTGCCGCCCGAGCACATCGAACTCAGCCTCGTACGAACTCTGCAAGCCCCCGGCACGCTGCATCTTCGATACGAGGTCCGACACCGCTGAGGCGGCGCCCGGTACGGCCCATCGACGTAGCCCATAACGGAAGCGTGGGAAGAGGAGCACGAACATGCGCAACGTGGTGTTGCAGATGGGCATCTCGATCGACGGGTACGTGTCGGGCGGGCCAGAGAAGGACATCGGCGGCGGCGCGGCGGAACACCCTGATGTCGTCGCCAGGAAGATGGCCTGGGTCACGCGTGCGGGCCTGCACGCCATGGGCCGCGTCACCTACGAAGGGATGTCCGCCTTCTGGCCCACGTCCACAGACGACTACGCCAAGCCCATGAACGAGATCCCGAAGGTGGTGTTCTCCAAGACCCTCACCCGGGCAGACTGGCCGACCACGACGATCGCCAGTGGTGACCTCGAGCAGGAGATCGCGAGGCTGAAGGCCGAGCCCGGCGGCGAGATCATTGTGTACGGCGGCTACACGCTGGCCCAGGCCCTTACGTGCGCGAACCTGGTCGACGAGTACCGCCTCGTTACGCGCCCCGTCGCGCTCGGCAGCGGCGAGCCGATGTTCAAGGACCTCCCGGTCGAGCTCCGGCTCGAGCTGGCCGAGGTCACGCCCTATCCGGACGGCACCGTCATCTCGATTTACCGCCGGCCGAGCTAATCGCCCAGACACCCGGTCGCAGCCCACGCTGCAAGCCGCCGGCGCCTGAGAAAGGACACTCGATGCAAACCCTGATGGTGGACTTCATCATCTCCCTTGATGGTTACGGGGCCGCCGACGGCTGGCCCGGCTACTGGGGCCTGGAAGGGCCCGAGTACATGGGCTGGCTCGATGAGCAGCAGGAGCCATCGGCGCTGATGGGGGCGACGACGTACCGGGTGATGTCGGGAATCGCTGCGCAAATGCCCGACGAGCCCGGCCTGGCGGCATTGACAGCGATGCCGAAGGTGGTCTTCTCGTCGACGCTGGAGGCGCCGCTTTCGTGGGCGAACACCGAGTTGGTCGACGGCGACGCGGTAGAGGCCGTGCGGGAGATGAAGCAGCACGCCGGTCGCCCGATGCGCACCCTCGGTAGCCTTGCCTTGAGCCGGTCGCTTCTGCAGGCCGGCCTGGTGGACCGCTACCGGGTCGTCGTCTTCCCCGTCATAACCGGAGCCACCGGCCGGGACCGGATCTTTGACGGATACCCCGACGTCGCCCTCGATCTGGTGGACCACCGCACCTTTGACGGCAGGTTGCAGCTGCTCGAGTACGTCCCCAGAGTGCTGGCTGCCCCGCCCGGCGGGCCGGGCGCCTGACGCCGTACGTCGCATGGGCAGAACCGGGCGGCTTTACCTCACGTCCCGACGACCCCGATGTCCTCGTACCAAAGGCCTGGCTGCTCCGCGATGAACTTCTCCATCATGGCGACGCACTCCGGGTCGTCGAGGACGATGACGCTCACGCCTCGGGATCGGAGCAGCTCCTCGCCACCGAGAAACGTCCGGTTCTCGCCGATGACCACTCGAGGAATGCCGTAAAGCAGGATCGCACCGGTGCACATGTCGCACGGCGACAAGGTGGTGACCATGGTGGCGCGCGCGTACACGCTGGCGGGCAGGCGCCCGGCGTTCTCGAGGCAATCGGTCTCTCCGTGCCGGATGGCGCTGCCCATTTGGACGCGACGATTC
>JBDTYE010000015.1:0-25779 GCA_040005895.1 Actinomycetota bacterium | reverse complement strand
CGGCTCGCAGTCGGTGCCGCACATGGCGGTCGACGTGCAGGCGATCGGTGCCGACTTCTTCGTCTTCACGGGGCACAAGATGCTCGGCCCCACCGGCATCGGCTGCCTGCACGCGCGGCTGGCGCTGCTCGAGGAGATGCCGCCGTTCCTCGGCGGCGGCGAGATGATCGCGGAGGTCACGATCGAGAAGTCGACGTACGCCGCCGTGCCGCACAAATTCGAGGCGGGCACTCCGATGATTGCCGAGGCGCCCGCGCTGACCGCTGCCATCGGCTATCTGAGCGACCTCGGGATCGACGCGATCCATGCGCACGAGCAGGGGCTGACGGCGTACGCGCTCGAGCGGCTTGCCGACATCAGCGGACTGCGCATCATCGGTCCGACCGACGCGGTCGACCGGGGCGGCGCGATCAGCTTCGTGCTCGGCGACATCCACCCGCACGACGTCGGACAGGTGCTCGACGAGCGCGGGATCTGCGTTCGGGTGGGGCACCACTGTGCGCGCCCGGTCTGCATCCGCTACGGCGTACCCGCGACGACCCGCGCGTCGTTCTACCTGTACAACACGACCGACGAGATCGACGCGCTCGCGGATGGGCTCGAACACGTGAAGAGGTTCTTCCGTGCAGCTTGAGTCGATGTACCAGGAGATCATTCTCGACCACTACCGCAGCCCCAAGAACAAGGGCCTGCGCGAGCCGTTCGACGTCGAGGTGCACCACGTCAACCCGACCTGCGGCGACGAGGTCACCCTGCGCGTCAAGCTCGACGGCGCAGTGGTGCGCGACGTCAGCTACGACGGCAGCGGTTGCTCGATCTCGCAGGCATCCGAGTCGGTGATGACCGAGCTGGTGCTCGGTCGAACAGTCGACGATGCGATGCAGAAGGCCGACGAGTTCCTGGCGATGATGCATTCGCAGGGGCAGATCGAACCCGACGAGGATGTGCTCGAGGACGCCGTCGCCTTTGCCGGCGTCGCGAAGTTCCCAGCTCGTGTCAAGTGCGCGCTGCTCGGCTGGATGGCATGGAAGGACGCGGTGCTCCAGGCTCGCGCCAACTCCTCTGGAGGAACCAATGAGTGAAAACACCCGCGTCGAAGAGCCCCAGGTCGCCGACGTCATCGGCGCCGACGTCAGCGCCGCCGACCAGACGCCACTGGTGGTGACGCACGGCGCTGCTGCGCCACTGCACCAGGCAAAAGTCGAGGACGTCGAAGAGGCGATGAAGGACGTCGTAGACCCGGAGATCGGCATCAACATCGTCGACCTGGGACTCGTCTACGGCGTGACCGTCGACGATGACAACATCGCGACCCTCGACATGACCCTGACATCGGCGGCCTGCCCCTTGACGGACGTCATCGAAGACCAGACCCGAGCCGCGCTCGACGGCGTCGTCGCCGGCCATCGGATCAACTGGGTGTGGATGCCGCCGTGGGGCACCGACAAGATCACCGAAGACGGCCGCGACCAGATGCGGGCCCTGGGGTTCAACGTCTGAACCAGAACGCACTCCCGTACGATGGCGTGCATGTCTCCGTTGTTGTTGTGACTCGCGCTGTGCGCTGACTTTCCCACGACACGCCTAACTCCGGAGACCTCACCACCGTGCTGACCATCACCGACCTTGAACTGCGCGCGGGCCCGCGCGTCCTCATGCAAGGCGTCACCTATCTCGTTGCGCCCGGCGACCGCATCGGTCTCGTCGGCCGCAACGGAGCCGGCAAAACGACCATGCTGAGAGTTCTGGCCGGCGAGTCGCTGCCGGCCGCCGGAACGATCACCCGCAAGGGCGAGATCGGCTATCTACCGCAGGACCCGCGCAGCGTCGACATGGAGCAGCTCGCGCGCGACCGGATCCTGTCGGCGCGTGGCCTCGACGACATCATCGCGAAGATGCGGGAGTGCGAGGGCGCGATGGCCTCCGCCGACGACGACACCCGCGACAATGCGATGTCCCGCTACGGCCGGCTCGAGGAGCGTTTCCAGGCGCTCGGTGGCTACGCCGTCGAATCTGAGGCCGCCACCATCACGTCATCGCTCGGCCTGCCTGACAGGGCCCTGGCGCAGCCGCTCGGCACGCTGTCCGGTGGCCAGCGCCGGCGCGTCGAACTAGCGCGAATCCTGTTTTCCGGCGCCCAGACCATGCTGCTCGACGAACCCACGAACCACCTCGATGCGGACTCCATCGTCTGGCTGCGCGATTTCCTGCGATCCCACAAGGGCGGTCTCATCGTCGTCAGCCACGACGTCGACCTGCTCGACGCCGTGGTCAATCGGGTCTTGCACCTGGACGCCAACCGGGCCGAGGTCGACCTCTACAACGTCGGGTGGAAGACCTACCTCGCCCAGCGCGAATCCGATGAACGCCGCCGCAAGCGCGAACGCACGAATGCCGAAGCCAAGGCGACGCAGCTCAAGTCGCAGGCCGACAAGATGCGCGCCAAGGCGACCAAGGCCAAGGCGGCGCAGGGCATGGATCGACGCGCGGAGCGACTGCTCGCCGGCCTGGAGAAAGTCAGGGCGCACGACAAGACCGTGCGGGTGCGTTTTCCCGACCCGGCGCCCTGTGGCAAGACACCGCTGTTCGCCAAGGAGCTGTCGAAGTCGTACGGCTCTCTGGAAATCTTCACCGACGTGGACCTGGCGATCGACCGCGGCTCGCGCGTCGTCATTCTCGGCCTCAACGGCGCCGGCAAGACGACGCTGCTGCGGCTGCTCGCGGGAATCGAGCCGAGCGACACGGGCGAAGTCGTCCCGGGGCACGGGCTTCGCCTGGGCTACTACGCGCAGGAGCACGAGACCATCGATCCCGAGCGCACGGTGCTTGAGCACATGCGGTCGGCCGCACCCGAGACGGAGGAGCCGGGGCTGCGCAAGATCCTGGGCGCGTTCCTGTTCTCCGGGGATACGGTGCACCAGAGCGCGGGAACGCTGTCCGGTGGCGAGAAAACCCGGCTGGCCCTGGCCGGACTGGTCACGAGCGCAGCCAACGTCCTGCTCCTGGACGAGCCGACCAACAACCTGGATCCGATCAGCCGGGCCGAGGTGCTCAAGGCGATCTCCACCTACACGGGCGCCATCGTTCTGGTCACCCACGACGAGGGCGCGGTGGAGGCGCTACAGCCGGAGAAGGTGATTCTGCTCCCGGACGGTGTGGAGGACAGCTGGAGCGCCGACCTCGGCGACCTGGTGGCGCTGGCGTGACAAAGATCAATCGACCGGTAGCAACGGGCCCGATGGTGCGGCATGATCGTGAAGGGGCACGCACAGCAACAGCCCTTACCGCTCACTGATTGCAGTGGAGGACGTTGTGGCGGAAGCGTTGAAGAAGGGCAGCCGGGTCACCGGCACCGAGCGGGACAAGCTGGCAACGGACCTGCGGAAGAAGTACGACGCGGGTCAGAGCATCCGCAGCCTCGCGGAATCCTCCGGCCGGTCCTACGGTTTCGTGCATCGCATTCTTTCTGAATCCGGCACGACGCTGCGAGGCCGTGGTGGTGCCACGCGCGGCAAGGCTCGCAAGTAACAACTCTCTTTTCCCCCTTATCGCATAAGGGATTTTCGGGCGAAGAAAACTCGGCCGCTGCTCTTGGCGCAGTGGTCGATCAACGGGGAGCGCAGCATGGCGCGATATTGCGTGCCGTGCTGCGGCGTGTTGATCCGGCGTAAGTGGATATAAACCCTCATCATCCGAACGAGGAAGACAATGGGTCTTCCAAGGTCGAGGAGGTTGCGGTGCCCGCGACGAAGCCGGCGGCTAAGAAAGCTGCCACCAAGAAGTCAGCGGCAAAGCCGGCGAAGAAGTCGGCCGCCAAGAAGCTAGCGGCGAAGAAGACGACTGCTGCCGCGAGGTCGACGGCGGCGAAGACTCTCGCCACCAAGACGACTGCTCGCAAGCCGGCGGCAAAGAAGACGACCGCGGCGAAGAAGACGACGGCCGCCAAGAAGCTGGCGGCGAAGAAGACACCTGCTGCCCGGAGGTCGACGGCGGCGAAGACTCTCGCCACCAAGACGACTGCTCGCAAGCCGGCCGCGAAGAAGACTGCCGCAAAGAGGACGACGGCCACAAAGACGACGACCGCCCGCAAGCCCGCGGCTCGCAAGACCGCCGCCAAGAAGGCCGCGCGCTAGCAAGCCTTTCGACTCACCGCACGTGATGGGCGAACGTGACAGCGGCTCCGATCCGGTCGGGGCCGCTGTTCGCGTCTCGCGGCGATGCCGTCACCCGGCCCGAACCTGGCGGCGCGGCGCACTAGATTTGCGGCGTGATTGACGCCGCAGGTCTAGCCAGTGCCGGTCTCCGCGTGGATCGTGCCGGCGACGTGCTCACCGTCACACTGGATCGGCCGGCCCGCCTGAACGCGCAGACGCCCGCGATGTGGGCGGCGCTCGCAGGGATAGGAGCATCGCTACCCGGCGACGTACGCGTCATCGTTCTGCGTGGGGCCGGTACCGCGTTTTCAAGCGGTCTCGACGTCAGTGCATTCGACACAGGCATCGACGGGGCGGCCCGGACGTCGCTCGCCGGCCTTGCGCTGATGCCCGAGGCGGCGGCGCTCGAGTTGATCGCGTCGTACCAGGCAGCGTTCACCTGGTGGTCCAGGCCTGACGTCATTTCGATCGCCGCGGTACAGGGGTACGCAATCGGTGCCGGATTTCAGCTGGCGCTTGCGTGCGACCTGCGGATCGCGGCGGACGACGTGCAGATGTCGTTGCCGGAAGCGACGCGCGGGCTGGTTCCCGATCTGGGCGGCACCGCCGCGCTGGTGCGCGCCGTCGGGTACTCGCGCGCGCTCGAGATCGCCGTGACCGGCAGGCGGGTCGGCGCGGCCGAGGCGTACCGGCTCGGCCTCGTCAACCTCGTCGTGCAGCCGGCCGAACTGGACGCCGCCGTCAGCGATTGCGTTGCCGCAGTCGCGGCGGTAGACCGCAACACCGCAACGGATCTCAAGTCGCTCCTGAGCGGCGCGTTGGGCCGAACGGCCCAGCAGCAATTGGCAGAAGAACGCGAAGCACAGCTCAGACGGCTCAAGGATGGCTCCGGAATCGGCGACTAGTAGGGATAAGACGTGCACGCACCGTGCGCGGCGCCAACCTCGCCGATCAGGGAGCACCGTGGAAACGAGAGAATTCTGGCGTGACCTGCCGGGGAATGACTTCGCTATTCCGGCTGGGTCGTCCGTAGCGGAATTGACGCCTGCACTGCTGGCGATGCTCGGGTCGGCCGATGCCGAGCTGCGCGACGAGGTGGCCTTCTACACCCTGGCCGCGTGGATCGAACGCGACCACTACGGGCAGGCGGAGATGCGAAACATCGCCCTGCTGCTCGCCAGCAACTTCGCGGCGTGCATCGGGGACTGCGGAACGCCGTCGGTGCTGCTCCGCTCTTTCTCGGCGCTGTTGCTGACAGAAGTCATCTCGCGTGACGCGCAGGAAGCCTTCCTCGACCCGGCGCAGGTGCATCAACTGCTCGACCGGTCACTGGTCTATCTTGCGGCGGAGCAGGACACCCGCGGGTACGTCGACGGGCTGGGCTGGGCGCACGCCGGGGCGCACGCCGCCGATCTGCTCGCCGCCTTCGCCCGGCACCCCGAGGTCGGACTCGAACAGCATTCGCGGATCCTCGAAGGCATCGGCGCCAAGGTCAAGGCGCCTTCAGACTTTGTCTTCATGGACGACGAGGACGAACGACTGGCGGCCGCAGTCCTTGACGTCCTCGATCGGGCCAGTCTGTCCGCGGTCGCCGTCGGCGCCTGGGCCGAGGGCATCGCAAAACCCGCCTACCGCGACTGGACCGCATCCTTCCTCGACCGCAGGGAGAACGTCGCCCGGCAGAACGCGAGGAACTTCCTGCGGACGCTCTACCTGCGGCTGACTCTGGCCGAGGAGCCGCCGACAGGGGCCGAGGCGATCGCCGCTCGTGTTGTTCGGGCGCTTCGCTCGATCCCAGCCGTGACAAGTGCTCCCGGTCGGACCGGCAGAGGGTCTCGAGAGGTCAGCCGGGTCTAACGGCATGGGCGCGTTGCTGCCCGCGCGGTGACGGGAAGGAACCGCCGCGCGGTGTGGTTGTCTGTAGTCACGATGAATCCGCAGCAGATGCAGTATTTGCGTTCCTTCCGGCCGCACGGCGAGCCGCTCGGGAAGACAAAACTCAAGCCGGGCACCTTCCGCCGCATAGTCAAGTTCGCGAGCCCCTACCGGCGCGAACTCACCATCTTCATTGCGATGGTCGTGGTGGACGCGATCATCTCGGTCGCGATCCCGTTGCTCTTCCGAAAGATCATCGACGACGGTGTCGGCCGGCACGACGCGGCGCTTGTCCAGACGGTCGCGCTGGTCGTCGCCGGGCTGGCCATCTTCGACGCCGGGCTCTCGCTCGCGCAGCGCTGGTACTCCTCGCGGATCGGCGAGGGCCTGATCTACGACCTGCGTTCGCAGGTCTTCGACCACGTGCAGCGGATGCCCATCGCGTTCTTCACCAGGACGCAGACCGGCGCGCTCGTGAGCCGGCTCAACAACGATGTCATCGGCGCCCAGCAGGCCTTTACGTCGACCCTGTCCGGAGTCGTGAGCAACGCGATAGCGCTCGTGCTCACCGCCGGGGTGATGTTGCAGCTGTCCTGGCAGATCACCGTCATCTCGCTCGTCCTGCTGCCGGTCTTCATCCTGCCGGCGCGGCGGGTCGGCCTGCGGCTGCAGGCGATCACCCGCGAGGGCATGGCGCTCAACTCTTCTATGAACAACACGATGACCGAGCGGTTCAATGTGTCGGGCGCGCTGCTGGTCAAGCTGTTCGGGCGGCCGGACGACGAAGCTGCGGATTTCAGCGGCCGAGCGGGCCGCGTCCGCGATATCGGGATCCGATCGGCGATGTACGGCCGGACCTTCTTCGCCGCACTGACTCTTGTCGCGTCGCTGGCCACCGCGATCGTATACGGAGTCGGCGGCACGATGGCCGCAGCCGGCCACCTGACACCGGGCACCCTGGTCGCCCTCGCGGCATTGCTCGGACGCCTCTACGGACCGCTGACCGCGCTGTCCAACGTCCGGGTCGACGTCATGACCGCACTCGTCAGCTTCGAGCGGGTTTTCGAAGTCCTTGACCTGGCGCCGATGGTGGCTGAGAAGGTCGACGCGCGGGCGCTGCCGCGGGATGCCTCGACACTGGTCTTCGAAGGAGTCTCCTTCCGCTATCCCAGCGCGTCCGAGGTTTCGCTGGCTTCGCTCGAGAGCGTCGCCAAGCTCGATTCGAGGGCCGGGCAGCAAGTTCTGCACGACATCTCGTTCGAGGCGCACAGCGGCCAGCTGGTGGCCCTCGTCGGGCCCTCAGGAGCGGGCAAGACAACCATTTCGATGCTGCCCACCCGGATGTACGACGTGCAGTCAGGTTCCGTGCGGGTCGGAGGGCACGACGTACGCGATCTGAGTCTGCAGTCGCTGCGGGACGCGATCGGCGTAGTGACCCAGGACGCGCACATGTTCCACGACACCATCCGGGCAAACCTCGCCTACGCGCGACCGGACGCGACCGACGAGCAGCTCATCGATGCGTGCCGCTCGGCGCAGATCTGGGACCTGATCTCCTCGCTGCCTGAAGGCCTCGAGACCGTCGTCGGCGACCGCGGCTACCGGCTCAGCGGTGGCGAGAAGCAGCGACTGGCGATCGCGCGCCTGCTGCTGAAGGCGCCGGGAATAGTGATCCTGGACGAGGCCACGGCCCACCTGGACAGCGAGTCTGAGGTTGCGGTCCAGCAGGCGTTGAAGACGGCACTCCGCGGCCGCACGTCGCTGGTCATCGCACACCGGCTGTCGACCGTGCGCGACGCAGACCTGATACTCGTCGTCGACGAAGGCCGGATAGTCGAGCGCGGCACCCACGCCGAACTGCTCGACGCGGCCGGCCTGTATTCCGAGCTCTACCAGACTCAATTCGCGCCGCAGATCCCGGCCGGGCCGGCCGAACTCGTCGAGAGCTGATTCCTAGCCGGCTCCTCCGGCGTCCGGCCCGCCGGTGCCGCCGAGTTCGTCCGGCGTTTCGTACATCTCGCCGCTCTGCTTGCGTGGCGGGTCGGCCGTCTCGACGTCCCCGAGTTCTTCCGCGGGCACTTCGATGTCGACGTCTTCTTGTGCCTCGCGACCTGGCTGCTCCGTCATGGCATCTCCTGGTTCTCGGGTGCCGACACTACAAGGCACGCAGGGCGCCGCCGTCGACGGCAAGCGTCGTTCCGCAGATGTACGACGCGGCGGGGGAGAGCAGGAAGGCGGCCGCGCGGCCGAACTCCGCCGGTTCGCCGTAGCGTCGCAGCGGGATCGCCGACTCGTTCACGGCGCGGGCGGCTGCCGCGTCGCCGGAACGTTCGTCCAGCCCGAGTGTCCGGGCGGTCGCGATCCGGCCGGGCAGCAGCGAATTGACCCGCACGCCGCGTGGTCCGACGAGATCGGCCAGCTCCTTGGCGACCATGGCGAGCCCGGGCCGCAGGCCGTTCGAGGCGGCGAGCCCACCGATCGGTGTACGCACCGACGAGGACAGGACGAACGCTATGGCGCCGCCGTCGCCAAGCGCTGCTGCGACTGTCCTGGCCAACCGGATCGCCCCGAGGAACACCGAGTCGAAGGCCTGCCGCCAGTCGTCGTCCGGCAGGTCCAGTACGCCACCGTGCGGCGGACCGCCGACGCTGATCAGCGCCCCGTCGAGCCGGCCGCCGTGGGCCAGTGCCTGTGCGCAGAGCCGATCGGGCAGTGTGGCGTCGGCGAGATCGCCGGCCAGTCCCTGCGCGTCGCCGCCCAGTCGGCCTACCGCGGCTGCAACCGCGTCGGGGTCACGTGCGGACACGATGACCCGGGCGCCGTCGGCGACCAGCGCTTCCGCCGTCGCGTAGCCGAGCCCGCGGCTCGCGCCCGTGGCGATGTAGCACCGGCCGCGCAGACCCAGATCCATGTGCCGCCCTTCCGCTCTCAGGCGGGAAAGGCAATCACCTCGGCCAGAGTCCCGTCCAGCTCGTCCTGGCGGGCCTCGAGTATCCGCTCCATCTCGATGGCCGGCATCGGCCTGGCGAAGTAGTAGCCCTGCCCCAGTTCGCAGCCGAGCGCATGCAATTCGCGAGCCTGCCACGGGTGTTCGATGCCCTCAGCGAGGGTCTGCATATTGAGGGTGCGGCCGAGCCCGACGATGGCCTGGGCGAAGGCTGAGACACCCGGGTCCTCGCCGATTCCGTCGACGAACGCCTTGGCGATCTTGAGGATGTCGATAGGCAGCCGCCGCAGGTAGCTCAGCGACGAGTAGCCGGTGCCGAAGTCGTCCATCGCGATGCGTACGCCGAGGCTGCGCAGGTCGTTGAGCACCCCGATCGTGAACTCCGAGTCCTGCAGCATGACGCCCTCGGTGATCTCCAGGATCAAGCTGCAAGGCCGCAAGCCGGACGCCTTCAGGCTGTCCGCGACCATCGCGACGAGGCCGGGCTGCTGGAATTGGACGGGGGAGAGGTTGACGCTCATCGACAGCGGCTCGTCGGGGAACCGCCGCTGCCACAAGGCCGCCTGCCGGCATGCCTCCTGCAGAACGTAGCGGCCGATCGAGATGATCAGGCCGGTCTCTTCTGCAAGCGAGATGAACGAGTCGGGGTAGATCATTCCGCGCTCGGGGCAGTTCCAGCGCACCAGCGCCTCCACGGCTACCAGGCGGCCGGTGGAGAGGTCGTGGAAGGGCTGGTAGTGCACGGAGAAGTCGCCGCGAGCGGTGGCGCGCTGGAGATCGCTCTTCATCTCGTGGCGGCGTACGACTGCCGCCCGCATGCTCGGTTCGAAAAGCTTGAACCGGCCCTTGCCGTCCGCTTTCGCCATGTACATCGCGAGGTCGGCGTTGCGGAGCAGTTCGTCCGCGGCCGTGACGTCGAGGCTCGTCGCGATGCCGACGCTGGCGCGAACGTGCACAGACTGTCCGGCAACCTGCACGGGAAGTCGCAGCGCGTGTGTCACGCGGGCCGCCACGCGGGCTGCGTCCTCGGGACCTGCGATGTCCTCGAGCAGTACTGCGAACTCGTCGCCGCCGAGCCGCGCTCCGGTGTCGCCGGGGCGCAGGCAGCCAAGGACCCGGTGCGCCACAGCGACGAGCAGCTGGTCGCCGGCCGCATGTCCGAGGGTGTCGTTGACGGTCTTGAAGTCGTCGAGATCGATGAACAGGACGCCGCAGATCTGCGGGTCCCGCTCGATGCGCGACAATGCCAGGCTGACGCGATCGGCGAACAGCGACCGGTTGGCGAGACCCGTCAGCGGGTCGTGGAACGCCTGGTGCTTGAGCTGTCTCTCGAGTTCCTGGAGCTGAGCAAGCGACTGACCGAGCCGACCGTTCTCGAGCGCGATGCTCGCGTGGTTGGCGAGGGTCTCGAAGAGGCGGACGTCCTCATTGTCGAAGGTCGTCACGTCACCGAGCCGGTTGCCGAGGACGATGAGCCCGACGACCCTGGTCTCGCCGCGCAGCGGGGCGACCATCGCGTCGCGCATACCGTTGGCGTCGAGGAAATCCATCAGCTCCGGCTCGAGCGGCGCCTTCAGTAACAACGAAGTCGCGCCGGCGCCGAACCGGTCCAGCAGCACCCGCATCGAAGAGGCAGGTACCACCTGCATGAGTGACGTCTCGCCGTCGCACCCGACGGCGGATCTGAGCAGCACCGAGTCGTCACCGGGGGGGACGAACGCGATCGCGGCGGTCTCGGCCCGGAACATGGTGCGGGCCTGGTTGAGCAGGGTCAGAACGGCCTGCTCGAACTCCGGCGTCTCGTTGAGGATCCGGGTGGAGTGGTAGAGGAATTCCAGGCTCTCGTGCTTTTCGCGCTCCGAGTTGTAGGCCCGGTACGCGACGTACATCCCCGCGGCCGGAACCATCAGCAGCCAGGTCGCGGACGGCTCGTAGCGCAGAACGGTTGCGGCTACGAGACCGAGGCTGGTGTTGGTCAGGCCGCCGAGGAGCGACATGGAGAGCACCAGGTGCAGCCGGCCGAATTGCGCCTTGCCCTCAGACAGCGAGATGGCGATCGAAACGCAGATCACGTTTGTCGCCGCGTAGACGGTCGAAGCGACGGCTGCCGCGAACCAGGCCCGGGGGCCCAGACTGGCGACCCCGCCCGCCGCCGCGTGGAAGCTCAGGACGGCAAGTGAAGCGCTCAGCGTGAACTGCGCGACGTTGAATGCGATCTTCAGACGCGACTGACCGCGTTTTACCTGCGCCAGGGTCGATCCGATCACCTGCCCAGCGATGAGCCCGGCCGGTGATGCGAACAGCAGCCCCAGCAGGAGCGCCAGTTCGCTCATCGAGAACGAGTGCGCGTCGCGCCGCAGATGGACGTGGACCAGGCACAGGTCTGCCGCGCAGAAGAGGACAGCGATGACCCACCAGGGCAACGAGGTGTCGGCGATCTGCGGGTGGGCGGCATGCACCGGACCGAGCCAGAGCAGCCCGACGCAGGCAGCGAGTCCGGCGATGAACAGGCGCACGCGAGCCGCACCGGTGAGCGCCCTGAGGCTTCGCGTTGCGGACCCTGCGCTCATCACCACCAACGTGTCGCCCCTCCGCATAGCCCAGCACTCTGTGTGTCGCTAGCGTGACATTGTGTAACGAAGAGTGCATCGTCCGTTTGGCGCAACTTGGGTACGGCCATCGGCACCAGCGGCGAGGCGATCACGTGCGTGAATTGCGGCGGCAGAGGCGCTACCGTGCGCATCGGGAGCGCCGGGAAGTCTGGTCGGCACCGCCTCGGCCTGCCCTGGGAGCTTCCGATCAGTCCACACCCGCCTCGCCGCATCAGAGTTGTCTCGACCGTGCAGCGATTGCTGCGGCACGAGGCCACCGGCGCACTGGTTCTGCTCGCGGCTACGACGGGGAGCGATCCTGTGGGCGACGCTGGCTCCGGCTGCGTACGACGCCGTGTGGAGCACCTCCCGCACCCTCTCCGGCCACCAGCTCGGGACCCCTCGGCACTTCGTCAGCGACGGCCTGATGGCCGTGTTCTTCGGCGCGATCGCACTGGAGATCAAGCGCGAGTTGGTGCACGGGAGCATGCGCGAGCGGAGGTACGCCGCCCTGCCGGTCATCGCGGCGTTCGGCGGCATGGTCGTTCCGCCCTGGTCTTCCTGGCTCTGAACCCGCACCCGCCCGCGGCGGACGGCTGGGCGGTGCCGATGGCGACCGACGTGGCGTTCGCGCTCGGCCTGCTGGTGGCGCTGCGGCGCTGGGTGGGGGAGGCGCTCACGTTGTTCGTGCTGGCGTTGTCGGTGGCGGACGACGTGGGCGCGGTGCTGGTCATCGCCCTTTTCTACGGTGCGGCTTTGCACCCGTTGCCGCTGCTCGCGGCGGTGGCGGTGGCGGTTGTTTATTCGCGGTTGCAGGAAAGGCCGGGTGGCGCGGGCGCCCTCGTGCTGCTGGCCCTAGGGGTATTCCTCTGGTGGCTGCTGTCGCGCGCCGGCGTTCACCCGACACTCGCCGGGGTGGTGCTCGGCCTGCTCACCCGCGCGTCGGTCCGCGCGGATGAGTCCCGGTCGCCGCTCGAGGTGTGGGAGGGGCGGCTCATCCCGCTGTCGAGCCGATTGGTCGTGCCGCTGTTCGCACTGGCGAATGCCGGGATTTCCCTGCACGGCGACGAAGTCCGCACTGCCTTCCAAAGCCGAATTTCCTCGGCGTGGTCCTCGCGCTCGCGGTCGGCAAGCCGGCGGGCGTGGTGGCTGCGACCTGGATCGCGGTGCGGTCGCGTGTCTCAGCGCTGCCCGCCGGTGTTTCATGGCGCAGGTTCGCCGGCGTCGCCAGCGCGACCGGGATCGGGTTCACGGTCTCGCTCTTCGTCGCCGATGCCGCCTTCGCAGGGGAGGGGCAGCGGCGGGCCGCGCACCTGGGGGTCGCGGCCGGCTCCCTGCTTGCTGCCTGCCTCTGCTTGGCGGCCCTGGTGGCACTGGGACCGGTCCCCGCCCCAGCGTCAGTCCGGGAGTGACACGCCGAAACCGTCGCGCGCCAGGCGAACCAGGACCTGACCGGGTGCGCGCAGGTCAGCGACGCGTTGGGCGGACAGCTCCTCCAGCTGGGCCAGCCGGGCGGCGTACTGCTCGGGGCCGGCACGTCTGGCGGCGCTGAGCAGCACCGCGTTGCGCCACACCTTTTCCCGCCCCTCGCGCAGGAATCGCTTGGTGCCGAGGCGGTTGAACGGTGTCATCAGGTGGTCGAGAAAAGTCCGGTCGCCGGGTTCTTCGACCCGTTTGAGTTCGCCGTCCTCGGCTGCGACCCGGCTGGCCAGGATGGCGTCGATCATCGTGTGGTCCGCGTTGCGGCGCTCGATGAGCGTGGCGTCGTCGAACTCGTCGTCGGTGATGACGGCGAGCAGCGACTGAGGCAGGTCATAGTTGACGTGCGCGTTCATGCCGAGGAGCACATGGCGCAGAGGCGGGATGCGCGGCCCTTCCGTGAGCGAGAACGCGACCGTCCACGGTTTCGACGTGGTGCCCGTCTCGTTCCAGTCGGTCAGCGCCTGCAGGTAGATGTCGGCGAACACGATGTCCCACCGCTCGACCCACACCGTGTCGCGGAACTCTGCGCGCCTGACGCGATCGCGGACGGCGTACGTCGTGCGCAGGTAGGTCGCGAGGAAGAGGCGGCGCGGATCGCGAGCTTCTTCGAGCGGCTTGAGCAGCCGTTCCATCCGGTCGGTGAGTTCCTCGAACGAGTGCGGTCGGTCCGTCACCGGTTCCTCCGGGCTCGCGGGCGCTGGGAGTCATAGTCTTGCAGCCGTGGCGGAGACTCCGTCCCTCGAAACCACAGAAAGGCGGCTGCTGCGATGGCGCGCCGTTCCCCGAGCGCCCTCCCGGTAGTGGCCGCAGCGATTGCCGGACTGCTGCTCATCCTCGGGGTCAAGGCAGCTGTGAGCGGCGGCAAGAAGAAGACGCCAGGCCCGAGTGCCTCGTCCTCCGCGACTTCGTCCTCGGCGGCCTCGTCGGGGGCGCCGGTCGACAACACCGGCTGTACGACGGTCAATCTGGCCGTGTCGTCGGAGAAGGCCGAGTTGCTCAAGGGCATCGCTGCCGACTATCGGGCCGCGGGTGCGAAGGTCGACGCCAGATGCGTCGCCGTCAACGTCTACAGCAAGGCTTCGGGCGGCGCCGCCGACGCGCTGGCGCGCGGCTGGCAGGATTCCGACGGGCTGCGCCCGGACGTGTGGTCGCCGGCGTCGACCTCCTGGCCGGCGTTGGTCAAACAGCGCGGCGGCGCCGCGCTCGTGCCTGCCGACCTGCCCAAGCTCGACCAGACGCCCCTGGTCATTGCGATGCCGAAGCCGATGGCGGAGAAGCTCGGCTGGCCGAACAAGGCGATCGGCTGGGGCGACCTGATAGCGCTGTCCAAGGACGCGGCGGGCTGGGGCAAGTATGGCGAGCCGCTCTGGGGTGCATTCAGGCTCGGCAAGACCAACCCGAACTTCTCCACCTCAGGTCTCAACGCGACGATCGGCACCTACTTCGCCGCGACCGGCGTGTCCAGCGATCTCAGTGCGGACGACGTCAAGAACCCCAAGACGGTCGAATACGTCAAGAGCGTCGAGGCCAGCGTCGTGCACTACGGCGACACCACTCTGACGTTCCTGTCCAACCTGCAGAAGGCTGACGATGCCGGGCAGGGCCTCACCTACATCTCGGCGGTGACGGTCGAGGAGAAGTCGGTGTGGGACTACAACAAGGGCAATCCCACGGGTGACCCGAAGACCCTCGGCAAGCACGCCCCGCCCACCATCCCGCTGGTCGCGATCTACCCGAAGGAGGGCACGCTCGTCTCGGACAACCCGTACGTCGTGCTCAACGCTCCCTGGGTGGATGACGCCAGGAAGAAGGCAGCTGCCGACTTCTTGGCCTTCGTGCAGAAGCCCGACCAGCAGAAGAAGTTCGAGAACGCGGCGTTCCGCGGTTTCGACGGCAAGCCTGGCAAGGAGATCACCCTCGCGAACGGTCTGCTGCCGGCCGAACCGAAGACCGTCATCTCGCCGCCAGCGCCGCCCGTGCTCGACCTCGTACAGAAGTCCTGGAACGAGAATCGCAAGCGGGCCAGGGTCGTGATGGTCATCGACGTCTCCGGCTCGATGGGGGAGAAGGTCGGGTCGACGGACAAATCGAAGCTGGCGCTTGCCAAGGCGGCTGCTACCACCGCCCTCGACCAGTTCTCGCCTGACGACGAACTCTCGCTCTGGGCGTTCTCCACCAGGCTCAACGGCGACAAGGCATACGTCGAGTTGGTGGGAAGGCGCACCCTCAAGGACGGCATCGTCGAGTTCAAGGCGAAGATCGCCTCACTGACCGCCCGTGGCGGCACCGGGCTCTACGCCTCGACCCGGGCCGCGGTCGCCGCGGCACGTCAGCAGTTCGCCGCGGACCGCATCAACGCGGTCATCGTGTTGACGGACGGCAAGAACGAGGACGCAGCCGACAGCGACCTGGACGGCCTGGTCGGCTCGCTGCAGGCCGAGGACCAGGAGCAGGCGGTTCGCGTCTTCCCGATCGCCTACGGCGACGACGCCGACCTCGGCGTGCTGCGCCGCATCGCCGACGCATCGCAGGGCGCGGCGTACGACGCCAAGGACCCGGCGAGCATCGACAAGGTCTTCACCGCAGTGGTGTCCAACTTCTGATGACGGCGTGCTGATGTCGATTTCCGACGAACTCCGCGACCCTTGGGGGCTGCTGGTATCCGCGATCAGCGGCGGCGTCGGCTGGGCGGTGTTCACTCCCCTCGGCGGACCTGTCGCGTTGCTCGCAGGCGTCGGCATCGGCATCGGCGCGCTGGGCATCAAGGTGCTGACGGGGGCGCTGGTCAACCGCGACGTCGTTGCGGGCGGCGAGGAGCTGCCGGTGCTGCACGGCTCACCCGAGGAGGCCTGGCTGCACCGCGCCGAGCTCGCTTCGCGGAGCCTGCGGGACGTGGCAGCCGGGGCCAGGCCAGGACCGGTGGCCGAACGGCTCGCCGGGGTGGTCACCGAAGCCGCCTCCACTCTCGGCGACATGCGCAGGCTCGCCGGACAGGCCTCGGCCGTCACATCGGCGATGTGGCGCGTCGACGTCAACCGCCTCAAGCGCGAGGAAGCCCAACTCGTGCAGACCCGCGAGAAGGAATTCACGCCGGACGTGCGGCAGGAAGTCGACCGGTCGCTGGTATCGGTCCGTGGCCAGCTCGACGTACACCAGCGCCTGTACGACGCCGCCGCGGCCCTGCTGGCCCGCATGCAGTCAGGCGCCCTCGGACTCGAGAGCCTGGTCGCACGGATCGCCGAACTGGTCGCGCTCGCCGATGCCTCGCCCGGCGGCGTAGACGGCGTAGAGCAGCTGGAGGAACTCGCCACCGACCTCGAAGGCCTGCGCCTCGGCCTCAAGGAGACGGAGGAACTGAGCCGCCGCGTGCTCGGCGACGGCCCGGCCGCAGACTCGGCTCCGGTTTTCCGCAAAGATGAGACACCGGCCCGGGATCGTGGACAGGCCGGCCCGCTCCAGGGAGGAAATTGATGTTCAAGGCTCTCAGCCGCTGGTGGAAGTACCTGGCCGCCGCTTTCTCGGGCAAGCTCGACGAGCGAGCCGACCCGAAGGTGCAGATCGAGCAGGCGATCCTCGAGGCCAAGAAGCAGCACGAGTTGCTCAGCCAGCAGGCGGCGTCCGTTCTCGGCAACCGGCGCCAGCTGGAGATGAAGCTGGCGCGGCAGATGGACGAGGTCGAGAAGCTGCAGGCCTCCGCCCGGCAGGCGCTGGTGCTCGCCGACAACGCCAAGACCTCAGGCGATACAGCCAAGGCCACCGACTACGAGTCGACGGCGACGGCATTCGCGACGCAGCTGGTCTCCGCCGAACAGTCGATGGAAGACCTCAAGACGCTGCACGACCAGGCGCTCGAATCAGCCGAGGCCGCGAAGCGGGCCGTCGAGCAGAACGCCTACCTGCTGCAGCAGAGGCTGGCGGAGCGGTCGAAGCTGCTCACCCAGCTCGAGCACGCCAAGATGCAGGAGCAGATGAACAGCGCGCTCAAGCAGGTCGGCGAGCTTTCCGTACCGGGCGACGTACCGACTCTGAACGAGGTCCGCGACAAGATCGAGACGCGATATGCGAAAGCCCTCGGGCAGAGTGAACTCGCGTCGACCTCGGTCGAGGCCCGGATGCTCGAGGTGCGCAAGGCCGCCATCGACACCGCCGGAGCCGCGCGGCTCGACCAGATCCGGCAGAGCATGGGCGTCGGCACCGTGAAGCCGGCGGCCGTCGAGGAGAAGGCCGCTGAAGCGACTGAGGCGTAAGGCTTTCCGCCCTGCGCACTGTCCTGAGCCGAGCTCATAGGGAGTCGAATGCTGCTCGAAGGCAAGCGTCTGGTGATAACCGGAGTTCTCACAGACGCGTCGATCGCGTTCTCGGTCGCCCGACTGGCCCAGGAGCAGGGCGCCGAGATTGTTCTGACGTCGTTCGGCCGGGCTATGAGCATCACCCAGCGGATCGCGAAGCGGCTGCCGACTGCACCCGACGTACTCGAACTCGATGTCACCAGCGACGAGCACCTCGCGGCCCTGGCGACCGAGCTCGGCAGCCGGTGGGGGAGCATCGACGGTGTTCTGCACGCCGTCGCCTTCGCGCCGCAGACGGCGTTGGGCGGCAACTTCCTCAACACCGGCTGGGAGGACGTCGCGACGGCCGTGCAGGTTTCGGCGTACTCGCTGAAGTCGCTGTCGTGCGCTCTGGCTCCGCTGATGACGGGCGGCGGGTCGGTCGTCGGCCTTGACTTCGACGCCACCCAGGCTTTCCCCGGCTACGACTGGATGGGCGTTGCGAAAGCCGCGCTGGAATCGACTGCGCGCTACCTGGCGAGAGACCTCGGCCCGCAAGGGATCCGGGTCAACCTGATCTGCGCCGGACCGCTGCGGACGATGGCGGCGAAGAGCATCCCCGGTTTCGATCGGTTCGAGGCGGCCTGGCAGGACCGCGCCCCGCTCGGCTGGTCGATCACGGATCCCGAGCCGACGGCGAAGGCGTGCGTAGCGCTGCTCTCCGACTGGTTCCCCTCTACGACCGGGGAGATGATCCACGTCGACGGCGGCTTCCACGCCATCGGCGCCTGAGTTGGCGGGCAGCGGCTAACCCGACCGCCAAGAGATTGGACCCTCAAACGTCCGTCTCAGCGTGACGATTGAGGGTCCAACCTTCGCGGGTGTCGAGGGTTCGCCCGCTCGATGCGGGAGCGGCTGCTAGCGCAGATGGTCCAGCTTCTGCTGGGCCTTGACCAGGACGGTTCGGGCCCGTTCGGCGTCCGCGTGGGCCGATCGCGCCACTCCGCGGGCGACGCGCTGGCGTTCCTTCGAATCGGCCAGCTGCTCGCGTATCGCCGCGAGTTCTCCGGCGAGTCGCTGCTCGTCCGCCGCCGCCCGATCGACGTCGCGGGTGAGGGTGTCGAAAGCGCGTTGGGCGTCGTCGGCCGCGCCGAGCGCGTCGTTGACGGCCTGCTGCGCTTGCCTGACTGCCGCGGTTGCGGCAGCCTCGGCAGCCGCCCGCCTCTCGGCGGCCGGATCACGCCTGGGTTCGGCAGCCGGCTTGTTCGAGGTGGTGTGTGAGCGCTCGGCTTTGGTCGGCCGTGCGCTCTTCGCGGGCGGCGCGGTGCGCGCCTGCCTGGGTACGACGCGTAGCGCCGGGGCGACCGCCTCGGCAATGTCGTCGCTGAGTCCAAAACCGGAGTAGCTGAGTTCCTTGACCAGACGACCGCTGCGTACGGCGGCAGCCGCGGACTCGTCAGCAGTGGCCGCGATCAGCGTCGCATCGACAGCGTCAAGCGGCGCGTTCTTGCGGTCCGCCTGCGCCGCGAGATCGCGCGCTGCGGCGAGAAGCGCGTCGATCTGCTCGCGGCGGCCTGCGGTCAGCGCCTGCAGCTGCGCGCCATCGGCGCGGCCACTGAGCACCGCCGCCTGCGTGGCGCGCAGTACGGCGCCGGTCGCCAGCAGCTCGTCGAGTTCGTCGTCGCGCTCTCGCGCAAGCTGGTTGACCAGCCATGCGGCGACGGAGGGCCGGCGCAACGCTTTCACCTGTGCCGACATCTCCTTGTCTCCCGCCGAGCGCAGCGCGCGGGCCAGCGAATCGCGAGCCGACACGAAGTCCTCGGGCGTCAGGCGGTAGAGAGAGTCGATTTGGCGATCGTCGATGCGACACCTCCCCATGGCAGCCGGCGCGGCCGGTGTTAGTTTGCCGGAGTGGAGGATTCCGCGACCCGCCTGGTGGATTACATCAGGGCCGGTGTCATCGGCGAGGACGAAGTGCTGCACGGCCCGTTCGGCCCGCGCCGGATCACCTACGCCGACTACACCGCATCCGGACGCGCGCTCTCGTTCATCGAGGACTACATCCGCGACGTCGTACTCCCTCTCTACGCCAACACCCACACCGAGTCGTCGGGAACCGGTCGGCAGACGACGCACTTCCGCGAGGAGGCGCGCCGGATCATTCGCGACGCCCTCAACGGTGATGACAACACCGTCGTGCTCTTCTGCGGATCGGGTACGACGGCCGCGATCGACAAGCTGGTGCACGTGCTCGGGCTGCGCATCCCGGCCGCGCTCGACGACAAGTACGACCTGATCAGCGCCATCCCGCCGGCCGAGCGGCCCGTGGTCTTCATCGGGCCGTTCGAGCACCACTCCAACGAGATCCCATGGCGTGAGTCCATCGCCGACGTCGTCGTCATCCCGGAGGACGCAGACGGGCACATCGACCTCGACAGATTGGTCGTCGAACTCGAGCGGTACGCCGATCGCCCACTGCTGATCGGCAGCTTCTCCGCAGCCTCGAACGTCACCGGAATCGTCAGCAACACCACGCGGGTTGCTGCTCTGCTGCATGAGCACGGCGCCCTCTCGTTCTGGGATTTCGCGGCCGCGGCGCCGTACGTCGACATCGACATGCAGGCGAACGATCCGGCGTACAACGGGCTGGACTACAAGGACGCGGTATTCCTGTCGCCGCACAAGTTCATCGGCGGGCCGGGGACGCCGGGACTGCTGATCGCGCGGCGCGAACTCTTCACCAACCGGGTGCCCGTGGTGCCCGGCGGCGGCACCGTGCTGTACGTCAACCCGAGCGAGCATCGCTACCTAGACGACCCGGTGCACCGCGAAGAAGGTGGCACGCCGGCGATCGTCGACAGCATCAGGGCCGGTCTGGTCTTCCAGCTCAAGCAGACGGTCGGCACCGAGGCGATCCGCAGCCGCGAGGAGTCGTTCATCGCGCGCGCCGTGCGGGCGTGGGGGCAGAACCCGGCAATCGAGATCCTGGGAAACCTCGACGCCGAGCGGCTCTCGATCGTCTCGTTCGTCGTACGCCACGACGGCCGATATCTGCACCACAACTTCGTCGTCGCGGTCCTCAACGATCTGTTCGGCATCCAGTCGCGCGGCGGCTGCTCGTGCGCCGGCCCCTATGGCCACCGCCTTCTCGGCATCGACATCGAACGCTCGCACGAGTTCGAGCGCGAGATCTCCCGCGGCTGCGAGGGCATCAAACCGGGGTGGGTACGGGTCAACTTCAACTACTTCATCTCCGAGGCCGTTTTCGACTTCGTGGTGGCGGCCGTAGACCTGGTGGCCCGGCAGGGCTGGAAGCTGCTCGACGACTACGACTTCGACCTGGTCACCGGGATGTGGCGGCACCGGACGGGAGTCTGCGCACCGCCGATGAGCCTGCTCGACCTGTCGTACGCCGACGGTTCGCTGCGATACGACGTGGGCCGCGTCACCAGCGACGAAAGCGAACTCGCCGGCTACCTGCAGACCGCGCGCGAACTCCTTGCCGGCAGAACGCCAGGCGACGGCGTACGCCGAATGGTCAACGGATCGGCCGACTTCGAGCATCTGCGCTGGTTCCCGCTACCGGGCGAAGTGCGGACGGCAGCGGGGATTTCAGCTGAACTGGCACCAGGTTGACGTTGCCTGTCAGCGGCAGAACCCGGGCCTCGACGTCGTGCCGCACGAGCGTGCCGTTGGCGGGCGTAGCGTCGACACCCTGCCGCAGCGCGCGGGCCACCTGCAGGGCGGCCGAACGTCCGTGCATCAGGCCGGCGACGCGCCAGCGGTAGTTCTCCCGGGGCAGCGCCTCGGTCGACGCCTCGACGATGATCGCGAGCAGGCCGGGCCGGTACTGCACGGTCCAGAACCTGCCGTCGGGCGCCTCGACCCGCCGGAGGTCCTCCAACATTGCGTGACCGGTCACGCGCTCACGGTAACGCCCGGATGCTGCGCCTGAAAAGGGGTCAATAGTTGCCGTTCGGCCCCAGCGGTTGTTCAGCCGACCGCGGCGGCCTGCTCCGGAGGCTCCGAACGCCAGCGGAAGGGTTCGAGTGCGTCGTCCCAGGGCTTGCCGACCAGCCGCGCCAGCCGCTCGCGCAGCGCCTCGGCGTTCGGCGCGAGGCGGACCGCCGCCATCAACTGGTTCTCGTCCACGACGACGTCCCCGATGGCATTGGTGGCCGCCCGGAAGAGCCCGAGTCCCGGTACGAAGCTGAAGCGCTCGCCGTCCCAGCCGGGAGCCGCGTCCTCGGTCACCTCGAACGTGAGCGCGCCGAGCGCGCGGAGGGTCTGCGCGAGAGTCGCGCCGCTGCCTGACTGCCCGGACCACTCGGCGTTCACGGCAAGGGCACCGTCGTGGGGGGACCAGGCGAGAGGGTCGTGTTCGGCAACCGCGGCGGCCAGTGCGCCGTCGACGGCCGCGCGGAGGCTGGCGGGGCAGGCATAGACGAACAGGCAGCCGGTCGATCCGGTCACACGAACCTCCGCTTTCGGCGAGATACGCCTTCCCCGACGGCCTCGCTGGAGGGTGTGCAGTCCTGTGTCTGCGCCCATTGTGGGTCACCCGGCGCTCACGCGCCAGGGGAGTTGATTCGCCGGGTGCCCGGCAGGCAACAAGCTCCTAGCGCTTGAGTGACATCACTACCGGGGTATCAGCGGCCTGTGCCGACTGCCGACTGTGAACATTGAACCGCGAAGGCACGGCGATGCCGGGCGGTCCGATGACCCGACGCCGGGTGGGTGAGCGCTACGACCTGATCGAGCCGATCGGCCGCGGAGGCATGGGCGTCGTGTGGCGGGCCCGTGACACCCTCTTGCAGCGCGACGTCGCAGTGAAGGAGATCCAGTTCCCGCCGGGCACGTCGGAAGATGAGCGGCAGGCGCTGCGCCGCCGGGTCTTCCGCGAGGCGCGGGCAGCGGCGCGGTTGGCCCACCCCTCGGTCGTCACCGTCTACGACGTGATCGAGGATGCCGGCCAGCCATGCATCGTCATGGAGCTGATCGACGCTCCCAGTCTCGCGGACGTCGTACGCACCCGGGGGCCGTTGCCGCCCGACCGGGTGGCGGCCATCGGACTCGACATCCTGTCGGCGCTCGAGGTAGCCCACGCGGCGGGCGTCGTTCACAGGGACATCAAGCCCAGCAACGTCATCGTCCCCGATCGAGGCAACTGCGCGCTCGCCGATTTCGGGATCGCGACGGTGCAGGACGACCCGAGCATGACCAGCACCGGTCTGGTGCTCGGCTCGCCGGCGTACATGGCGCCCGAGCAGGGCAGTCGGGGCATGACGAGCCCGGCGAGCGACCTCTGGTCTCTGGGGGCGACGCTGTTCTTCGCGGTCGAGGGCACGCCGCCGTTCCAAGGCGAGGGGGCACTGCCGATGCTCGCCGCCGTCGTCAACGACGCGCCGCGCGCGATGTACAGGGCCGGTTTGCTCGCTCCGGTCATCGGCGCCTTACTCGACAAGGATCCGCATCGCCGCCCCCGACCTGACGCGATCCGCGCCGATCTACAGCGGGTTTCGCAGGCTGAGACGCCCGTGGTGGCTGAGCCCTATCCGCAGGAACCACGCGCTGATGACACACTGCAGCTCGTTCGCACCGATCTGGTGGCCCCGCCGGCGCTGCCCCGGCCGGTCGCGGCGCCGCAGACTCGGGTGCCGGCCCCCGTCCGCGTCACCAGGCGGCCGGACCGCGCCTCGCGAATTGCCGCTCCGCTGCTGATCGGAGCTCTTCTGCTGGCGAGTCTCTACGGCATCAGGGCGCTGGCCGGCGGCGGAAAGGACACCAAGGCGAAGGTGCCGGGGACGAAGGCGACCTCCAGTGCGCCCGCGGCCTCGAAGTCGCCCGCGGCAGCGGCCCCTGCGCCCACCCCGGGTCTCGCGTCCTCGCCCGCTGTTGCGCCGACTTCGGCAGTCGCGGCTCCGGCGAGTTCTACACCGGTGACTTCAGCGGCGCCTGCGCCGGCGCCCGCGTCCGGGTCGCTTGCGGCCCAGCCATCCGCGCCCCGGGCGTCGGCGTCTGCGTCGCGCGAGTCCGCGCCAACCGGAGTTGCCGGCGTACCGGCCGATTGGGTGTCATTCCGGCATCCGGCGCTGGGCTACACCGTGCTGCACCCGCCGGGCTGGACGGTGACGTTGAAGGGGCTCAACACCGATATCAAGGAGCCCAACTCCGGCGCGTACCTCCGGGTCGCACACACCTTGCAGCCCGGCGCGGACCCGACCCAGGACTGGATCGCCTACGAGCCGGAGTTCGCCGCCCGGCACCCGGGCTACCGGCGAATCGCCCTGTACCCGACGACGTACCACGGTATGAAGGCGGGTTACTGGGAGTACACGTACGGCGGGCAGCGGGCCGTCGATCTCGGTTTCATCACCCCCGACGGCAAGTACGCGTTCGCGCTGAACTTCCAGACGCCGCAGGGAATGTGGCTTTCGATGCAGCCGACATTCGACGCGTTCAAGGCATCCTTCAAACCGCCCGCGGGCTAGTCCCGCGGTGTACGCAGGCTGACCGGGGGCGCGCCGCCGCGCACCGGCCGGCCGAGCAGGTATCCCTGTACGACGTCGCAGCCGTGCTGTTCGAGGTAGCGCAGCTGTTCCACCGATTCCACTCCCTCAGCGGTGACGCGCAGCCCCAGCCCGTGCGCCATCGCGATGGTCGCAACCACGATCGGAGCCTCGTCACCGGCGGCCACGATCCGGCTGACGAATGACTTGTCGATCTTGACGCTGTCGAGTGGGAACCGGTCCAGCCGGGAAAGTGCGGAGTAGCCGGTGCCGAAGTCGTCCATCGCCACGCGTACGCCGAGTCCGCGCAGCCGGGTGAGCACGGCCGTCACCTGCGGCGAGTCGCGGCCGGCGAGCCGTTCGGTGACCTCGATCTCGAGCAGGTCGGGTGCCAGGCCGCTGGCTGCCAGCGAGTCGGTGACGATGTCGAGGATCCGCGGCGAGTGCAGCTGCCTGGACGAGAAGTTGACCGCGACGTGCATCCGGTCCGGGCCGGTCCGCCCGACGTTCCAGCGGACCGCCTGCCGGCACGCGGTGAGGAGCACGAAGGTGTCCAGTTGCGCGACCAGGCCGGACTCCTCCGCCACCGGTAGGAACTCGTCGGGCCCGAGTTCACCGAGCGTCGGGTGCGTCCAGCGTACGAGTGCCTCGGCGCCGGTCGCGACCCCGCGATGCAGATCGATCAGCGGCTGGTAGGCGACCCAGATCTCCCCGCGTTCTAGGGCCTGGTGCAGCTGGCTCTCGAGCAGCAGCCGCGGCTCAGCAGGCAGTGAACCGGCGTCGGCGTACACCTCGAAGGTGTCCCTGCCGCGCTCCTTGGCGCGCAGGAGCGCGGCGTCGGCATGCGCCAACAGGGCTTCGTGGGTGCGGCCGTGCTCGGGATGCAGGGCGATACCGATACTCGCCGTGATGAAGAGCTGCCGGCCGTCTATGTGGAACGGCGCCCGGAGCCGGTCGAGGATCGCCTCCGCGATCGCTACCGGTTCGCTGCCGTCCTGGATCCCGGCCAGCAGCACGGTGAATTCGTCCCCGCCCGTGCGCGCGACGGTGTCGGTCGGGCGGACGCCGCTGAGGAGCCGGCGCGCGGTTTCCCGAAGCAGTTCGTCTCCGATGCGGTGGCCGAGGCTGTCGTTGACCCGCTTGAACCGGTCGATGTCGAGGAACAGCACGGCGAAGCGCTCGCCGAAGCCGCTGCCGCGGGCGGCCGCCTGGCTGACCCGATCCTCGAACAACAGCCGGTTGGGCAGATCGGTGACGGTGTCGTGAACGACCTGGTGCGCGACCCGGTCGACGAGCCGGGCATTGCTCAACGCCGTCGAGCCGATTGACGCGAGCCCTTCCAGCAGCTGTTGTTCGCCGCGTTCGAATGGGTCGAGGTGGTGCCGGTCCCGGACAACAAGCCAGCGCTCGCGCTCGCCGTCGGCGACCCGGGCGCCGAGCTCGATCGCGGCCGGGGCGGTGTCCCGGATCTGCACGTCGCCGGCTCGCAGTAGCGTCCGGGCCGACTCCCTGACCGCATCGGTGACCTGCCGGACGTCCACGGACGCGTGCGCGTCCGTTGCGGCGTGCAACAGGCCGTCGAGGCGGCGCCGGTCGCGCAGTGCCTCCAGGTGGTCCCGCAAGAGCATGAGTACGACGATCCCCGGTGTCAGCAGGGTCAACGGCGCCCACCAGGCCACCCGGCTCGCCAAGCCGAGTGCCAGACCGATCGAGATGCCGCTGACCGTGACGAGCGTCCCGACGCCGATGCTCTCGCGGGCCACCGACGTGAAGGACCTACGGTCGGCGAAGGAGATGGCCGCGTAGACGCTGACGACCTCGAACCCGACGAACACCAGCGCGCCGGCAGCCGCGGCTGCGACTGCGCTGCCGGCCGTCGTGGGATCGCCGAGGCGCCCGAGCACGGCTTGCCGGACCGCGATCGCAAGCCCGACCGCCGTCGCGGTCTTGCCC
>JBDTYE010000014.1:0-25999 GCA_040005895.1 Actinomycetota bacterium | reverse complement strand
GTGCGCCGCCAGGGACTTGAACCCCGAACCCGCGGATTAAGAGTCCGCTGCTCTGCCAATTGAGCTAGCGGCGCGCTGGTGACACGAGGCGGCAATCTACCAGCCGACGCCAACGGGCGCCCAATCCTGGGCGCCCGTTGGCATCTTGGTCTGTGCTGTATGGCCTCAGCCCTCGGTCTGGGCCGGTCTGCCGGCAACGGCGCGCGTGCCGACATGCGAGTCCTGCAGGTCGATGTCCTCGAGCGAGATCTCGTGGCCTTCCACGTGGATGTTCGGCAGCAGCCGGTCGAGCCAGCCAGGCAGCCACCAGTTGCGGTCACCGAGCAGTTCCATCGTGGCGGGCACGAGCACCATGCGTACGACGGTTGCGTCGACGAAAATCGCGGCCGCCAGCCCGATGCCCATCATCTTCAGGAAGACCATCGGGATCAGTACGAATGCCAGGAAGACGGTGATCATGATCGCCGCGGCTGCGGTGATCACGCGGGCGGTCTTTGCCAGGCCGTCGGCGACGGCAAGTCCGTTGTCGTGGGTCTTGTCGTACTCCTCACGAATGCGCGAGAGCAGGAAGACCTCGTAGTCCATCGACAGGCCGAAGAGGATCGCGAACATCATCATCGGGATGAAGCTCGGGACCGGGGTCTTCTCGTGGATCCCGATCAGATCTCCCAGGGGCCCGCCGTTGACGGCGAGCGCCATGATGCCGAGGGCCGCAGAAATGGACAGCAGATTCATGATTGCGGCCTTGAGCGGCACGAGCACTGAGCGGAACACCGCCATCAACAACAGGAACGAGAGCAGCACAACGGCGCCGATGAACACCGGCAGACGCCGGGACACCGCGCGCGTCGAGTCGATGCCGCCTGGCACGATGCCACCGACGTTGACCTTGAGCGACGTACCGGCGATCGCGGCGGGGACACTCTTTGTGCGGAGGGTGTCGACTAGGTCCTCGGTCGCCTTGTCCTGAGGTGAGGTGGTCGGCACGAGCGAAATGATCGCTGTGTCGCCGCTGGGCGCAGGCTGGGCGGGGCTGACGAACGCCACGCCCGGTACGCCGCGGAGCTTGGCCGCCAGCGCATTTGCCGGCTCGAGCAAACCCGGGCCTGACCCGCCTTGGACTGTCAGCAGCATCGGGCCGTTGAAGCCCTTGCCGAATCCCTGCGCGAGCAGGTCGTAGGACTTGCGTGAGGTGACGGTCTTGGAATCGTTGCCCGAGTCGGGGAAGCCGTACCTGATGGTGAGGAACGGCGCCGACAGCACGAGCAGGACCACCAGACCGCCGATCGCCGCAGGCCAGGGACGGCGCTGGATGAATCGGCTCCACCGGTAGAACACCGACTTGTCGTAGGCCTTCGGCACCTTCGCGATGAACGGCACATGCAGTGCTTCGATCCGGTGCCCTGCGAAGCCGAGAGCGGCCGGCAGCAGCGTCACCGACGCGGCCATGATGATGAGCACCGCGATGACAGCCGAGAAGGCGACACCGGCGGTGAACGGCTGGTTCATCAGCAGCATGCCGAGGAGCGAAATGACGACGACGGTGCCCGCGAACACCACGGCACGACCCGCGGTCGCGATCGCGGTTAGGGTCGCGCGGCGCGGGTCGGCGCCCTCGGCGAGGCCACCGCGGTAGCGGGTGACGATGAACAGCGCATAGTCGATGCCGACGCCGATGCCGATCATCTGGGCGACGTTGGGCGCCCAGTCGGGCACCGGTACGACGTGCCGCAGCAGGGTACCGAGCGCAACGGCCATGCCGATCCCGAACAACGCCGTCATCATCGGCAGGCCCATGGCGACAACCGAACCGAACGTAATCAGCAAAATGAGCGCCGCGGCGATGAAGCCAATGCCTTCTGAACCGATCTTCGGAGCCTGTGCCATCCCGGCCACGGCGCCGCCGGCCTCGACCTGCAGTGACGTGTTGCCCTTTTTGAGGATCGGCAGCACGAGGGCCTTGGCTTCGGCCGGGGTGAAATCAGTGTTGATTCTGTCCAGATCGACGTCGGCATAAGCGACCGCCCCGCCGGGCGCGATCTGGCGCACTCCCTCCGGACTGAAGGGACTGGTGATACCCACGACGTGTTTGGACTTCGCGATGTCCGCGAGAATGGCGTCGATGCGTGCCTTCACGGGCGCGGACGCGACGCCCCCATCTGCCTTGAACACGACCTGCAGCGTGTCACCCGCCTTCTGCGGGAACTTGTCCTTCAGCAGATCGAGTGCCGCCTTCGACTCCGATCCCGGGGCCATGTAGTCGGCCCGGAACGCCCCGCCGAAGGCGGACGAGAGCCCGAACGACGCCACCAGAGCGGCAATCCACAGCACCACGACGAGTCGTCGCTTGCGATAGCACCAGTCGGCGAGACGAACCAGCATTCCCGTACTCCTCAAAGTTGACGACTAGCAACGACCCTAACCTGCGCGTAGCAAACACTGTCAACACAATTCGAAGTGAAGACGGACTCAATTGCGCTGAATCGACATCATTCCAATGCTGGTTTCCCTGCGTCGCGATGACTCAGGCGATCATCGCGCGCGGGGCTGACAGTTTCCGGCGGGCGGTCCCGCGGCGTCATCAGACCCCCGAGTCCCAGGTTGCAGGAGGACGGACCGAACTGCGTGCATGTGGGGTGAGCGACGGGGATCGAACCCGCGACAACCGGGACCACAACCAGGTGCTCTACCATCTGAGCTACGCCCACCATCACGCCGTGTGGCGCGCCAGGGAGTGTATTGGCGGACCAGACGTCCGCCAACTCCAAACGTGTCCCTCAGACGGGTGATGGCGCGGCCGGTGCAGGCGGCGTACCGATCGGCTCCTCGACTCGAGGCTCCGGCGGGACGAACATCGTCGCCCGGTAATAGCGCAGTTCCTCGACGGATTCGAGAATGTCGGCGAGCGCACGGTGACCGCCGCCCTTTGCCGGCGCCTTCTGGTAGATCTTCGGGTGCCAGCGCCGGGCGAGCTCCTTGATCGACGAGACGTCGACCATCCGGTAGTGCAGGTGCTTGTCGATCTCCGGCATGTACTTGACTAGAAACGTGCGGTCCGTCGCGATCGAATTGCCACACAGGGGCGCGGTGCGCATCACGGGTACCTGCTCGCGGATCATCGCGAGAGCCTGCGCTGCCGCCTCCTCGAGCGTGACGGTCGACGCAAGCACCGCATCCGATAGGCCAGAGCGCGAGTGTATGTCGCGCACGACATCGTCCATGCCGGCGAGTACGTCGGCGGGCTGGTGCACGACGAGGTCGAGCCCGTCCCCGATCGGTTGTAGATCAGAATCCGTGATCAGCACTGCGATCTCGACGATCACGTCCTTGTCCGGGTCGAGTCCGGTCATCTCCAGGTCCATCCAGACCAATCTGTCCTTCATGTGAGTGAACTCTAGTTGTCGGCGCGGACGCGTTGCCGACGCAGTGGCTGTCACTGTCCACAGATTGCCCACCTCGGTTGCAGCGAGGGGTTCTGTGGGTTGTCATGGGGTGCGACGAACGCTGTGTTGCTTGGGGGGTTGTTGTGTGACGAGCCGTGTCCGGCGGATCCGCCTGTTACTGGCCGTCTTCCTGCTGCTCCCGAGCGGCTTCGGGGGAACGGCGAACGCGGCTGTTCCCGCGACAGCCCGCAATGGAGCGCTGTCCAGGCCGCGCGTGACGGCTGTCAGTCCGCGAACTGGATCCAGCCGCGGCGGTTCGCTCGTGACGGTGACCGGCTCGGGGTTCTCGAATGCGACGAGGGTGACGTTCGGCGGAATCCGCGGCTCGCGGCTGTCCGTCCGGTCGTCCACGCGGCTGACGGTTGCTGCGCCGGCACACGCGGCCGGCGCGGTCTTCGTGCGGGTCGGCACGCTGAGTGGTATCAGCAGGCGCACCGGGCTGGTGGTGTTCACTTACGGCCGCCCGCCGGTTGTTTCCTCGGTGCGTACTGCCACGGTCGCCGTGCGAGGCGGCAGCCGCGTCTCGATTGCGGGCTCGGGCTTCGGAGGAGCGGTCAGGGTGACCTTCGGCGGCGTACCCGGCACCAGGCTGCTGGTGCACTCGAGTTCGAGGGTGAGCGTCTTGGCGCCGCGGCACATTGCGGGCGTCGTCCACGTACGCGTGACGACAGGTTTCGGCACGAGCGCACCCGCGCCCGCGGCCCGCTTCCGGTACTTGCGGCCCGTTGCGGCGACGCCGCCGCTGATTCCGCCGACGCCTGCTCCGCCGGTCATCCCATCTTCACCACCGCCACCACCAGCACCGAGCCCGCGCGGGTCACCCGTGGCAGCTGAGAACGCCTTGCCCGGAACGCACGGCTGGTCTCCGCTGTACACCACATCGACCGGAGGTGCCCTGGAGGGATACGCCTCGGACGTGAGTGTCGGACCGGGCGAATCGCTTCAGTTCCATGTCAGCGCCGCGGCGCCCGACGCCTATCAGGTGATGATCTACCGGCTCGGCTATTACCAGGGTTTGGGCGGCCGGTTGATGGGCTGCCTGCCGAGCTGCACGACTGACTCGATGGGGCAGAAGCAACAGGTCCTCGCCCCGGATCCGGTCACCGGCGAGGCGGCGCAGAACTGGCCGGTAACCGATTCGATGGTGGTGCCGAGCAACTGGCTCAGCGGCTACTACGTCGCGAAGCTGACGCTGCGCACCGGTGTCAACAAGGGGAAGTCGGCGCCGGTTCCGTTCATCGTCCGCGACAACCCGAATGGCACGCCGAGCAGGATGCTGGTCGTGAGCTCGAGCAATACCGAGCAGGCCTACAACTCGTGGGGCGGCAAGAGCTTGTACGCGCACAACAGCACCAACGCGACGCCGGCGAAGATGGTCTCGTTCGACCGCCCCTACGGGCACCAGGTGCTGTATTTCGAGCTGCCACTGGTGAGTTTCCTGGAAAGCCAGCCGGGATTGGATCCGTCCTACATCGCCGACACAGATGTCGACCGGGCGCCGGGGGAGCTGCTGCGGCATCGCCTCACCCTGGTCAACGGCCACAGCGAGTATTGGAGCAAGGGCATGCGCGACGCCTACGAGGCGGCGCGGGCAGCCGGCGTCAACCTGGTTTTTTGGGGCGGTGACCAAGGCGACTGGCAGGTCCGCTACCAGGACAACGGGCGAACCATGGTCGGCTACAAGTCGAGTCCCGATCCGTTCCCTGACCCGGCGCAGTGGACTACCAACTTCAGCAAGCTCACCCCGCCGCGGCCGCAATGCCAACTGCTCGGCACGTCGTTCCAGGGCGGGGTCGGCGCCATCTCGTCGTACGCCGTCAATGCAGCCGCACTCGGCGACCGGTTCTACACAGGGACCGGTTTCGCGGCGGGGGACACCTTCGCGGGAAACGGCTTCGAGTACGACTTCGTCGCGCCTGGCTGCCTGCCCTATACCATGACGGTGTTCTTTTCCGATGCCAGCCGGCCCAACATCGGCCCGGCGTTGCGCTACACAACGCCGTCCGGGTCGACAGTGGTCACCATCGCGAGCGAGGCGCTCGCTTTCATGACAGGGCCGGCCGACCCGCGGCTGCAGCGATTCGCGCTGAACGTTCTCACGGACCTGGGCGGCTAGCTAACTGGCGAGGTTGGTTGGCAAACGTCACGCAAATCAATCACATAGGCTTGCTGGAGCTGAGCTGAAATGCCCTAGGCCTTGAAACAGTGGGCAAATCCAGCCGTACGTGGACAAATCGGCGCCGCCCACGCAGCACCTTAAGAAATCGCAACGTGTGCTCGCGCGAAGGCGGATGCGCCGAGTATTGCACCGTTACACGCTGTCACGATTGCCGCGACCTTGCCGAAAGAGGTCCGCGATTCGGACAGTCGGGCAGCACATTTTCCCGAGCGGTAGGTCAGCCATTTAGTTACCTTTCGTAGCCCACAGTGACCATAACGCTCCGTAGTTACGTCAGCCGGCTGATCGATTCTTCCGCGAAGTCAATACCCAAACCGGGTCACGCTGCGACTATGTCAAATGCGACAAATGCACTGCGATTGCTATCCCCAGTGGTCAATTCGAGTCAATCCCCTGACCGCCTCTCGCTATGGGCGGGCGGGCGGGTCACAGTCTTTTTAGTACTCGACCTCGGGGGGTGCCGGCCACGACGAAGTGGCCGTCCAGGTGAATTTTAAGGGGGGCTTTTGTGCTCGATCACATCTCCTTAGGTGCTGCCGACAGCACCATCGACCTGACCGCAATCCCCGCGCAGGTCCAGGCCGGTTCGCCGCCTTTCGAGTACGACGTCGCCATCGTCGGGCTCGGCTACGTCGGGCTCCCCACTGCGCTTTCTTTC
Organism: Actinomycetota bacterium; assembly: GCA_040005895.1. Classification (GTDB taxonomy): domain Bacteria; phylum Actinomycetota; class Actinomycetes; order BP-191; family BP-191; genus JBDTYE01. Next base: position 19,719 of record JBDTYE010000014.1, on the reverse strand, counting down.
GTGGCCGCTGCGAAGGCGGTCATCGGCATAGACCTGAGCACGGCGCGACTCGAGGCGATCAGGGCTGACCGGGTCGACATCCTCAGCACGGACCACGACCGCCTCGGCAAAGCAATGGAGTCGGGCGCCCTTCAGCTCACCGGGGCGCTCGACGCGCTCGCCCACGCTGAGACGGTCATCATCTGCGTTCCCACCCCGGTCGACCATCACCTGGTTCCGGATCTCAAGGCACTCGCCGGCGCCTGTGCGAGCGTGGTGGAGCACGCGAGGACCGGGCAGGTCATCCTGCTGACCTCCACGTCGTACGTCGGAACCACTCGCGATTTTCTGGTCGTGCCGTTGCAGCGGCGCGGATTTCGGATCGGTATCGACATCTTCGTGGCGTTCAGCCCCGAGCGCATCGATCCAGGCAACTCGCAAAACAGCCAGGAGTCGGTGCCGCGCGTCGTCGGCGGCGTCACCGCCGCGTGCGCACGTCGCGCGACGAAAGCGCTCTCGGCGTACGCCGAGCACGTGCACGTCGTGTCGACGCCCGATGCCGCCGAACTCACCAAGCTCTACGAGAACGCATTCCGTGCGGTCAACATTGCGCTGGTCAACGAGCTCGCCGATATCAGTCGCGAGCTCGACGTCGAGGTGATGGAAGTCATCGAGGCGGCCAGCACCAAGCCCTACGGGTTCATGGCGTTCCTGCCAGGTTCCGGCGTCGGCGGCCACTGCATCCCGTGCGACCCGCACTATCTCCTCTGGCAGCTCAAGCGCCAGCGTGGCTCGGCGCCGCTGCTCGAGCAGGCGATGGTCTCGATAGCGCGGCGTCCACGGCAGGTCGTGTCCCGCGCGCGTGACCTACTCGCCGAACACGGCAAGGCCGTGCGTGGCTCGGTGGTCATTGTGGTCGGAGTGACCTACAAGCCGGGCGTCGCAGACATCCGGGAGTCGCCTGGGATGGAGATCCTCGAGCGGCTGAATGCCGCTGGAGCCGACGCCCGCTACGTCGATGCCCTCGTTCCCGAGCTCGAACTCAGCGACGGGACCGTACTGCGGTCCCTACCGCACGAACCACTGGATTCGATACCTGACCTGATCGTGCTCAACAACGTGCATCCCGGCTTCGACCACAGCTGGGTTGTCGACCACGCCCTGATCCTCGATGCGACTTACCGATTCGTCGCAGCACCGCACCGCGCGACGCTCTAGAAACCCCGCACTAACCGCGAGCAGGAATCTCGAGCTCCGCTCGAGAAGGAGGACAACGACATGCGCAGCATTTCGTCGACGGGGACTAACGGCCGCCACGCCAAGCGTCGTATTGGCCGAACCACCTGGGTCTCGATTACGGCCGCCTTGGCGATCGTCGCCGGCAGCCTCGCGAACGGCGCTCCCGCGGCAGGAGGCACGCACGTCGTGCCCCCGTCGCCCGCGATGCAGAAGGGACCGATCGACGGGTTGCCGCCGGCGGCGCTGCAGCAGCTGAAATCGGCGAAGCTGGCGCAGCCCAAGGGCGCTACGCCGACAACGTCGGTCACTGCGCCAGCCGGTTCGCTCGTGGACCCGATCGACATGCGTGTCCTCGTGCTGGCCACGAAGGGGGACCCCAACCCCGACGGTGTGCACGTGGTCCCCGGCGGCTCATGGGACTGGAACCTGTCCACGATGACGGTCGCCATGGACTACCTCGGCGTCCCGTACGACACCTACAAGAGCACCACCAAGGAGCTGTGCTCCGGCGGGTCGTGGCGGCTCGACTGGGCAGCCAACCCCGCAGCGACGGACACCAGCTGTTCGACCGGTCGGGTCACCAGCTGGCCGGGCGTCGCGCAGGCCACCCTCTGGGACGGCGGCGTTCACGCGTACTACCAGGGCGTAATGCAGACCAACGGCACGCTGTCGTACGTCGACGCGAACAACGTTTTCATCAGTAGCGCGCTGAGCGCGAATGAGTGGTCGGCGCTGTGGACATTCGAGGCGCAATTCGGGATCCGCACGGTGAGCGCCAACACCTACCCGACGTCGGACTTCGGTCTCACCTACAACGGTGAGGACGGCGCGCCGAGTGCGGCGAAGTGGACCAGTGCGGCAGCGTCCCTCTTCCCGTACGTGAACATCGCCGGGACGCTGCCGATCGGCAACGCGTACACGTACCGCGCGACGGCAGACCCGCTCGACACGACGACGACGGTGCTGCTCACCGATCCGGTGAACAACGCACTCGCCGTCGTGCACACCTACCCCTCGCAGGGCAACCGGCAGGCACTGGCACTCACGTTCGACAGTGCGTCCTACCTCGTGCATGGCGAGGTGCTCGGCTATGGTCTGGTCAGTTGGGTGACGAAGGGCCTTTTCCTGGGCGAACGGCACGCCTACCTGAGCCCGCAAGCCGACGACCTGTTCATCGCGAACAGCATCTGGCAGGGCCAGGGTGATGCGGTTCCGACGCCGTGCGGCACTCTGCCGGACGCCCCGTCGCTACCGCAGTACCGGATCACGGGCGGCGACTTCAGGGCGTTCGTCAACTGGCAGAACGGCCGCGACAACCCGGCGCTGAGCAAGTTGTTCCGCGCCGAGTTCCCCTTCAACGGCGAGGGCACCACACCCGCATACCTCGCAACTCTGGGCATCACGAATGACACGCTCACCCCCGCGGTCAAGGCGAACCAGGCCAAGTTCAAGTTCGTCAACCACACGTACACGCACCAGAACCTCGACCAGCGGTACGTCGATGTCGTCGTTAGCAACACCGGCGGCACGACGACGATTTCCAGGCCCGACCCGTTCTTCTTCAACACCTGGGGACACACCGTCATCGACACCGTCGGCGGCGCTGCGCCGGCAGGGACCGTTGTGAGCAACGTGTCGCTCGACGGCAAGACGGCGACACTGTCCAATCCGACAACCCTGGCGGACGGCGCTACCGTCACACTCTGGCTCGGCGTCACGTACGTCCAGGCGACCGCAGAGATCAAGCAGAACGAGCAAGCTGCGGCAACCTTGGGACTGGCACCGTTCAACAAGACCAACCTCGTCCAGCCGGACATCTCCGGCCTGACCAACCCGAATTTCCTGCAGTCGGCCTACGACGCCGGGATCCAGTACCTGATCTCGGACACATCAAGGACCGGCGACCCCGCCACCTACGGCGTGAACGAGGGCAGGTACAACTCGGGGACGTACGACAAGACCCTGCCTGGTGCGAGCCAGGCCGGCGGGAATGCCTGGAACCTGCTGGAGGTCGCCCGCTACCCGGTCAACCTGTACTTCAACGTCAACACGCCCGCGAGGTGGCTGGCCGAGGACAACTGCTTGTACCCGGCCGGTGCATTCGGGCACGTCAACACCTACCAGGAACTGCTCGACCGGGAGAGCAGCGTGCTCGCCCGGTACCTGCTGCACGGCCACAACCGGCCGCTGATGGTCCACCAGCCCAACGTGACGGCATATGACGGATTGCACAGCCTGCTCGGCGATCTGATGGACGCGACGCTGTCCAAGTACGGAAACCTCGTCAACGCACCGATCCAGAGCCTGACGATGGACCAGCTCGCCCAGAAGCAGGCGAAGCGGATGCAGTACAACCGGGCACTCGCGACGGGTGCGATCACCGGGAGCATCGTTCCCGGAAAAACGATCACGTTGAGGAACACGTCGGCGGCCGCGGTCACCGTGCCGGTGACCGGCCTCAACGGCGGCGTTGCGTACGGCGCGGAAAAGTACGCCGGGCAATCGATCTCCTACGTGACCCTCGCGGCGGGCGCGACGGTGACGCTCAAGGCGGTATAGGCGACGCGAAGGGTTCGGTGCCGGCCACAAACTGCGCACGGCAAAGCTAAAGAAACTCTAGGAAGGATGACCGAAGCAGTGGCCACCGCGACAGTCGTTCCCGCGCTGCCGACGCGCGTGACCGTCGTCGGCGGCGGCGGCCGGAAGCACGTGCGCGATGCGGCGGCCCTCCGGGTGCTCTTGATCACGGAGGGCACGTATCCGTACGCCTGGGGAGGAGTGAGCACGTGGTGCGACTCGTTGATCGAAGTGCTCCCGGACGTCGAGTTCCATGTGGTGTCGATAGTCGCCGAGCCCGACATGAGACTGGTTTTTGACCTGCCGTCCAACGTTCGGAGCGTCAGTACGGTCCCGTTGTGGGGCGTGCAGAACGTCAAGGAGACGTGGGGTGGTCTGACGCGTCGCGACCTACGCGCCAGCCGAGCCGCCTCATCGCCCGAGGCCGTCTCGACGGAATTCGTGCCCGCGCTGTCGGGCTTTCTATCGAACGTCCTTACGGCGTCCGGGAACGTGCATGAGCTGGCGGAGCAGATTCACGCGATCTACCGGTACCTCCGTCAGCACGATCTGGTTGAAGCAATGCAATCCGCGCAGGTCTGGGCGGCGTACGCCGACATCATGGAAGCGGCGTACCGCGCTGCCGCGGACGAGTTGGCGCTCCCCGAGCTCGAGCTCTGGGAACTGACGACGGGTATGCAATGGGTGACCAGGTGGCTGTTCGCGCTGGCAGCGGACATCCCACCGGTCGACGTCGTGCACGCGGCGATGGCGGGCGTCTGCAGCGTGGTCGCCGCAGCCGCCAAGCTCGAGCACGGCGCTGGTTTCCTGCTCACCGAGCACGGCGTCTACCTGCGCGAGCGCTACATCTTCGAGGCCGCTCGCACGGATAGCTACTTCCTCAAGCTGCTCGGCCTGCGGTTCGCCCGGCGGACGACCGAGTTGAGCTACGCGATCGCCGACCAGATCTCGCCCTGCTGCGACTACAACCAGCGCTGGGAGCTCGAGGTCGGAGCCGTGCGCGGCCAGCTCGAGACGATCTACTACGGCGTCGACCCCGAGGCGTTCTCGGCCGAACGACCCGTGTCCGCGCTGCCGCGCGTGGTCGTGTGGGTCGGGCGGATCAACCCGCTCAAGGATGTCGAGACCCTGCTGCGTGCGGCGGCCGACACCGTGCGCGAACGGCCGGACGTGCAGTTCCTGCTGTACGGCGGCGCGCCGGACGAGGACGCGGCGTACTACCAGCGCTGCCTTGCGCTGCACGAGGAACTGCAGTTAGGCGAGTCGGTGAAGTTCTGCGGGTTCACGGACAACCCCGCCGCGGCCTATAACTCTGGCGACCTCGTGGTGCTCTCGAGCATCTCGGAGGGTTTCCCCTACAGCACGCTCGAAGCGATGCTGTGCGGCCGGCCGGTCGTGGCTACCGCCGTTGGAGGCCTGTCCGAACAGATCGGCCCGGCGGGCACGGTCGTCGAACCGCGTGACGGGCCGGCGATGGCGACGGCCATTCTGGACATCCTCAACGACCCAAAGCGGTGTGCGGCGCTCGGAGTGAGCGCGCGGGCTCGCGCACTCGGCAAGTTCGGCCACTCCAAGTTTCGCGCCACTCATCTGACGGCCTACCGCCGGTTGTCCGCTCAGGACGGCGATTGGCGGGCGGTCGTGGTCCGGCCAGGCGCCGCCGCGGCAGCGCAGACATCACCGAGCGCGCTGTTGCCACAAGTGTCCGAGGCCGCAGCCGGATCGCTGCGCGACGAACGCGAAGCCGCCCGTGCGAACCTCGCGGCCGAAGTGCTACTACGCAGCCCGGTGCCGATGGATCCGCTCGAGGTGGCCGCCGTCCTCGAGTCGATGGGGCTCACCGACGGGCTCGCCCGCCGACGGTATGGGGAGGAGGACGTGTTCGCCCTCGCCACCGCACTTTTCCGTGCGTTCACCCAGACTCGGCGCGAGTCGGGCCCGGCGAAGCGGACCCGCCCGGCCGCTCGCACCAACCAGAGCGGCGCCGGGCTCTTCGATCCGGCGAGGCACCCGGCCTGGGCGCTGCTTCCGTCGCTCGCGCTCATTACGTCGATCTGGGTGCTGAGCACCATGGGCCGCTGGCACGGCACTCGCGCAATATCCCTGACGATCGGCATGAGCGCCGGCATGCTCTCGACCAACGGTATTGCGCTCGCGATGGGCCGCAGAGGGTCGGTTTCATTGTCCCTCGGCAAGCTGCACGCAGCGCGCCGCTTCTTCATGTGGTGCCTCGGCGTAAGCGTCGCCTGGGCGGCCGGACTCACACTCGCGCTGTCACTGATTCCCTGGCCTCCGATCTACTTCCTCGCCCAGGACCGGGTGGTGTTCGTGACGGCCGCGGTCGTCCTTTCCGTCATCTGGATCACTGCGGCTGCGCTGTCCCTGGTCGCAGCGACGGGCTGGTCTGGCATCGCGATGTCGGCAGGGGTGCTCGCCGCCGTGGGTGCCGACCGGCTGCTGGCGATCGTCACGAGTCGCCATGCGGTCTTCGCGACCGCGACCGGCGTCGCGGTCATCGTCAGCGGCATGCTCGGCCGGCTCGACTTCGAAGCTCGCCGCAGGACCCAGCAGCTCACGACCTCGGCGCGGTTGCCAAGCAGGGCGTATCTCGTGGAGGAAGGCACGCCCTACTTCCTCTATGGGACGCTCGGCGTCGTCATGTTCGTCACGGTCCACGTCGTCGGGTGGGCCCACGTGCAGGGCGAGCAGACTGCTGTGACCACGCTCGAACTCGGCTTGGTCCTGCCGCTGCTTCCGGCCGTACTTGGGGCAGGGCATGCCGAGAGAGTCCTTCGCGCGTTCTGGGACAGCGCTGAGGCCCTGCAGCATGCGACGTTCGCCCGCGCGAGAGCCAATTTCGGCGCGAAGCTGTACGGCCAGTACCGGATCGAACTACGTCGGTATGTGTCTCGGCTCGTCCGCACGAGTGTCCTAACCGTCGTGATGGTCGAGCCGCTCATCGACTCGCATCTCCTTCACAAAGTGGCCGACTATCGCAGCAAAGCCGATGTTCGGCTGTTGTTCTACGCAGGGCTCGTCGCCTACGCGTTGATCGCGGTCGCGCAGTTCAACTGCATGTTCGCGCTGTCCTTGAATAGGCTGCGCGGACCGCTGCGCTCGGTGACGGCAGGCATCGCCGTCACGTTTGTTGCCAGTGTCGTTCTCGCCGCGTTCGCAGGCTTCGCCTTGATGGGGCTGGCCCTGGCTTGCGGCGCGGCCGTGTACGCGCTCCTTTCCTTCCGCAACGTCAGCGCACTATTGGCGTCAGCCGATCTCCACTACGTCGCGGCGGCCTGAGACCCAATGAACAGAGGACTCGAGATGACAGCGAACGGTCAGTATCGCCGCGTGTTGGTCACCGGCGGCGCCGGTTTCATCGGTAGCCATCTCGCTCGCGCGCTTCGTGCTCGAGGTGTTGTCGTGACAGTCGTCGACGACTTCTCAACCGGACGCCTTGCGAACATCGCCGACCTCGACGAAGACGCCGGATTCACCTTGGTCCACGGGTCAGTATGCGATCAGGAACTCATGGACAGACTCGTCGCAGACAGCGACATCGTCTTCCATCTCGCGGCAGCGGTCGGCGTACAGCTCGTCGTCGAGGATGCGCTCACGACGATCGAAACGAACGTTATGGGCACCGAGACGGTCCTCAAGGCAGCCGTCAAGGGCGGGGGCGTGAAGGTGATGCTCGCATCGACTTCTGAGGTCTACGGGAAGTGCGTGAAGCTGCCGGCCTCCGAGGACGACGACGTGTTGCTCGGCGCATCGCGTAACAGTCGCTGGTCGTACGCCGCATCGAAGATGGTTGACGAATTCCTCGCGCTTGCCTACCAGCGGCAGCGGGGCCTTCCCGTGGTGGTGTTCCGGCTCTTCAACACTGTCGGCCCCCGCCAGAGCGGCCGGTACGGCATGGTCATTCCGCGGTTCGTGGCGGCGGCGCTTGCGGGTGAGCCACTGCCTGTTCATGGCGACGGCGGGCAGTCCCGATCGTTCCTCCACGTCGAGGATGCGATCAGAGGGATCTTGGCACTCGCCAAATCTCCAGAGGCCATCGGTGAAGTGTTCAACATCGGCAGTTCGGAAGAAGTCACCATCCGTGAGGTGGCTCAGCGCGTTCTCGAGGGCGTCGGCCGCGCCGGCTCCGCCGACTCCATCGAATTCATCTCGTATGAAGAGGCGTACGCACCAGGATTCGAGGACATCCGCCGGCGCGTGGCCGACACGTCGAAGCTGCGCGAGTGCACCGGCTGGGCGCCGCGCAGGTCCCTCGATGACATCCTCGGTGACGTCATCGCGGACCTACGCGCGGATGACGTCGTCGTCGCGCAGCCAAGACGAAATGCAGAGAGGCGACTGGCGGCGAGCGGCTAGAGGCCGCCTAAAGGCCTAGAGGCAGGACTGTCGCCAGGTGCCGAGATCGAGGTACTTGAGCAGTCCATCGAAGCCCTCGACGTTGTCCGAACTGCAGAAGCCCAATGTCATGCCCTCGTCGACGTACTCGACGTGGAACACGGCCTTGCCGGCCGCGATGAACCGGTCGAGGACCGCGCACTCGGTGTACATGCGGCACTCCTCGTTCAGGTTCCAGTCGAAGGCGGCCACCGTCGATGCGTCGGTGGTCTCGATGCCATTCTTCTGGCCGACCGAAAGCCCGCGAGCATGGGCGAGTCCGGCGACCTCCAGATACCACGCCTTCTGATCGGCGAGCGAGATCGCGAAGCCCGGCTGGTTGCCGATCGGATTGTTCTGGTCCGGTTCGACGCCGTCGCAGCCCGAGCGCTGGGCCAGGTCGAGTCGCGCGGCGATGAGCGGCTCGAACAGCGTCCACGAGCCGACCCGGATGTCGAGCCAGCGTTCACCGCTCCAGCCCGAGCCGTTACCGATGGCGGCTGCTGGGAAAAGAGCTGCATCCGGGCGGTAGCTCTCCCAGGCGCCGGAGTCGAGGTAGCAGATGACCACCCGACCGCGCGCATGGAGATCGGCGATGATTCCTGCGTTCTGACCCTTCGGTACGTTCACGGTCCCGAAGCCGGGAACGGAATACGACGACGAAGCCGCTTGGGCGTCGTACAGGTCGATGTCGTACATCTGCACGGGAAGAGTGCGATCGACGGTTCCGGTGATCTGCCACTGCCAGCTGGTGCCGGGCTTGGGATGCCATACGGTATCGGCAGCGGGTGGTGGAGTCGGCGAAGTAGTCGCCGTTGCAGTCGGCGTGGCGGTTGCAGTCGGCGTGGCGGTTGCCGTCGGCGTGGCGGTTGCCGTCGGCGTGGCGGTTGCCGTCGGGGTTGGTGCCGGCGATGGCGTGCCGACAACTGGTGTCGGGTCTACCACGGCCGGCGGGAGGGTTAGCGCCGAGTCCGAGCCCACGCCCTCGAGGTGTTGGATGCCGTTGCCCTTGCAGCAGCTGGCTCTTGTGATGTTGACGAAAAGATCGACGTACAACCGGTCGCCGGACGCGAGGCTGATCGTGGGTTCGTTCACCGACGGCAGGGCGATGGTGGCTTTCGTTCCGTCAAGTCTCGTGGCGACTCCGGTCGACGTCGCGATCGGGGTGTACCTGCCCGCGTTCCACTTGAACATGCGAACGCGCGGCGTGACAGTCAGCGTTCCGGTTCCCATCAGCGTGATGACCGGGCTCCACGCGCCCGCGGAGATCGTGGTGTTGTCAGGCCAAGGAACGTCCGACAGGTAGCCGTTGCCGTCCGGCGCGGGGGGCGTCTTCGTGGTGGCCCGTGACGGGGACGAGCCGGCTGCGCGTAGTTCGAGCCATCCGGTACGGCGGTCGCTGTCGTTGGCCACCCAACGCGGCGCCGCCGGAGCAGCCGACGTCAGCGTGCCGGCGCCTGGCAGCGACGATGTCGAGGGCGCAGCCAGGAACACCGCGGAACTCGGCGACGGCGTACTCATTGCGGCGATTGCGGTGGCGCGCGCGGTGATTGCGCAGCCGACCAGCAGGCAGGCGACCGCGAGGCGAACGAGCAACCGTGGGGTCGTCACATCAAGCTCCCGAAAGACTGGCCCGCGAGGATCGCGCTGGGGGCGGGGCACCATCTCTCAATCGGCCTAGCGGAAGTCGACCTGAACAGCGCCAAGGGGTTGCGCCGTTCAGCACACGGCAGATTCATCCGATTGGCGTAGCCCGGGCTGCCGTGACCTCAGCGGCCACGGGTGCCATCCTGTTCAGGTCCTTGGAGGTTCTTTGGCTAAGTTGCGCGCCTGCCTCTCCGTCACGCTCGCGGGTTGGTCGATGGTTGTGCCGATCGTCCTGCCGGTCAGCGTCCAAGCGCCGCCGGAGCGGTATGTCGCGACAGTGCCGGCATACGTCTGGCACCCCGCGCCGCGTACGACGTGGCAGTGGCAGATCACCGGTCGGGTCGGCGCGCCGCTGCCCGGAGTGACCATGTACGACATCGACCTCGAAGACGCCGTTCCCAGCATCCGCCGCATGTCGGTACCCGGTTTCGGGACGGTCACGTGGTCACGCGGAGCAAACGCCGGCGTGATTCGGCGGATGCACGCGGCCGGCCGGGTAGTCGTCTGCTATCTCGATTCGGGTGCATGGGAGTCTTACCGGCCGGACGCACACCTGTTTCCCAAGTCTGTCATCGGCCTCGGGACGGGCTGGTCCGGAGAGAAGTGGCTGGATATCCGGCCGCAGTCATGGCGCAGGTTCGCGCCGCTGATCTGGGCGCGCATGGACCTGGCTCGCGCCATCGGCTGCGACGCGGTCGAGCCGGATCAGAACAACCCGGTGGGCAACCGTCCCGGTTTCCCGATTACCTACTCCCAGGAGCGGGTTTGGTACCACGAGGTCGCCAAGCAAGCCCACGCCCGATCGCTATCGGTCGGTATGAAGAACGGCGTCGAGATCATGGATGCCACGATGGCACGCAGCTTCGACTGGGCCTTGCTCGAGGAGTGCTTCACCTACGACGAATGCGACCTCGCCAGGCCATTCGTGGCGGCGCGCAAGGCGGTCTTCGTCGCTGAGTACCACGGCGACATAAAGCGACTGTGCGCGCGAGCGCGAGCCCAGTCGCTGTCGTTGATACGCAAACGGCTCGAGCTCGACGCTTGGCGTTTCAGCTGCTGACAGCTCGGGGCCTACCGCGCAGCCCGAGCGAGCGGGCGTCCGCCAGCATCGAGGGCCAGTACGGCGGCAGGCGATCCCATGCGTTCGGCAGGCCGCCGTCCGTGGCGAACAGCACGCCTGCGCCCCGCTGGGCCGCCAGTTGCACCACTGTCGCGTACGCCGCCGCTGTGCCGACCGCGTGCACGAGATGCCACACCGCCTCTCTCGGCTGATCTGCGATCCAGCCAGGAAAGACGCTCTCGAGGTAGTCCGCCAGACATCCCTCGAAGACGACGACGTGGTCGGCGAGAGTGAAATACTCCTGAGCGATCACGGGCTGCCCCGGGTTCATCGCGATCCGGAATCCCTCTGCGCGCAGTCCGGCGGAGATCTCCGTGGCGTGCTCGAGGTCGGTGGTGGTTCCCGCCACCTGATCGATGAAGATCCCCTGTACGCCGTACCAAGCCCGGTATCTCAACGCGTCGTCGATGAGCAGGTGACCCGGGCGCCCACCATACGCCGAGTCGACGTAACCGAAGACCTCGGCGTCCGCGTGGGCTAGGCCCGCAAGAGCAGCCAGATAGTTCGGGTCGGCCGCGCGTCCTGGACCATCGTCAGGATCGAGGACGATGATCGTGCCCGGCGGCACCTCAGCCAGGCCGGCCCACCACCTGTCGCCCGGCCAGGGATAGAAGTAGGCCGGAACGCCGAGGCGCGCCGGTGCGCGCGGCTCCTGTTGCGTGATCACGTCGAGGTAGCTCACTCCGTGTTGTAGTCAGTTTCTGCGACCGCAGGTTCCGGCGATCGACGCACCGCCGCCAAGAGTACGGGGTACCCTGCAGCTACATTCCCGAGGCTCGTATGGAGTCAACAGATGCGGCGGGGTCCGCACCCGGTGAGCGCAGCCGCGCGTTCGTCATCTACCGTGCCGCCTCGTGGGCCTGCCCCACCGGCCGACCGTGTCCGACGCACCGTCGCGATCCGGTCCTGGTCGCTTGTGTTCCAGCCAGTCGACGTCGCGGAGCTCGAAGGTTTCGATCTCGTCGTCGTCTCGGATGTCCAGGGCGCTAGGGACAACTGGCTCTCGCCGGCGCAGCTCGCCATCTTGCAAGGCCAGGATGTCCTCGTCGTCGCGCACGTCCCGCTGCTCGACGCTCCGCCCCCGATCTCGCATCGGCGCCGCGCGGTCGCCAGCCGGTCGCACCGGACGGATGCTGGCTGGGAGGAGCGCGACAGCGCGTTGGAACGCGTTCGCGAGGCCGCTCGAGCGGGCTGGGACGGTGTGTATCTGGATGACGCCGACAAGGTGGTCGCGCTGCCGGACGGTGCGGCGAGAGTTGCCGCATTCATCAACGTCTGTCGCGCCGTCATGCCCGGCGGCGTTGTCATCCTGCAGCGGGTCGCCGACCCGGTAGTCGAACTCGCCGATGCCGTCGGGCCAGAAATACCGCTGCGCCGTGCGGCGGGCTAGCCTACGTCCAGCGACGCGGTCGGTACCGACACTCGCACCTGTCGCCGGGCTCACCGGCGCGCGACGTCAACTTGGAGAACCGCGTGAGAATTGTGGTAACCGGTGGTGCGGGGTTCATCGGCGCCAACCTGTGCCGTACTCTCGCCGCAAGGGCTGATGTGAGCGCGGTCGTCGCGTACGACGACCTGTCGACCGGGTTTCGGGCGAACCTCGATCATCTGACAGGAGTCGAACTCGTCGAGGGCAGCATTCTCGACGCCGACGCGCTCCGTCGCGTGGCGGCGGGCGCGGACGCCATCGCGCACCTCGCCGCCCGGCCTTCGGTGCCGTTGTCGTTGGCGGACCCGATCGCGAGTCACCACGTCAACGTGACCGGCACCGTGCAGGTGCTGGAGGCGGCCCGCGAGGTCGGAGCGTATGTCGTCGTAGCGTCGTCATCGGCGGTCTATGGCGAGAACCCCGCGACCCCGAAGCGCGAAGACATGGCGCAGGCGCCGGTGAGCCCGTACGGCGTCACCAAGGTAGCCACCGAGGGGTACGCCGCTGCGTACCTGGAGTCGTTCGGCGTCCCGACCCTCGCGCTGCGCTTCTTCAATGTGTTCGGACCGCTGCAGCCGGCCGGCCACGCGTATGCCGCGGTTGTTCCGGCGTTCGTGTCGGCGACGCTCGAAGAGCGCCCGATACCGATGCACGGCGACGGCGAGCAGGTGCGCGACTTCGTCTTCGTCGACACGGTGGCGCAGGTGCTGGCGCAGGCGGTCATTGATCGGGTCGTGCACGCTTCTCCGGTGAATCTTGCGTCCGGCACGCGTACGACGCTGCTCGGGTTGGTGAGCGAGTTGGAAGCGATCGTCGGGCGACGACTGCAGATCGAGCACCTGCCGGCGCGCCAAGGAGACATCCGTGACTCGCACGCGGACCAGACAGCGTTCAAGTCGCTCTTTCCAGACATCGCCCCGGTAGATCTGCGGACGGGACTGCTCCGAACCTTGGAGTGGTTCGAACGCAGCGCCAGACAGCCGCGGTAGCGCGGCTTGATCGAGTAGGGGTGCTTCTGCGGGTGCTGGGGTGAGCGACGCGGGTCTGACCCGCGACAACCGGGATCACAACCCGGTTTTCTGCCAGCTGAGCTAGGCCCACGATTGCACTCACTAGCTGTACTGACCAGGCACGTTGGTTCGGCGGCCAGCGCAATCGGTCAGCCATCGTCGACGACGAGCCGTCCGATCCGAAAACACTGAACCGGGGTCAGAGCAGCGTTGCATACTTCCACGTGAGTTGGCCGACCGCGCGACGGTGGGCGGACCGTTACCGCGCGCAGCGCGTGGCGAGCGCCTGGGCCTGCGCCTCCTCGAGGGTGACCGTCGACGCGAGCACCGCGTCGGTCAGACCCGAGCGTGCGTGCATGTCGCGGACGACGTGGTCCAACGTCGCGAGTGCGTCGGACGGCTGGTGGATGCCGAGGTCGAGGCCCTCGGCACCAGCTCTAGTTCGGAGTAGTTGATGAGCACGGTGCATGCCGAGCCTCGTAACGGCGGCATAAGACCGCTCGTGCTCTGAAGACCCGCGTGCGCCCGGCAGGACTCGAACCTGCGGCCAAGTGCTTAGAAGGCACCTGCTCTATCCACTGAGCTACGGGCGCGCGTACGCCGAACATTGTGCCCGACCCGCCGTTCGAGGTCGCTGATCTTTGCAGACAGAACGTCGTCAGGCGCGACCAGCGCTGCAAAGATCACGCGAGTCAGCGGGCGCGCTGCGGTTGATGGAGCGTGCTGCGCCGCCTGCTCGCCGTACCAGGTGCGTGTTACTCGCACCGGGGCGCCGCCAATACACCTATCGATCTGTGCAGGAACGTGAGTTTGTCTGTCAGGTCGCCCGGTTTGGTCTCGACGGCGTCGTCGGTTCTGTCGACAATCAGCCATCCGAGCAAAGGAGGTCGTCGTGTTCGACATAGGGTCTCTCAGGCGAAACCGTCGGCAGCGTTATGGAGCCGGTGCCATGGTCGTCGCAGTCGTGCTCGGCGGCGTCCTGGCCGTCGACGCAGCCCAGGCGCAGGACAAACAGGGCGTCTGCTACATCACGACGAAGACGGGCTACCCCGGCGACCAGGCCCCGGCCGGCGACATCGCGAAGTGGATGGGTGCGGGCGCGCGCGCAGCCGGGCTTCCGGCCGAACTGCCGGTGATGGCTGGCCTCGTCGAATCGGGCCTACGCAATCTGAGCACAAGCGACTCCGACGCGGTCGGCTTCTTCGGCATGCGACTCGGGATCTGGAACAGGGGCGAGTACCTGGGGTACGCGACCACTCCGGAGCTCCAGCTCAAATGGTTCATCGACTACGCGATCATGTTCAAGCAGCAGCGCTTTGCCGCAGGGGTGACGAACCTGCTCGACGACCCGAACAGCTGGGGAGATTGGGTCGCGGACATCGATAGGGCGCCGGAGCAGCTCCGCGGGCGGTATCAGCTTCGGCTGGAGGAGGCGCGCCAGCTGCTCGCTGCCAAATAGCTGGTCCGGATCGCTGACCAGCTGGCGGACGCGTCCAGGTACGAACTACATCCTCGCCGGACCGCGCGAGCTGGCGACAAGCCGGAGCTGTTCGCCGTCCGAACCCGTTTGGGGACCCATCGCCCGCGGGGGAGACTGTCCGCAAGCACCACGCCCCCAGCAGCAAGGACGTAGAGACTCCGATGGCGCAGTTCATCTACCAGATGAAGAAGGTCCGCAAGGCCCACGGCGAGAAGGTGATCCTCGACGACGTGACGCTCGCGTTCTATCCGGGCGCCAAGATCGGCGTCGTCGGGCCGAACGGCGCCGGCAAGTCCACCGTCCTGAAGATCATGGCCGGCTTGGAGCACTCCTCTAACGGCGACGCGCTGCTGACGCCGGGCTACACCGTCGGCATGCTGGCGCAGGAGCCGCAGCTCAACGAGGACAAGGACGTCCTCGGCAACGTGCAGGAAGGCGCCTCCGAGATCCAGCAGAAGGTCAACCGCTTCAACGAGATCTCCGAGAAGCTCGGCGTCGTCGAGGACCCCGACGCGATGCAGAAACTGCTGGACGAGATGGGAGAGCTGCAGGAGGAACTCGACCACGCGAATGCGTGGGACCTCGAAAGCCAGCTCGAGATGGCGATGGACGCGCTGCGGCTGCCGCCCGGTGATGCCGACGTGTCAGTGCTTTCCGGCGGAGAACGACGCCGGGTCGCCCTGTGCAAACTCCTGCTGCAGCAACCCGATCTGCTCCTCCTCGACGAGCCGACCAACCA
Organism: Actinomycetota bacterium; assembly: GCA_040005895.1. Taxonomy (GTDB): domain Bacteria; phylum Actinomycetota; class Actinomycetes; order BP-191; family BP-191; genus JBDTYE01. The sequence goes on along the minus strand of JBDTYE010000014.1, from coordinate 4,107 downwards.
CCTCGACGCCGAGAGTGTCGACTGGCTGGAGAAGCATCTCGCGCAGTACCCGGGCGCGGTGCTCGCCGTGACCCACGACCGGTACTTCCTCGACAACGTCGCCGAGTGGATCCTCGAACTCGACCGCGGCCACGCATACCCCTACGAAGGCAACTACTCGACGTACCTCGAATTGAAGTCCGCGCGTCTCAAGGTCGAGGGGCAAAAAGACGCGAAGCGACAGCGCCGGCTCAAGGAAGAGCTCGAGTGGGTCCGCATGAACGCCAAGGGCCGGCAGACCAAGAGCAAGGCCAGACTGCAGCGCTACGACGAGATGGCCAGTGAGGCGGAGAAGTCGGCCAAGCTCGACTTCGAGGAGATCCAGATCCCGATGGGTCCGCGCCTCGGCAACGTCGTCGTCGAGTCGAAAGGCCTGTCGAAAGGCTTCGGCGACCGGCTGCTCATCGACAACCTGTCGTTCACGCTGCCGCGTGGCGGCATCGTCGGCATCATCGGCCCGAACGGCGCCGGCAAGACGACGCTGTTCAAGATGCTGGTCGGCACCGAGACACCCGACAGCGGCGAGATGAAGGTGGGCGAGACCGTCAAGCTGTCGTACGTCGACCAGTCCCGTTCCGGCCTCGACCCGGCCAAGAACGTGTGGGAGACGGTCTCCGACGGCCTCGACTACATCAAGGTCGGCAACACCGAGATGCCCAGCCGGGCCTACGTCGGGGCGTTCGGTTTCAAGGGCCCGGACCAGCAGAAGCCTTCCGGCGTCCTCTCCGGCGGCGAGCGCAACCGGCTCAACCTGGCGCTGACCCTCAAGCAGGGCGGCAACCTGCTGCTGCTCGACGAACCGACCAACGACCTCGACGTCGAAACGCTGTCGAGCCTGGAGAACGCGCTGCTGGAATTCCCGGGCTGCGCCGTGGTGATCTCCCACGACCGGTGGTTCCTCGACCGGGTCGCGACGCACATGCTGGCCTACGAGGGCGACTCGCAGTGGTTCTGGTTCGAGGGCAACTTCGAGTCGTATGAGAAGAACAAGATCGAACGGCTCGGGCTCGAGGCGGCGCGGCCGCACCGGGCGACGTACCGCAAGCTCGTCAGGGACTAACGCGTGCCGACGGCCAACGTCGCCGACACGGGGAATGTCGCGACGCCGCTCTTGTCGAGGTAGCGACGCACCAGATCGTCGTACGCCGCCCTGATCTCCCCCTGCACCTCGGGGGGCTGGGTGGTGACCAGCGCCGCACTCAGGACGGTGCTCGTCATGACGGCCGTCCACCAGCGACCGGGGTCGCAGGAGAACTCGGATTGCAGATGTGTCACCGCAACTCCGGTCAGGTTCGCGTCGGCAAAGAGTCCCTCGAGTGCGTCGTCATCCGGCCGCGGGGGCAGCACCGGCAGTCCAGGCGGCGGCGATGCGGCGACCGCCGCCGCAGCCAGGTTGAAGATGCCCTGCGCCGGGTTGTCCGCCGGCGGGTCCCACAACGTCAGGCCGAGCCGCCCGCCCCGAGACAACACGCGGACCAGGTGGCCGAGAGCCTCGGCCGGGCGGGCCAGGTGATGGATCACCATGTTGCCCGCCACGGCGTCGAAAGACCCGTCGGCGTAAGGCAATCCGGCTTGCACATCCGCGCGGTCGAAGGTCGCGGCCGGCAGTGATTCCCGCGCGATAGAGAGCATCGGCTCGGCCGAGTCGACACCGGTGACGAGGCAGCCCCGCTCCAGTGCCCGGCGGGTGAGCACGCCCGGACCACAGCCGACGTCGAGCAACCTGGTGCCGGCGTGCGCGCCGACGGAGTCGAGGAGCGGCTCCACGGTATGCACACTCAGCATCGCGAAGCCGTCGGCGTAGGCGTCGGCCGCGCGTTCCCAACTGGCCCGCTCGAAGGCCTCGAACGCGGCAGGGTCGAAGTGGTCCGTCACTTTTCGCCTCTCCTGAAATCAGGGCCGACGCGGAACTTCGCCGGGCTGGTGGTCCTTCGGCATGCTCAGCCTGGTCGGCTTCCCGGAGCCTGCATCCGGCCGGCGCCCAGACGGAGTCGTCACACCGTTGTAACCTGCGCGACCCACAAGCGAAAAGGTACGCACGTACGTTGGCACCCATGCAGCGTTCGCTCACACCGCGCGAGGCGGCAGTCTACGACGCCCTGAGAGCGCATCCCGGACGCCTGCTCTCGCGTCGGGATCTCACCCGGATCGCGGGTCTCGACGATCGGTCCGAGCGCCGTGTCGACGGCGTACTTGTCGGACTGCGTGAAGCTCTCGGCAGTGACGCGATCATCACCGTGCGGCAACGCGGTTGGCGGCTGCGCGGCGAGGACGACTAGTGGAACTGTTCCTGCTGCACCTTGTCGTCGTGTTGGCCGCTGCGCTCGCGGCCGCGGAGATCAGCGAGCGGGTCGGCTTGCCGACGGTGGTCGGCGAGATCGTCGCGGGCATCCTCATCGGCCCGTCCGCCCTCCACCTCGTTGCCCCGGATGAGATCCTGCGCGGCCTGGCCGAGCTCGGCGTCATCGTCCTCCTGCTAGAGGTCGGCCTGCAGATGGACCTGCGCGAGCTCGCGGCGGTCGGGCGCGCGTCGGTGCTGGTGGCTTCGACCGGAGTGATGGTGCCTTTCGGTCTGGGCTACGTCGGCGCCGCGGCCCTTGGTCAGCCCGCCACGACGGCAATCTTCCTCGGCGCCGCGCTCACGGCGACGAGCGTCGGGATCACCGCGCGGGTTTTCGGCGACCTCCGCGCGCTGCCGACGGTCGAGGCAAGGACGGTTCTCGGGGCGGCGGTCGCGGACGACGTGATGGGCCTGGTGGTCCTCACCGTCGTCGTCCGACTGGTCGGTGGCGACGCGGTTACGCCGTCGCTCGTGCTCGGCACCGTCGGCCTGGCGCTCGGGTTCCTGTTGCTGGTGGGCGGCGGCGCAAGCTATCTGGTGCCGAAGATCGTCGAGTGGGCCGAGTCGCGGACGCGGGCGGCCGGCACGATCCTGCTTCTGGCGCTCTGCCTGACTGTCGGCATTGCGCGGCTCGCGTCCGTTGCCAAACTTGCCCCGGTGGTCGGCGCCTTCGTGGCCGGTCTGGCGCTGGCTCGATCCCGCAGCGCCGATCGGGTCCGCCGCGAAATCACGCCGGTCGCGCACCTCTTGGTGCCGGTGTTCTTCCTGCTCATCGGTGTCGACGTGCGCATCCGCGAGATCGCGAAACCGTCGGTGCTCGGTCTGGCCGCTCTGCTCCTCGTCGCGGCCGTGGTGGGCAAGGTCGTCGCGGGCTTCGTGGTCGGCCGCAACGGCGGCGACAGGCTGCTCATCGGGCTCGGGATGCTGCCGCGCGGTGAAGTCGGCCTCATCTTCGCGACCCTTGGACTCCAGCGGAAGATCCTCGGGCCGGATGTGTACGCCGCCTTGCTGCTCGTCGTGCTCGCGACCACTTTGATCACGCCGCCGATCCTGCGCGCGCGCTTGCTGCGGGTTCGCGCGGCCAGAAAGGCGGCGCGACCGGAGCCCAGGCCGGCGACCGGCTGGCTCGTAGAAATCGACGGCGTCGTCGATCTGGCCGCGACGCCTCCCGACCACGAATTGCTGCACCTGGTGCTTCGTGCCGCGCGGCTGTGCGCCCACGCCGCGCCGGGCGACCGGCTCCTGCGCTGGCTCGCGGACGAGTCGGACACGCCGGTCCGCTGGGACGGTTCGGCGACCAAGGAGCTTTTCGACGTCCTGCGCGAAGGCGACGCCCGATCGTGGCGGCTGCTCGAGGTGACCGGAATCCTCGAGCGTGCCCTGCCGGAGCTGGCCGCGTCGATGGAGCGCAGGCGCAACGATGCCACCGAATTGGACCCTGTCAGCGCGCTGCGGTGGCGGCTCGTCGAGTCGGTCCGCCGGGTCGCCACGCACGAACCTCGAGCCAGGGCGGCGTACTCCGCTCTTCAGCATCCGGACTGGTTGTTGTTGGCGGCGTTGGTCATCGATGCCGCGGGTCAGGGTGCCCCGGCGGTCATCGTCGCTCGCCGGCTCACCCAGCGACTCGGTCTCGGCGCGGCCGCCGAGCAGCACGTGGCGGCCCTGGTAGCGGACGAGGAGCTGCTGGTCGCGGCCGCCGCCCGGCTGGCCGGGCTCGCCGAGGAGTC
>JBDTYE010000013.1:0-26341 GCA_040005895.1 Actinomycetota bacterium | reverse complement strand
GTTGACGACGCCGAGCTGCGCCGGCTCGTACCGAAGGTTCTGAGCGTCCTCGTCCGTCGCGGTGCAGACTTCACGACGGCCGAGGACGCCGTGCAAGAGGCGCTCATCCGGGCGCTCTCCGCGTGGAGGGACGAGCTGCCCGCCGACCCCATGGGGTGGCTCATCACGGTGGCTTGGAGAGCCTTCATCGACATGGCGCGGTCGGAAACGGCGCGTCGCGACAGAGAGGTCCGATTCGATACCGAACCGCCCGCCGGCGCGGTCCCGAGCGCCGACGACACCCTGCATCTCTACTTCCTGTGCGCGCACCCCGATCTGACCTCGTCGTCGGCGATTGCCTTGACCCTCCGAGCCGTGGGTGGCCTCACCACACGCCAGATCGCGCAGGCATATCTCGTGCCCGAGCGCACCATGGCGCAGCGCATCAGCCGGGCCAAGCGCACGATTGCTGCCGCCGGTGTCGATCGGGCCGGCGACGTGCGCACGGTGATGCGGGTGCTGTACCTCGTCTTCAACGAGGGCTATTCCGGCGACGTCGATCTCGCGGCCGAGGCGATCCGACTGACGCGGCAGCTTGCTGCCTTGGCGGACGACCCGGAAGGGGACGGGTTGCTTGCCCTGATGCTCCTGCACCATGCCCGTCGCCGCAGCCGCACCAGACCGGATGGAAGCATCGTGCCGCTCGCTGACCAGGACCGCACCCAGTGGGACACCGCGCTCATCGCCGAGGGAGTTGCCATCGCACAAGCTGCGCTCGGGCGCGACCGGCTCGGCGAGTACCAGGCGCAGGCGGCGATCGCCGCGCTCCATGCCGACGCTCCGCGGGTCGAAGAGACGGACTGGGTCCAGATCGTGGAGTGGTACGACGAACTGCTGCGCTTCGCCGACACTCCGATCGTCCGGCTCAACCGTGCGGTCGCAGTCGGCGAGGCGGATGGCGCACTCGCTGGGTTGGCAGCACTTGCCGAGGTCGACGACCACGTCCCGCGACGCGAAGCGGTCGTTGCGTACCTCCACGAGAAGAACGGCGATCTCGAACTCGCCGCCGCCCTCTACGCCTCAGCGGCCCGCAACGCTCCGAGCCTCGCAGAGCGCGATCACCAGACCCGCCAGGCGGCGCGGCTCAACCAACTCCTGCGCCGCAAGTGATGACAGGGTCTCGTCTCATGCGCGCCTGGCCCGCGCGACTGGTCCTCTGCGCGGGCGTCACGTGCGCTCGCGCAGCCACAGGGTGGCGGTGGCCGGCTCCAGCGTCGTATGAACGACATCGAGCAGGTCGGAGCGTACGACGCCGAGTTCCACCTCGTTGCGCAGCCGGCGGCTGAACGCGGCGGCAATGCGGTCCGCGTCATAGTGCGCGCGGTTGAATCGGCGCTCCACGACCGACTGCACCCGGCGGCGTACCGGCCGGAAGAGCGCAGTCGCCGCCAGCGTGGAGCCGGCGACAGCCCAGTCGGACGAGGTGTCGGGCAGCAGCCGCAGCGTTGCCGTGACGCACACGAGGTACACAGCCAGCAGCAGAGAGCTCACGGCCACAAACGACGCGGTGCGGCTGACGACCCGACCCAAGTCGTACAGCCGGTAGCGCAGCACGGCGATCCCGACGCAGATCGGCACAGCGCTGATGCCGCCGACGACGCCGATGCCGCGCACGACCCCGGCGATCCCCGTGGTCGTGTCGGGCGGGCCTACAGCACTGATGGCGGTGCCCACAATCGCGAGGCACCCACCGAAGACGACCCAGCTGAGCTGTTGTCGCTCGATGCCGTGCGACCGACGAAATCGCATTATTACGGCGACGGCGCCTGCCACCAGGCTCAGCATGACGATGACGCCCCCGAACACGCTCGCGGAGGTGGCGAGCCAGCGCAGCTGCGGGACCCCCATCGGATTGACGAGGTGCGTGTACGGCGGGTCGCCGAGGAGTCCGGGCTCGATGGCGAATCCGAGCGTCCCTAGCGCGGTTGCAACCAGGGTCAACGTGACGGCAGGTCTCCAGCGTGGCGACAACAAGCGACCGCTGGGGAGAAGGAGCAGAGGCAGCGAGACGGAGAACGGCATCGCGAGGATCCAGCCATTGACGTCCAACACTGCCGCAGCGCGTACCAGCGGGCCCGGGTTGGCTGACGTCTGTATCGCGATGGAGGCGATGCCATGCGCGAGGCCGCCGAGCGCCCAGATGATGCCCGCAATCGAGAAGCACCAGCCGATGGGGTTGTCCGGCAGGCGGTGGACGAGCAGCCAGCCGACAGCGCCGAACGCAACGATGAAACCGGCAGCGCTCACCAGGTTGTTGGCCAGATCTACTTCTGGAGCGCGGAATACCGCGATTAGGGCAGCAGCGAGCAGGGCGACTGTGACGACCGCCAGCGCGTCGCCGGTCCGGCGCTTCCCTATTTCGCTGCTGATCGACATCGGGTCACCTTTCTCATCAACGGCCAGATCCGCGTCTCTTGTGCGAACGCGCGAGCCCAAGCGGCGTAGCCAGCCCGTGCAGGACCGTGCGAATGGCCGCGTTGTGCCAGATGTTGCCGGCCCGGCGCCACTGCCGGCGCCGGTCGACACACACGGCTTGGACCTGCGGCTGCGGGGCGGGTGCGCCGAGGTGCGCCGCCAGCGCTGTGAGCGTTTGCTGCCAGAAGGCGTCCTCCTTGCTGTGACCGCCCATCGTCAGGCCGAGCTCGTAGAGCGGATCGTTGGCGCGCATGAGCACCTGCGCCTGCACGATCGTCGCGCCGTCGCGGTCGAACGCCGAGTTGGTGATCCAGCCGGCGAACATGTGGCCCTGCGGAGTCATCAGCGTGAACGACTCGTCGTCCGCGTAGAGCACCATCACGCCGGTCGACAGCCTGACACCGCCCGGCATCGATAGGTCGAGCAACGCGACGTCTCCGGGTGCGATGCCGGTAAGCGCGCCGTTGTAGCGGTTGCCCTTCGGCCAGAAGCTACCGAAGTCCGCCTTCCACGCCGCGATGGCCTGCTGCGGTGTGGCGGCGTCTCCGATGTCGACGGTGTAGGTCTTCTGCCACATCTTGCCGAACCCCTGCACGGGCCCGGTCAGCCGCCGGCCCGTCACGTTGTCCGTGGTCGCGGGACGCGTCGCGTCCGCCGTGAGCCGAGAAACGTTCGCCGCCCAGTGCGGTGCATCGCGTGGCACGGCAGGCGTGCTGGCCGCGGAGACTTGTTCGTCCGACATGGCGCTACCTCACCCCGGCTGCTGCGAGCGCGGCGGCCTCGTCGTCGTACATGGAGATCGCCTCGTCGAGGCGGGTCAGCTCGAAGATCTGCCGGTAGTGCTCGGTGAGCCCGAACGCGAGCAGGCTCTGCCGATGCCGGTTGGCCCGCACCAGCAGCGTGACGATCATGCCGATGCCGCCACTGTTCATGTATGCGAGCCCGGTGAAATCCAGCAGGATCTTTTTGGCACCCGAACTGTTCAGCTCGTCATACGCCGCGCTCAGAACGCCGTCGCACGCGGACGTCACGTCGCCCTTGATCTCGATGACGCCCGCCTGTGGGCCGACCTGCCTGACCTGCATGCTCACCGCTGCTGTTGCCATGTGCGTCTCCCTTGTAAAGAACGTCGAAGGTGGCGTGCTTCAGGCACGTGAGATGTCCACGAGCGCGGCGTCGACGTCGCCGAACATCTGCATGAAGTCGGACAGGCGAGTGATGGCGAAGATCTCTCTGTAGTGCTCACTGAGGCCGCAGGCGACGATCGTCCGCCCCTCCGCACGGGCTTGTGCGAGGACGCCGACGACCAGCGCGATGCCGGTCGAGTTGATGTAGTCGACCTGCGCGAAGTCGAGTAGCACGCTTTGCGGATTCCCGTCGCGCACTGCTTCGCGGTACGTGGGAAGCAGCAGGTCGGTCGCGGCGGCGTTGAGCTCTCCCCGCAGTTCGAGGACCACGGCGCCCGGTATCCGTCGCACCGTCACATCACAGCTGCTCTGCATTGCTCGCCTCCGAACTCGCGGCGTCGTCGAGACGCACGGTCAGCCGCACGCTGTGGCGTGACCCCTGGGTGTCGACCGTGACGTCGTCCACCATGTTCTTGATGAGGAACAGCCCCCAGCCGCGCGGCGTCTGCAGACCGGCAAGCTTCGCGTCCAGGTCCGGCGCAGCCGGGCTCGGCGCGTCGGCTGCGAGCCCACCCTCATCGGTGATGGTGACCGCGACGAACTCGGGCGTGCCGACAACTGTGATGTGCACGGGAACATCGGGCGAGTTGCGATTGCCGTGCTCAATCGCGTTCATGGTCGTCTCGGCGACGGCAGTCTTCAGACGGTCGAGCGTGCGCGCGGAAAGTGCAAGTCCTCGCACGGCGATGGCGATCCGCTCCATCGCTTCGCGCTCGTTGCCCGGCTGGCTGGGCAGCTCGAAGTCCTCGAGCACGGTCTCTGCCGCCTCCCCGCCGTACTCGGCGCTGATGTTGCGCTGGAGGGTCACCAGCGTGATGTCGTCCTCCTGCTCCGCGCCGGCGCCGATGAAGCGCGAGTGCTCCGCAAGCACGACGTCGATCAAGGCCTCACCGCCGGGACTGGCCTCGACGAGTTTCATCAGGCGCGGGAAGCCGAACATTTCACGGTCCGGCGCGTGGGCTTCGGCGAGTCCGTCACTGTGCAGCAGCATGCTGTCGCCCGGCTGCAGCACCGCGACCTTCTCCTCGTACGTCATTGCGGGCATCAGCCCGAGTGGCATGCCGGTCGCACGCAGTTCGATGACACCGGTATCGGTACGGACGTAGGGCAGGTCGTGCCCGGCGTTGGCATAGGTGACCACGCCCGTGGCCGGATCCAGCACGAGGGCCAGGCAGGTGACGAACATGTGCGCCGGGATCTCGTCGTACAGCAGGTCGTTGACGTGCTGGAGCACTGCGGACGGCGACACGAGCTGCGCGGCACAGGAACGCAGCAGTGAGTGCGTGCTGGCCATAACGAGCGCGGCCGGCACTCCCTTGTCGGTGACATCGCCGACGACGATGAACACTCGTCCGTCCGGGAGCGTGATGAAGTCGTAGAAGTCGCCGCCGACGGTGCGCGCCGGCCGGTAGAAGGCCGCGATGTGCCAGCTGGGCAGGTCGGGCAGCGTTTTCGGCAGGAACTGCTGCTGGATGAGCTGCGCGACGCGTAGTTCCTGTTCGAGGCGCTCACGGCTGACGAGTGCTGCCTCCTGCTGGCGGACCAGCTGGCCGACGCGCAGTGCCGGCGCCGCATGGCCGGCGAGCGTGTCTAGCAGCTGCCGGTCGTCGACCGAGTAGTCGCGTTCGGACAGCCGCTGGCCGAGAGCGAGCAAGCCGATCAGCTCGCCCTGCGTGATCAGTGGTACGACGAGCTTGGTTCCTCTCGCGCGCAACGCGCGAACTGCGGCCGAATCCAATTCCAGCCCGTCTACGTCGATGGCTCCGGCCACCTGTTCGCAGTAACCGATGAGGGGATCGTTCGGCGCGATGTCGAGGTCGAAATCCGGACGTACGGCCGGCGCCGCGGCTGGCGACGGGTCGACAGCGGCACCGCGGCGTCGGCGCGACGGTCGCCACCGTGCGGGCGAGGCAGCCGATGCGGAGGTCTCGGGTGTCCTGTCGGTCACGTCGCCCTCTCGCGTCGGTAGGTGGCGGCTGGTACACGACGAGCTTGGCAGCCCGGCGTCTGCGAATCGTTACGGTCGCCGGTGCGTCTGCAAAGGCCTCAATTCTCGCTACGGTGGAGCTACCCGGACCGACGAGGAGCGACGCTGGACCTGCAGATCGCGCTGCTCGGCGCGCCGACGGTGACACGCGGCGGCGAGCCGGTCGTTTTCGACACGCGCAAGGCGACGGCCCTGCTCGCGTACCTCGCCGTGACCGGGCACGCGCACAGTCGGGAGACGATCGGGGCCCTGCTCTGGCCGGACTTCGACCGGGTCCGCAGCGGCGCCGCGTTGCGGCGCACCTTGTCAGTCCTCAATTCAGCAACCGGCGGCGACTGCCTCACGCTCGACCGCCATACCGTCGCGCTGCGGGCGGAGCGGGTGCACGTGGATATCGAGCGGTTCGATCGGCTCGCGGACACGGATGCCCACGGTCATTCGTCCGAGAGCACGTGCGCGCCCTGCCTGGCTAACCTTCGCGCGGCCGCTGCGCTTTATCGCGACGACTTCCTCGCCGGCTTCGCCCTTCGCGACAGTCCTGAGTTCGACGACTGGCAGGGGTTTCAGGCAGAGCGGCTACGTGCGCAACTCGCAGACGTCCTGGACCGGCTCGTTCGGTCACACATCGACGCAGGGCAGGTGCCGCACGGGATCGAGCACGCTCGTAGGAGGCTGTCGCTCGATCCGCTGCACGAACCAGCGCATGCCGCGCTTATGCGGCTGTACGCGTTGGCCGGACAGCGCAGCGCGGCTTTGCAGCAATATCGCGCGTGCGTCCAGATACTCGACACCGAACTCGGCGTGCCGCCGCTGTCATCGACGACCGCTCTCAACGATCTGATCAGAACCGACCAATTCGCCGTGACACAGGAGCCGGTACGTCGCCGGGTGCCGATTGCCTTACCGCCGGCAGGACTGCCGCTCGTCGGCCGCGCGGCAGAGATCGGGCGTATCGACGATGTCCTTGCACCGAATTCGGCGCACGTACTCGTGATCTCCGGCGAGTCAGGCGTCGGCAAGACGCGCCTGCTCGCCGAGGTGACGAGCAGGGTCACCCGGGCCGGCTCCGCCGTCCTCGTCGTCCAGTGTCATGACGGAGAACAGGGTTTGGCGTTCGGGCTGCTGGCCGACATCCTGCGAGCAGCTCGACGCGGAAGCGAGCGTGAGATTCAGCTCGCGCCGCCGTGGGCGCAGGAGCTGCGGCGCATCCTGCCGGAACTGCCCTCCGGCGGGGCCGCGCAGGCACAGCCACTGGATTCACCCGGTGCACAGGCCCGGTTCTACGCCGCGGTCCTGGAGGCGCTTCGCGCGTGGCTTCCGCGGGGTTCGGCGGTTGCTGTCGAGGACCTCCACTGGGCGGACGACAGTTCCCTAGGGGCGCTCGCATACGTGGTCCGGCGGGTCACCGACCTGGGAGCGCTCGTCCTCGCGACGTGGCGCCCCGACGAACTGCGGCCGGACTCCCCAGTGCTTCAGGCGATAGACGCTGTCCGACGCGAGGGTGTCGCAACTGCCATCGAACTCGGCCGCCTCGACCTGTTCGCCGTGGAGTCACTGACGGTTGCGGCGTTTCCCGATTCGTCCATCACTGAGTCGATCACGCAGCGACTCCATGCCGAGACCGGTGGTCTGCCGTTGTTCGTCACCGAATACCTCGAAGCGTTCCGGCGCGAAGGCCGGCTTCCCGACAGCGCTGAGTGGACGCTTCCCGGCGGTGTGCTTCGTCTCCTGCGCGCGCGTCTTGAAGCGGTCAGCGAGACCACCGGACAGGTGCTGGCCGCTGCTGCGGTACTGCAGGGCAGCGTCGATCCCGCGACGCTGCGTGCCACGAGCGGCCGCAGCGATGACGAGGTCGTCATCGCGCTCGAGGAGGCCGTGAGCCATGGTCTCCTGCGCGAATCCGGTCAGGGTTCGGTCAGCAGGTACGAGTTCACCAGCGATGGCATGCGCCAGCTCGTCTCCGCAGGCACCAGTCTGGCGCGGGAACGACTTCTGCACGGGCGGACCGCCGACGCACTCATGCAGCGACGCGACGCGCCCGCAGTGTCGGCGGCCGTGGCGGCACACCTGCAGCGCGCCGGCCGCGACGCCGAAGCGGCCGAGTGGTCGTGGAGGGCGGCGGTGCGGGCACAGTCGCTGTACGCGCACGTGGAGGCGCTCGAGCATCTCGCGACGGCAGTCGCACTTGGTCATCCCGGCCATTTGGTCCACCTGGCTACGGGGGATGTGCTCACCGCACTGGGCCGGTACGCCGAGGCGTTGGTGTCCTATGAACTCGCGGCTGCACGCTCTGCCGACGACGAGGTCGGTGTCGCGCAGATCGAGTACAAGATCGCCCAAGTTCAGCACCGACTCGGCGACTGGGATCTGGCGGCCAGTCACTTGCGAGCCGCGTCGGATCTGCTCAGCGGCGCCCACGACGACGAGACCCTGCGCGCCCGCATTCTCGCCGATTCCGCTTTGGTGGCCCATCGCCGGCAAGACGAGGCGCAGTCGAAGAGTTTTGCAGAGGCAGCACTGCGGCTCGCGTCGCGCACGCAGGATGCCGCAGCCCTCGCGCAGGTCCACGATGTTCTCGGCGTCCTTGCCGCGCAGGCGGGCCGCGTAGAAGAGGCGATACACCTGCTGCGGACGAGTCTCGAGCACGCGGCGGGACTAGGCGACCCGAGTTTGCGCGTCGCCGCGTTGAACAACCTCGCGCTCGTCCTGCTCGATGCGGGGCGGCCCGAGGCCGCCGTCGCAACCAGCCGCGAGGCACTCGCTCGTGGCATCGAGCACGGTGACCGGCATCGCATCGCCGCGTTGCACACGAATCTTGCCGACCTGCTGCACAGCACCGGGGCCGAGGATGAAGCGCTCGAGCACCTCACCGAGGCTGCACGAGTGTTCGCAGAGGTCGATGACGACAATCAGCGGCGGCCGGAGATCTGGAAGTTGGTGCAGTGGTGAAGGTGTTGGCAACCTGCCTTTCGGGTCATGAAGCATTGTCAATCTCCGCCGAGGCACAATCTGGACGTGGCTGATCAGGGGGCTCCGTCCGAGGCGCGGGTCTCGGCCCGGGAGGCCGAGGTGCTGGCCGCGCTGGGTGCGCACCTGACCAACGCTGAGATCGGTGCGCAGCTTTTCATCTCCATCCGCACCGTCGAGAGTCACGTGTCCGCACTGCTGCGAAAGCTGCAGGTGACCGATCGTCGGGCCCTCGCGGCCGTGGCGGCCACCACACAGGCGGCGGCGCCGCGACCCGACGAGGCGTCGACAGCTGCCGCGCTGCCATCGCGGCTGACGCCGTTCGTCGGGCGGGTGGCCGAACGAGCGGCCCTGGCCGATGCGCTCCGCGAACACCGCCTCGTCACGGCGATCGGGCCTGGCGGGGTCGGGAAGACCCGGCTTGCGCTGAGTGTCGCCGCTGATGTCGCCGGCCGGTTCGCCGACGGCGTCTGGTACGTCGACCTGGTGCCGGTGAGCGATGGGCCGGGGATCGCGGCGGCGATTGCCAACGCGCTCGGACTCGGCGAACGACAGGGCCGTGCGGCCGCGGACGTCGTCGCAGACTGGCTGGCTGACCGCGAAGCGCTGCTGGTGCTTGACAATTGTGAGCACCTGCTGGCCGGCGTGGTGGTCCTGCTCGAACAGCTGCTCGGCGGCAGTCGACGGCTGGTCGTGCTCGCTACCAGCCGGGCCAGGTTGCTGGTGCCCTACGAATGGGTCTTCCCGGTTCCGGGACTCTCCCTCGAGGCCGGCGACGGCGGGCCAGGTGATGCGGTGGCGCTCTTCCTCGGCCGGGCGGCCGCCGGCGGAAACCAGCTGACGCCCGGGGACCGGAAGCGCATCACCGCGGTCTGCAGGGGCCTCGACGGGATGGCGCTGGCCATCGAGCTGGCCGCCGCCCGGTTCGCTTCGCTCGGCCTCGATGGCCTCGAAGCCGGGTTGGCGGATCGACTGCGAATGCTGACCGGCGGTCCGCGTATCGACGACCGGCATCGATCACTGCGCTCGACGCTCGACTGGAGCTACGCGCTGCTTGCCGACGCTGACCAGGCGGTGCTGCGGCGGGTGTCCATTTTCGCCGACTCTTTCACCGCTGCATCCGCGGCGCTCGTGCTTGCTGATTGGCCGCCGGTGCCGGCCGGCGCGATTCCCGACATCCTGGCGGGGCTGACCGACCAGAGCCTGCTGATCGCCGTCGCCGGCCCGAACGGGACTCGCTACCGCGCGCTCGAAACCATCCGTCAGTACGGCGTCGACCGCCTCGAGGACGCCGGCGAGTCGGTGCAGGCGTTCTCGCTGCATCTGAACTGGTGCCTGGGCGAGACCGCTCGGCTGCAGACCACGCCAGGCGAACTCGGCGGTGCGTGGCGGACGGCGTTCGATGAGATCGTCGACGAGCTGCGCGGCGCGCTTGCCTGGGCCGCCGGCAACGCTGAGCACCGAGGGGATGCCTACCGGCTGGCGATCGCCCTGGCCGGCCTGAGCTTCACCCGCGGCATGCCAGGCGAGTCGCAGCGCCGCTACGAACAAGGAGCCGAATTCGCCGGCGACGACATGGCTGCCGCCGAGGCGTTGCGCAGTGCAGCGGGTGCAGCGGAGGCACGCCATTTCGGCAACGAGGCGTTGCGGCTCCGGCGGGCAGCCGCCGACGCTGCGCTTCGTGCGGGGGATCGCGCCGGCGCCGCGGGGGACCTGGCCTACATTGCCGAGCTGCTCAATCGAGCGGTGGGACTGATGGCCACCGCGCCGGCGACGAGTGGGGTCGACGCGCTGATAGCCGAGGGCTGGGCGCTCGCTGACGGCGATCTCGCAGCACAGGCGCGGCTTCTCACGGCCGAGGCCTTCAAGGGTGCGGCCGACGATCCCGCGACGGGCGAACTCATCGAGCGGGCGATCGAGCTGGCGCGCCGCATCGACGAGCCGCTGATCGAGAGCGCCGCGCTCGACCAGCTGACGTCCGTCCAGCTGGCGCGAGGTCAGCTGGGTGCGGCGGCGGCGAGCGCGCTGCGGCGTACCGAACTGCTTGCGCCGTTGCCGGTGACGGCCGCGGCCGGGCTGGAGTTCTTCGACGGGTTCGTCATGGCCGCCGATTGCGCCGTGGCCGCGGGAGACCTACTCGGCGCGAGGCACTTGGCCGAACGCCTGCGCGACCTGCCGTTCTACTGCGAGGAGGGCCACCTCGCGACGGGCCGACTGCTGCTGGTTACCGTTCTCGCGGGTGACTGGACCGAGGCCGTCGGTCTGGCCGAGCGCTTCCACGAGGGATGGGAGCGGGCTGGCCGGCCGCGTGCCGGCAACCTCAGCCGGGGTGCGTACGCGGCCGCGACGATGCACGGGCTGCGTGGGGACGACGCGGCGCGGACGGCGTGGCTCGACGTGGTGGCCGCGCTCAGCTCGCCCGGACTCCCGATCTCGCAGATTCATTTCGGCGAGTTCTTCGACGCCTTGCTGCTGCTGCACCGCGGCCTTCCTGACCAAGCGCTGCAGTTGATGCGTACGCCGCCGGAGCAGATGCGGGAGTGGTACAGCGGCATGTGGCGGCCGTGGTACGCGGCGCTATGGGCCG
Source organism: Actinomycetota bacterium (assembly GCA_040005895.1). Lineage (GTDB taxonomy): Bacteria > Actinomycetota > Actinomycetes > BP-191 > BP-191 > JBDTYE01. The sequence continues at coordinate 15,159 of JBDTYE010000013.1, read as the reverse complement.
AGGCGGCGGTGCTGTCCGGGCATGAAAGTGCACCCGACCGCATCGCGCGCGGCCACCTGATGACGATCGGGAACCCCATCGCCTCGGCGATCGTCGACCGCGCGCAGTCCCTGGCCGGTCACGCGGGCGACCGCGGCGGGTTGTCCGCCGCGGCCGCCGCCCTGAAGGCTGCGGGATGCCGCTACCAATGGGCCCGAACGCTTGTGTTCCTGGGTGGGGAGCAACGAGCGCGCGGCGAGTCCGAGCTGGCGGCGATGGGCGCGACGCCTATGGCCTGGCCTCCAGAATGATGTTGAACGGGGTCTCGGTGGCCCGTCGTACATGGGTGAAGCCGGCTTCGCGAAGAACGTCGGTCAGCCGGCCTTCGCCCGCCTGTCCGCCGAGACCGAGTCCCACTTCCTGGGCCAACGAGCCCGGCGTACAGATCACTGTCGACAAGCCGTAGAACGCCCGCCCGACCGGGTTGAGGTTCTGCTCGAGCGCGTCACCGGCGTTCGGCTCGACCAGGAACAGCGTGCCGTCGGGCGACAGCGCCTGCCGGATGCGGCGGGCAGCACCGACCGGGTCGCCCATGTCGTGCAGGGCGTCGAACACGCAGACGAGGTCGTAGCCCTGGCCGTCGAAGTCCTTGGCGGACGCGATCTCGAACCTGGCGCGCTGGGTGACACCGGCCTGCGCCGCAGCTTTGCGGGCTGCATCGATCGACGGCTCGTGGTTGTCGAAACCGACGAAGGTCGAACGGCCGAACGCCTCCGCCATGATGATCGTGGAAGCGCCGAGCCCGCACCCGACGTCGGCAACGCTCGCACCGGCCCGCAGCTTCTCGACCACGCCGTCGAGTGCTGGCAGCCACTCGTTGACGAGGTGCGCGGCGTACCCCGGACGGAACAGCCGCACCACGCCGGAAAACAACCGGTGGTCGTGGTCAGCCCAGTCGACGCCCGCACCGCTGCGGAACGCATCGACGAACACGTCGTGATCGGCGTAACACGAGGCGATCGTTTCGAACGCACCGCCCAGGAAGACCGGGCTGTCCTCGTTCGCGACCACCATCGCCTGCTCGTTTGGCAACTCGTAGGTGTGCTCGGCCGGGTCGTAGACGACGTAGCCGCCGGCCGCCTGGTTGCCGAGCCATTCGCGGACGTAGCGCTCGGTGGTGCCGGTGCGCTCGGCCAGCGTCGCCGATGTGATCGGACCCGCTCCCGCCATCGCCTTGTAAAGACCGAGTCGATCGCCGATGTGCAACAGCAGCCCGGAAATCGCTGCGCCCATGTCGACGACGGCCTGCCCGACGAACGCCTCGAGTTTGGCTTGGTCGATAGTCGCCATCTCGGTTGTGGTCATGCCTGTCTCCGCTCTTCGTTGCGGGTCCCGGATGGACCTGCAGGCAGGAGCATTGACGCCGCTGCGTGTCGCAGGCATCCGTGCTGGCCGCGGATCCCACTACGGATTTGTCGGGTCAGTCGCCCACTCGACATGGGTACAGGCGTTAACGCGGTAACGCGTTCGAGCTCTAGCGCGCCCGACAGCGAGGCTCAGTCGGTGACTGCCACCATCGCGATGGACACGAGAAGCCCTGGCCGGTCGACACCGATCCTGCTCACGCAGCGTGGCGGTCGCACCTTCGGGAAGAACTCGTTGAAGACCTCGACGAGTAGGTCGGCGTCTTCGGGGCGCGCGAGCAACGTGTGGACCATCACGGCGTCGCTGAGTTCTGCGCCTGCGGCGCGCAGAATCGTCTGGCAGTTGAGCAGCGATTGGCGGGTTTGCTCCGTGGCCGTGGGACCGGCGAACTCGCCGGTCGTCACATCGACACCGGTGGTACCTGCAACGTAGACCGTGTTACCGACCTTCACGGCTTGGCTGTACAGGGGGGATTCAGGCGCATCGGGGGTGGAGATGACTTCTCGTGCCATCAATCGTCTCCCGTCTGAAGCGGTGGGTACCGCGCTGGATCGTACCGGCACGTGATCTTGACCCGGACAACCAATATCGTTTGATCGAGGGTTCTGCCTGGGAAAATGGGTCCCCGGCAGTGTCATCCGTCAGGCTTCGAACCTGGGCGCGCGGCCGCGATCACGCCCATGGCGACGAGCACTACAAGAGGCGCCGTGAAGAAAGCGCCCCTGCCAGCCTGACAATCACTCTGATCTGTTCGAGTGCGCGGGATTCATTGCCGGCCGCGCGGATGGCCCGTCTTGCAGCCGCCAATGAGACTGATCGACGAGCGGGTCGCTAGCGGTGCGCCATCGGTACGACGGCTGGGGACGGTCGAGAGGTGCTCGGGTTTGCGCGGTGCGAACTGCAACCAGCGCGTTGGCCGTTTCGGCGGGCCGCACGGCCACGCTATTGAGCGCCACGCGGAATCTAGTCATGTAGTCAGACAGGCCCCGACCAGCAAACGCCCGGTCGCCACGTGATCGCTGCCCGCCGCAAACGTGCGGCCCGAACAAGTTGAAGGACTTGGTCAAGTCGGCGGCAGGTATTAGCTGCTGTGCCGCAGGGGCGCCGACGCAGATTGCTGCGGCTCTGGTGTGGCCGCAGGCGCAGCAAGGAACCGGGGAGTTCCCTGTCGCAGAGCGACAAGCTCGGCCGGGGGCAGTGCCCGGCTCCAGAGGAACCCTTGGCCTTCCAGACAGCCCAACTGGTGCAGAAGGGTGAGTTGCTCCACCGTTTCCACGCCTTCAGCGACTGTGCGAAGGCCGACGGCCCTTGCCAAGTCGATGACCGAGGCGGCGATTGCCATATCGGACGGACGGACGGTGATGTGCTGAACGAACGACCGGTCGATCTTGATGGCAGTCACTGGTAGCTGGTGCAGGTACGTGAGCGACGAATAGCCCGTTCCGAAATCGTCGAGCGCAATCCCGACGCCGAGTTTCCGAAGTTCGGCGAGCACCCGAAGTGCTGCCGAGGGATCAGCCATCAGCCCGGTCTCGGTGAGCTCCAGCTCGAGTACGTCGAGCGGAAGGCCCGCGTCCGCAGCTGATCGGCGGACCACGTCGACCATGTCCCGATCGCCGACATTGCGTGCCGAGATGTTCACGGCCAGGCGTGCGTGAGGAAGCAGGACGCCGGATGAACGCAGCATCGCGGCGTCATGGCAAGCGCGCGCCAGCACCCATCTGTCGAGAGCCGCGATGAGTCCGGTTTCCTCCGCAAGCGGCACGAACACCCCCGGCGGCACCGATCCGCGCGTCGGGTGCTGCCAGCGGCTGAGCGCCTCGATTCCGATGAAGTTGCCGGTCGCCAGCTCGACCACCGGCTGGTAGTGAACCTCGAGGGTGCCCTCGGTCAAGGCCTGACGAAGGTCGTTGGTGAGTTCCAGGCGCTCGGTCGACTGCTTTGCCAGCGATGCGTCGAACACGCGGAACCGCGCTCGGCCGTGCGCCTTCGCGTCGTACATGGCCGCATCCGCGTAGCGCAGGAGCGCTGTGGGATCCGGTTCTAGTGGCGGTGTGACCGCTATTCCGATGCTTGCCGACACGTATTGGCGCTGTCCGTGCACGGTGATTGGCGCACTCAGCGCGATCGCAATTCGGTCCGCCAAATCCATCGCCTCGGTAGTGTCGGATTCCTCGCACACCAGCACGAACTCGTCGCCACCGAATCGGGCAACGGTGTCGGCAGTCCGGACCACCGAGCACAGGCGCATTGCGACCTCGATCAGCAGTTGGTCACCAGCGAGATGGCCGTTCGCGTCGTTGACGGTCTTGAACTGATCGATGTCGAGGAATAGCACCGCGACGGGTGTCCCTCGACGTGTTCCTCTGGCAAGTGCCTGCTTCAGCCGATCGCCCAGAAGCGTTCGGTTGGCCAGCCCCGTCAGCGAGTCGTGCATCGCCTGCCTGGCCAGCTCGCGCTCTAGCCGCTTGCGGTCGCTGATGTCCCGTCCGATCACGGAAGCGCCAGAAACCGCGCCATTTTCGTCATGGATGGGCGAGACGGTCAACGAGACATCCAGGTCGGCTCCGTCGCGGTGGCGGCGAACCGTTTCTAGCGCTTGGATCGTCTCGCCCGCCTCGATGGCGGCCAAGATGGTTCGATTTTCGTAAGAGTGGTTCGGAGCCAGCGTGTTGACGTGTTGCCCGATGATCTCTTCTGCGCGGTACCCGTAGACCTGTTCGGCACCGCGGTTCCACGTGCGGATGATGCCGTCGAGGGTCTTGGTGAAGACAGCATCGGCGGTCGACTCCACGATCGCTGACAGTTCGTCGGCTGCCTTCTCGGACTTCCTGCGTTCGGTGATGTCCGTCGATACGCCGATGATCGCGACGAACTCACCCTTGTCGTCGAAGACGGGCGTATCGGTCACCAGCACGGAGAAAGTCGTGCCGTCACGGCGCCGCACCAGGAAGTCGCCCGTCCAGCTTTCACCGGCGGTGAGCGCGGCCATGATCTCCGTCGCCTGCACTGCGGACTCGGCCGGCACGAGATCAACGACCGACCGACCGACCGCCTCGGCCTCGGTCCAGCCGTACAGCTCCTCGGCTGCCGGGTTCCAGAAAATGATGCGACCCTCCAGGTCGGAGACGATGACCGCCTGGCCAACTGCCGCTAGCAACGCTGCCTGGAATCGGCTCTTGTCCTCCGCGGCAAGGCGATCGGTGATGTCCCGCATCGCTACGACCACACCGTCTACGCGGCCGTCGGCATGGTGCAACGGCGACGCATTCATCTCGACCCACGTGATCGCACCAGCAGCATCAGTGAGACCAGCGACGACGCCTTGCACCGGCTCACCGGAGGCCAGCGTCTCCGAACCAGGACGCTCGGCGTCGGGCAGCAACGTGCCATCACGACGGATGAGTGACTGCGGAATCTCTGCGACCGGCTGGCCGAGGAGGTCGGCGCCCGACACCTGCGTAAGGCTAGACGCTGCGGAGTTGGCCGAGACAACGAGTCCGTCCGCGTCGGTAACAAGCACTCCGTCGCTGATCGAGTCCATCACGGCGTACTGCCGCCCCGACGCCGCGTCGGCCAGGCCCCCGGCCCGCTTGCGATCGACCGCGCACTCGATCGAGCGGTGCAACTCCCTCGGCGAGACATCGTGCATTAGGAGATAGTCGTTCGAGTCGCGTTGCCGCAGCTGGAACCCGAAGGCCTCATCCGTTTCGCCGGCGAGAACCACGACGATGGCTGTGGCGCCGGCGGCCTCGTGCAGGGCTTCGATCACGGCCAATCCCTGGGCGTCAGGTGATCCGAGCTCCACAATCACGCAGTCGAACTCTTCGGCCGCGAGCCTGGCCAGGGCAGCAACGAACAACTCTTCACACTGGACCCGGTACGTGCCGGCCGACTCGTCGAGGGCAGCCTTCAGAAGGCTGGTGTGACCCTCCTTGCAGCCAGTCAGCAGCACGGACGTCACCGGCTCGCTACTGCTGCGCTTGCCCATCCGGCCCCTTTCAGCACCCATGTACGTCTGTCGGCACAGAATGCGTAGAAGTGAGCAGTCGCGCTGACGGCCTCATCTAAGGGCAGGGGCGTGCAGCGCAGGCTCCCGTCCGCGCATGAGGGCACGCGGGGTTACGTGATCTTGAAGTTGCCTCACCAAGATCGTTTGATCAAGGCTCTGAGCTGCGGAAACACAGCGCCCCCGCGTCGGACGGTGCCGCGGCGTGCTGGGCCGCCCAGTCTCGTGCGGCCTGCTGGTCGGTATCGCCCGCAGCGCGGACCTGCACCGGCCCGCGGTAGGTCTTATTCCGCAGTGCGAGAGTCGGCCTGAGGTCGCCCGCGGTGGCCGCAGCCGCCGGGCTGGGCGCGGGAGCAGTAGCGCTCTGCTGCGATCGATCTCGAGAGAGAAGCGTAGCGACCAGCACGAGCCCGCTGACTGGCAGCCCTGCCGGCCTGCCGCCGGTTTCTTCGTTCGTCACGACCTCGCCGATGACCTCCAGGCCCGGGGCCGCACGTGCCGACCTCCCCGAGCTAGGCCAAGCTCAACCCGATCATCGCAATCGCCACGTGACGCACTGGCGCGGTCGGCGGAAAGTTCCAAAATGTTGACGCCATGCACCAAGCGTGAATTCAAGCCCGTCGACGCCGAGGTAAGCGAATGCGTGCACGTCTTCGACTTCGTGCAGTCAGAGCGTTGGTCGCCCTCGTCGCCGTCGCGGGCGTCTTGCTCACACCCGTCGTGCCGGCTTGGGCGGACGGCTCAACCCTGTGTGCACCTGACGTCAATGAAAGGTTGGCCGACGTCAATGAGACGTTGCACCATTTTGCCGATGTGGGTACTGATGGTCACGTGTGGGCACTGACCGATGTCGTGCTGCGGATCCAGGTATGGCAGCTGGGAACAAACCATTTCTGCATTCGCCCTGACTTCAACGGGACTTTCACCAGTTTCGCCGGTGTGAGCCCGAACCTCACCGGCGCGAGAGCGCAGGGGTGACCGGCACCGTCATCGGCAACGACTGGGCCGTGTTCACCGGCGCGTTCGCGCCGCGCGCGCCGCTCTCAGGTGACGTTGGTAATTTCGACGTGGGCTGCAACCAGCAGGATGTCTGCCTGCTTCGCCGAGGACCGGTCTACCTCTTCTTCCAGGACGGCGTACAAGCGCTCCATGTCCGCTCGTTCGCGTTTGCGTACGACGGCGGCGAGCACGGCATCTGGCGCGAGTCGAGCGATGGCAGCTTCGGCGACATCACGGGGTGACCGTCCTCGGCGGTCGGTGCCAGCCGGCAGCGGGGCCAGCGGTGCGGACGTCGATGTCGTTGAAATCGAGGAGTACGGCGACGAAAGAGACACCGCGCTGCGCGCAGCCGGCGATGGATGTCCCCACCCGCCTTGCCCCTCAATGTCGGCGATCGTCGTTGTCGGCCTGCCTGCCGTAGCCCTTGGACTTCAGGTGGTTCACGAGCAGCAGGAGCCAGTGACCGCCCGGTACGGATCGTCCTCGCGCGGCGCGCTCGTCGCTGGTCCCCGCGACAAAGTTGGCCATGTCCTGATACCCCAGGTAAGACGGCCGGGGGTCGATGCAGATCATGCCCGTCTCGTCGAGATCGACGGGTGTCTGGCCGTCGATGCCGGTATCGGCAGGTCCAGAACCCGACTACTTCGGTCTCCGGGTGGATCACCCAGCGGTGCTCAAAACCGCCCTGGTCCGCGAGCGCGGTGGCGATTTCGTCCAGGTCGAGGCTGCACAGCTCAAGCATTGGCGCGCTTCCCAATCACGCTGTGGTCGAGGGCCCACGATAGCTGCGCGGCACTCGAGCAGGCACTAACCCCGAGCCAACTATTCGCGGCAGATCCGTGCGTTCGAGCGGTCAACCCAGTCCTCGGCGGATCCGCCAAAACACAACAAAGGATGTCGCGGCGCTTCCGATGGTCAACGTGTCGAGGACCGGCTGTCCTACCCTGTTCCTTGACGGGAGTTATCACGTGAAGACCACCAGCATCGAAACCGCTGAGAGCGGCCGCTCGCCCCTGGGAGCTCTTATTCGTTTCCTGATGGATGGGCCGCACGGCAACATGATCCACTCGACCGTGCCGCCGGGGATGGTGGGCCGCGCCTGCCACTTCCGGAGCATCGAGGAGTATTGGTACGTCCTCTCGGGCGAGGGAGAAATCTGGCGCAGCGCGCCAGGTGGCAATCAGAGCATTACCCGGCTCATCCCCGGCGTGTGTGTCGACATCCGGCTCGGCACAACCTTTCAGTATCGCTGTACCGGGAGCGTGCCCCTCGTTTTCACTTGCACGGCCCTGCCGCCCTGGCCGGGCGACGACGAGGCGGTGATCGTGGAGGGGCCGTGGGTACCCGATGTGGGCTTGGAGCCCGAGGCCCAGCGCTCGGATTAGGCCCGCCTGACCTTCCGCCCTACTTCTCTGGGAACATTCCCGACGGCTCGAGCAGTCGAAGAGATGTCGCTGCCCGTGTTCGGAACGTCCATGCGCGCGACGTTGGGAATGATCAGGACGACCACACCGACCAGCATCAGTCCCAACCAGCCAGGCAGGACGCGCACGGACATCGGCATGTGCGAACGGACCCGTTGCCCCAGTGTCAGCGGCGCAGGAAGCTCCCGGCGGTTCGGCTGATTCCGGTCCCTCGACAGGATGTAGCGCCGCCTCTGACCTGGCCTCGCAACGAGCAACTTGCCTACATTTTCAAAGCGTTAGCGTCAGATCTGCGGAAGCAAATCGAGACGCCGGGGCGCGCGCCTTCGGCTACCCAGAACCCGTAGGCGCGCAGGTCATCGTGGAGCGACCCCGCGATGTAAGCCGAGTACTCGACCCGGCCGTTACAGGCGTCCGAGTACCCTCCGAGCTGGCCGTCGTCACCTTGGACTTCGGCGGCGGCGGACCAGACACGCAAGTCGCGGTCGATCCACTCGACCAGTCGGTCGCGGTCCGCCCACCATTCGCGTATGAGCTCTACGGTCCAGTGATCGTCGCCGTCACACGCCCAGCCACCGAACATGTCGTCCCTGGCTGGCGGAACAGGAACTCCAGGTTGTCGTCGTCGCCGTAACAGATGTGGAGCGGCGCGTGCAGGCGACCAACCCGATGCCTGACGTTTTGACATCGGCGGGAGAGCCGTTAGTGGAGCTGCATCTGACCCGCGATTTGCGTCTGAATCCTTCTGACGAAGTACCTGGGCGGGCGGTGGGAGAGAGGGAACTGGCGGAATGTGCCCGGCCCGGATCTACGGCGGTGACACGTCCGATGCCTGCGGGTCCCAGTAGAGAACTTCGTCGTCCACGGCCGCAGTCTCTCACCAGCGCTGAAAACGGATAGGCATTTGTGGGCCACGAGCCCATGCAGCTGACTGGGCGATGGTTGGGTCATTGACGTAGGCGCGCACCACCAGTTGTTCGTCATGACCAGGGAAGCTGTAGGTGTCGCCTTCGTAATCGCACAGCCCATCCTTGTACTGGGCTCGACAACAAGAGCCGAAAAGATCAGGCACGCAGCTGGCATGTGATCTTGAATTTAGACCATCAAGATCGTTGACCATGGCTCTGACCTGCGGAAATACAGTGCCCCCGGCAGGATTCGGACCTGCGCACACGGTTTAGGAAACCGATGCTCTATCCCCTGAGCTACGGGGGCGGCGGGTCACAGGCTACCGGCCAGCAGTATCCGACAATCACAAAGGCACGTACCGGGCTAGGCGGCAGTCCTGTCGCGACGTAAACGGGCGATGACGCTAGCGGCGGCGCAGCCGAGCACGGCCGTCACTGTCGAAGCGAAAAGAAGGAGCGCCATCGCAGTGCCGAGGTTGTCGCTGACCGCGTACGTGGCCAGGTCGGGTAGGCCGCTGGTAGGGAAGTCACGAACCAATCCGGCATCGTAGGGGCCGCCGGCGGTCAGGAGCGTGCTTGCTGCGACTACGAGGAACAGGACCAGTCCCGCGACGAGGCCCGTCAGGAGAGCGGTCTTCCGGCCCGCGGCCCCCGTCCTGCCGTGCCAGGTGCCGGCTCCTCCCGCCACCAGCGCAGCGAGGGGCAGCGCCAGCAGCAGAAGAGAGAAGACCGGCCGGGCCTTTGCACTGTTCACGACCGTGACGCCAACGACGATCCACACCACGGCGACCGCGACGCCGCAAGCCAGCCCTAAGCCGGCCGCGGCGCCACGGCGGACGAGCAACAGAGCGAAGAGCGTGAAGCCGAGGAGGACGGCAGCAAACGTAGTCAGCGCCAGCCAAGTGCCTAAGCCAGTGACGATGCCGGGGTAACGCAGCAGTGCGAACGAGACGAGACCGGCAGAGGCCAGAGACGCAGCCGACACGAGCGCTCCAACCAGTCGCCTTGCATCTCCTTGTCCTGGCGGGACGAGCAGCGTTGCCGCCAGGCAACCAAGGGCGAAACGCCACCGCGTGGGCCTCTGCTCCAAGTGCTCCAGTTCGCCGAGCATCGCTTGCCCCCACTGTTCCCTGTCAGCGGCGAGAAAGCCGACTGCCCAGGTGAGCAGCGTGGCCGGCGCGTCCATCGACTGCGGGTGGCTGCTCCTGCCCGCGGAGCGACGTCGGAGCACGAGCGATGAGCCGACTGCCAGCGACCCGAGGATCAGCGCAACTTCGAGGACAATCATCAAGTCCCTGTTAACTGGCGGCGCGGCACCACGGAAGTCGGGGGCGCATTGACCCGGACGGCGGCGAGCGCGGCGACCTGTTCGCGGCCGGCTGCTGTAAGGCGGTACAGATGCCGGGGCGGCTTGCCCGCCGGCCCGGATTCCCAGGTGGCCTCCAACCAACCACGATCAGCCAGTCGCACCAGGATCGGATACAGCGAACCGGACTTGAGTTGCACCTCGACCCCGAGGTCATAGCCATAGCGCCAACGCGCGGGCTCTGCGGCCAGCGCTTGGAGGACGCGGACCATCTGCGGGGAAGGCCTACGCGAACGCTTCACAGCTGCTAACTCTACTCATGTAGCAATAAGGAGCAAGGACGCACCGATCCCGGTGACGCGACCCCGGCGACCGCACCCCGGATCCCGGCGTGTCGCGAATCAGGAACCGGAGGAATCGCCACTGTGTGGCAGCTTGGGCGGACGATCTTCGGCGGCTTGCCGCATCCGGCGTTCGATGACGATTCTGTTTCAACCAGAATCGCGCTCTGGCCAAAGCGCATGAGGCGTGATTCGCTCGCGTCGAGAAGATCACGGCCGTAACGGACTGCGGCCTGCTTGTGCGACCCACGGACGGGAGGCGTCACCTGCATGAGCGCGCCTCTCGAGGTAGTCGGCTCAGACACCACGGCCAATCCGGAAGCGGTACTGCAAGGCGCCGGCCCTATCAACGGCCGAAGTCTCACCGAGATCGCGTGGAGCCGCCTGAGGCGCGACAAGGTCGCCATGTTCGGTGGTCTCGTCGTGATCCTGCTGATTCTGATGGCAATCTTCGCGCCGTTCTTGGTCAAACTATTCGGTCACCCGCCCAACGACTTTCATCAGCAATACGTCAACCCGGACACGCAGGTGCCGTACGGGCCGCGCGGCGGTGTGTCCCTCGACTTCCCGTTCGGCATCGAACCAGTCAACGGCCGCGACCTGTTCAGCCGAGTCGTCTACGGCTCGCAGATCTCACTGCTGATCGCATTCCTTGCCACCCTGCTTTCCGTTGTGATCGGCACAGTTCTCGGCGTCATCGCCGGGTACGCCGGCGGGTGGCTGGACGCGATCATCAGCCGGCTGATGGACATCTTTTTGGCCTTCCCGCTCATCCTCTTCGCGATCGCACTCGTCGGTGTCATCCCGGACCGCGCCTTCGGGCTGCACGGCGACAGCCTGCGAATCGCGCTGATCGTGTTCATCATCGGTTTCTTCAACTGGCCCTACATCGGCCGGATCATCCGCGGCCAGACGCTCTCGCTGCGCGAACGCGAGTTCGTCGACGCCGCCAAGAGTTTGGGGGCCAAACGCAGCTACATCCTCTACAGGGAATTGCTGCCCAACCTGGTGGCGCCGATTCTCGTCTACTCGACGCTGCTCATCCCGACCAACATCTTGTTCGAGGCGGCACTGTCGTTCCTCGGTGTCGGCGTTGCGCCACCTCGCGCCACCTGGGGCGGCATGATTTCCGACGCCACGCACTGGTACCGAATCGACCCGGAATTCCTTCTCCCCGGGGGCCTGGCCATTTTTGTCACCGTGCTCGCGTTCAACCTTCTCGGTGACGGCCTTCGCGACGCCCTCGACCCACGATCACGGTAGTCCACCGGCTACCTGTAAGACCTGACTCTTAACAGAGAGAAGATGGGGTGTTTCAAGGATGAAGCGTTCTCACATCCGAACGGCTGTTGCTATAGGAGTTGTGGCTTCACTTGCCATGACCGCCTGCAACAGCAAGAGCAAGACCAAGGACACGGCTTCGAGTACGTCGAGTGCTGCGGCAACGTCCGCGGCAAGTTCCGCCGCCGCTTCCTCGCCGGCCGCTACCGGCGGGGCGTCGAGCAGCCCGGCTGCTGAGAGCAGCTCGCCGGCACCCGGCGGCACGGCCACGGCAGAGTTCAACGCCGCTGACGGGAAGGTCTTCAAGGAGACGTCGGACAAGGGCGGCACGTTGCGATACGCCAACTCCGGTGACTGGGACAGCCTCGACCCCGCGGACACCTACTACGGGTACTCGTGGAACTTCATCCGCAACTACGGGCGCCAACTGGTCGTGTTCAAGGCGGCTCCGGGCGCAGCTGGGGCCGAACTCGTTCCCGACCTCGCCGAGACCCTCGGCAAGCCGAGTGCCGACGCCAAGACGTGGACGTACAAGCTCCGGGCCGGCGTGAAGTTCGAGGACGGCACGCCGATCACCTCGAAGGACGTCAAGTACGGCGTCGAGCGCGCGCTGGACAAGGAGGCGTTCCCGAACGGCCCGACGTACTTCAACGATTTCCTCGACCTGCAGGGCTACAAGGGCCCGTACAAGGACAAGGGCAAGGACAACAAGTCGATCGAGACCCCGGACGACCAGACGATCGTCTTCCACCTGAAGACCGCGTTCGCCGGCATGGACTACTTCGCCCAGCTGCCGTCCACGATCCCGGTGCCCGCGGCCAAGGACACCGGCGCGAAGTACAAGGAGCACGTGATCTCCAGCGGCCCCTACAAGTTCTCGACCAACAACCTGGGCAAGAACTTCGAACTGGTCCGCAACGAAAACTACGACCCGGCTACCGACCCGGACTCGGGCCGCAAGCCGCTTGCTGACAAGATCACCGTCGCGCTCAACGTCAACAGCGACGACATCGACAACCGGCTCCAGTCCGGTGACCTCGACATCGCCGTTGAAGGAACGGGCGTCGGTCCGGCGGCTCAGGGCAAGATCATCGGCGACCCGAAGCTCAAAGCGAATGCCGACTCCGCGGCGATCGCCCGCCTCTGGTACACCGGCCTGAACAAGGACGTCGCTCCGCTCGACAATGAGCACTGTCGCAAGGCGATCCTCATCGGTGTCGACCACACCGGTTACCAGCGGGCCTACGGCGGCGCGATCGGTGGCGACATCGCGACCAACATGTTGCCGCCGCAGATCCCCGGTGCCAAGGTGATCGACCTGTACGAGGCGGGCACCAAGCCCGAAGGCGACCCCGACAAGGCGAAGGAAGAGCTGAAAGCATGCGGTAAGGACGGCGGTTTCAGTACCAACATCTCTTACCGGGCCGAGCGGCCGAAGGAGAAGGCGACCGCGGAGGCGTTGCAGCAGTCGCTCTCGAAGATCGGCATCAAGCTCACGCTCAAGCCGTTCCCGGCGGCGGACTACTACAAGCTCTACGCCGGTAAGCCCGACTATGCGAAGACGAACGGGCTCGGCATGATCGTCGCGGGCTGGGCAGCAGACTGGCCGGACGGGTTCGGCTTCCTCCAGCAGATCTCCGACAGCCGCGTCATCCGCGCAACAGGTGGCAATACGAACATCGGCATCCGGCTGCCCGCGGTCGACGCCCTGTTCGACAAGGCGCTCGCCGAGACCGACAAGACCAAGCGTGAAGCGATATGGGCCGACATCGATAAGACGATCATGGAAAGCTCGCTGGCACTGCCAGGCTTGTGGGCGAAGGGACTGCTCTACCGGAACGAGAACCTGACCAACGCCTTCGTCAACGTCGGTTTCGGCATGTACGACTACGCCGCGATCGGCACGTCGAAGAAGTAGTCCGCCCACCACTCAAGAGGTAGGTGAAGGCGTCTGTGCTCGGCGTCCCCGCGACAGTGGGGACGCCGAGCACTTAGCCGATCCGCGTGCTGGCATACATAATTCGCCGGTTGTTCGTCGCATTCGTGCTGCTGTTCGTCATCAGCGCGGTCGCGTTCTCCATCTTCTTCTACGTCCCGCGACTGGCCGGTGCCTCCGCTGACGACCTGGCGGGCCGCTACGTCGGCAAGACGGCAGGCTCCGAGCAAATTCATCAGATCGCCGTGAAGCTCGGCTTCACCGACCCGATCTACGTGCAATACGGGCGCTACGCGAAGGGCATCTTCACCGGCTCCGACTACGACACCGGACCCACGACCGTGCACTGCCCGGCGCCCTGCTTCGGCTACTCGTTCATCACGCAGAACCCGGTGTGGCCGGATCTGAAGAATCGGCTGCCGGTCACCATGTCTCTGGCGGTCGGGGCGGCCGTGCTGTGGCTGATTGCCGGGGTGGCCACCGGAGTGCTCTCCGCCCTCAAACGCGGCAGCTTCTTCGATCGCGCTGCCATGGGCGTCGCCCTGGCCGGCGTCTCGCTGCCGATCTTCTTCACCGGGCTCTTGTCACTGTCGATCTTCTCCTACGCGCTGCACTGGACCGCCCCCGGTGGAACCAACCCGATGGACGCCCACAACCCGTTCGACTGGGCACACGCGCTGATCCTGCCGTGGATCACACTCGCGTTCCTGTTCGCCGCGGCGTACGCCAGGCTGACCCGCGCCGGCATGCTCGAGACCATGAACGAGGACTACATCAGAACCGCCAGGGCCAAGGGCCTGCCCGAACGCACGGTCGTCTTCAAGCATGGGCTCCGGGCGTCGCTGACCCCGATCCTGACGATCTTCGGTCTCGATCTCGGTCTGTTGCTCGGCGGCGCGATCCTCACTGAGTCGACGTTCTCGCTCCCCGGTCTCGGTCAGTACGCCGTCATCGGTCTGCAAAACAACGATCTGCCCAAGGTGCTCGGCGTCACGATGGTCGCCGCGTTCTTCGTCGTCATGGCCAGCCTGATCGTCGACCTGCTCTATGCGGTCGTCGACCCTCGGGTGCGCCTAAGGTGACCGCCCCCTTCCTCGAAGTGCGCGACCTGAAAGTGCACTTCCCGACCGACGACGGCCTCGTCAAGGCCGTCGACGGCCTGAGCTTCACGCTCGAGCGTGGCAAGACCCTCGGCATCGTCGGGGAGAGCGGCTCAGGCAAGAGCGTGACGAGCTTGTCGATCATGGGCTTGCACCCGCCCGGGAGCGCCAGGATTTCCGGGCAGGTGTTGCTCGAAGGCGACGACCTGGTGGCCTCCAGCCCCCAATACGTGCGGTCGTTGCGGGGCAAACGGATGGCGATGATCTTCCAGGATCCGCTGTCGGCGATGCACCCCTTCTACACGATCGGCAAGCAGATCATCGAGGCCTACCGGATCCACAACGACGTCAGCAAACAAGTCGCCCGAAAGCATGCGATCAACCTGCTCGAACGGGTCGGCATCCCGCAGCCCGACCAGCGCGTCGACGACTACCCGCACCAGTTCTCCGG
>JBDTYE010000012.1:0-26723 GCA_040005895.1 Actinomycetota bacterium | reverse complement strand
CGATGGAGGCGATCGACCGGCTGCACACCACCGCCGAGTCGCACCACCGCGCGCTCATCGTCGAGGTCATGGGCCGGCACGCCGGCTGGATCGCGCTGCACGCCGGCATCGCCGGTGGCGCCAACGTCATCCTGATCCCCGAGGTGCCGTTCGACATCGAGAAGGTCTGCGAATACGTCGACCACCGCTTCAAGACCAACTACGCGCCGATCATCGTGGCGGCCGAGGGCGCAGTCCCGAAGGAAGGCACGATGGCCGTGCGCGAGGGCGAACTCGACGCGTTCGGCCACGTCCGGCTGCAGGGCATCGGCCAGACGCTCGAGCAGGAGATCGAAAACCGGACCGGCAAGGAAGCCCGCAGCACTGTCCTCGGTCACATCCAGCGTGGTGGTACGCCGACGGCGTTCGACCGGGTGCTGGCGACCCGCTTCGGCCTGCGGGCAATCGACGCCGTTCACAACGGCGAGTGGGGCCAGATGGCGGCGCTGCACGGCACTGCCATCGAGATGGTTCCGCTGCAGGACGCAGTCGGCACTCTCAAGACGGTCCCCGAGGAGTACTACCGCGAGGCCCAGGTCTTCTTCGGCTAGTCCGGGCACCTCTTTCACGAACAGTTGATCGCTGACTCGGCGGACAAGATCCCTTTGCCGTGATCACGGGATCGCATCGAACGCGTTCCAGTCCTGTTGTCCGCCGCTCGCCGCGCCGATACACCGGCATGCTGCTCGGCAGCGAAGGCAGGGGGAATCGGTGCGCACACGTCAGCGGGCGCTCCGCTACCTGAGACATCCGGTTGTCGTCGTGTCGATCGTCCTGCTGGCCCTCAATGACGCTGTCTGGAAGGGTGCCGCGCCGCCCTGGCTGACGGGCAAGCTCAGTGATTTCGCCGGCCTCGTGTTCTTCCCAGGTCTGCTGGCGCTGGTATTTGGTCTGCTGCTGCCAAGAATGAGCAGCCGGTACGCCGGTCTGGTCGCGTGGTGGTCGACGGCGGTGGTGTTCGCCGCGGTGAAAACCCTGCCGGTCGCGAACCACGCGATCGTCTCGGTTCTCGGTGTTCTGGGCGGCCCGATGGAGGTCGTCCGCGATCCGAGCGACGTACTCGCGCTCGCCGTCCTGCCCGTTGGGTGGTGGCTGTGGAACCGCGCGTCCGCGCCCTCGCTGGCGACGGGGCGAACGATCCGGTCCGCGGCCGGTTGGATTGTTGCCACCTGTGCGGTTCTCGCGACCGGCGCTACCTCGTGTCCGGCGTCACCCGTTGTCCATGGCGTCATTGCGAATGACGGCCGCCTCTACGCGGCAACAACCTGGTCGCGTGCCGTGAGTGCCGACGAGGGTGTGACCTGGAGCTATCTCGAGCAGGGGGCGCCGGCAGTACCAGGGCTGCCGACACAGCACGATCCAGCTGGCACCTTCCCGCCGGGCGGATACCCGGCCGACGACCCGGCCAGCACCACATTCGGGACCACCGGCCCGATCTGCCACCCGACCCGAACCCAGGTTTGTTACCGGATCGTTGATTCCACGCACATCGCCGGTTCGGTCGACTCAGGTCAGACCTGGCGGGTCGTGTGGAGCGAACCGGCGGCAGACATCGAGCATCGGGCCAGCAGGGGTTGCGGATCCGGACCGCGCGCAGACGCGGGTGCAAGGTCGATGGTTTTTGCCAGTTCCACCGAGCCGGTCGTGATCGTGGCGATGGGCTCCGAAGGAATCCTGCGGCACGCATGGGACGGCGATTGGCAGCGTGTCTCGGTACTCGGCGCACGGCTGCGGCCCGACAGGAAGCCATGGTGGCAGGAATTCGACGGGTTCGACTTCACGGTCCTGTTAGCCGTGGTCTTGCTGATGGGGATCGCGGCCGGTTGCTTGATGGTGGTGCTCGCCAGAAGACGTCGTCGTCTCGTCGCCGGGCCTTGGGGATACGGAGGACCCGAGCAATCGGGCTATGACCCGACCAATCCATATGCAAGCCACGTTCCACCCCCGCCACCTTGGCCGCATCAACCGCCTGACTGGCGCCGCTGATCAACATCGGCGGGAGTGGGGGTCGCGCCCGGTTAGGCTTGCGCGCATGACCGTGGATCTCGAGCGCTGGCGCACCTTGCCCGCGACTCAACAGCCGGAGTGGCCAGACGAGGCCGTGCTGCGCAGCGTCGCCGACCAGCTGGCGAAGGTGCCGCCGCTGGTTTTCGCCGGCGAATGCCGGACCCTCACCCAGCGGCTCGCGGCGGTCGCGCGCGGCGAGGCTTTCCTGCTGCAGGGCGGCGACTGCGCCGAGACGTTCGCGGCGTTCGACGCCAACCAGATTCGCGACAAGCTCAAGACCCTGCTGCAGATGGCGATCGTGTTGACGTACGCCGCCGCCGTCCCAGTCGTCAAGGTAGGCCGGATCGCCGGCCAGTTCGCGAAGCCGCGGAGCAGCGCGACGGAGCTGTACGACGGCGAACCGCTGGCGTCGTACCGCGGCGATTCCGTCAATGACCTGGCCAGGACCAAGGAGGCACGCACTCCCGATCCGCACCGGATGCTGCGCGCCTACAACCAGGCAGCTTCGACCCTCAACCTGCTGCGCGCCTACGCGACCGGTGGTTTCGCCGACCTGCACCGGGTGCACGCGTGGAACAAGGACTTCGTGAAGCGCAGTTCGGCGGGGGAGCGCTACGAGCAGCTCGCTCACGAGATCGACCGCGCGCTGGGGTTCATGGCGGCGTGCGGCATCAACGTCGCCAACACACCGGCGGCGCACGAGATCGAGCTGTACGTCAGCCATGAGGCGCTGCTGCTGGAGTACGAACGCGCACTCGTACGACGCGACGACAGCACTGGCGACATCGTCGGCACCAGCGGCCACATGCTCTGGGTCGGTGAGCGCACCCGCGAGCCCGACGGTGCGCACGTCGAACTGCTCTCGCAGGTCAGTAACCCGCTGGGTGTGAAGCTCGGGCCGACGACGACGGGGAAGGACGCGTTGCGCCTCGCGGAACGGCTCAACCCGGACGGCGTACCGGGCCGGCTCACCTTCATCACCCGGTTCGGCGCGGGCAAGGTCCGGGACGGACTGCCGCCGGTCGTGGAGGCGGTCCGAGATGCCGAGATTCCCGTCGTGTGGACCTGCGACCCCATGCACGGCAACACTTTCGAAGCCTCGAACGGGTACAAGACCCGCTCGTTCGACCGGGTGCTCGACGAGGTGCGGGGCTTCTTCGAAGTGCACCGGGCGCTCGGAACCTGGCCCGGCGGCGTACACATCGAACTCACCGGCGACGACGTCACGGAGTGCGTCGGCGGTGCTGAAAACATCAGCGAAGCCGACCTGGCCGGCCGCTACGAGACTGCCTGCGATCCACGGCTGAACACCAGCCAGAGTCTCGAACTCGCTTTCATGGTCGCGGAGATGCTGCAACAGCACTGACGCAGCAGTCTCCTTTTTGAAGGGCCTTGACTCGTGATCGATCTGCGCAGCGACACCCTGACAAAGCCCGGCAACGCCATGCGACACGCCATGGCACGCGCTGAGGTCGGTGATGACGTCTACGCCGAGGATCCGACGGTGTCCCGGCTCGAGGAGACGGTCGCCGCGATGTTCGGCCGGCCGGGCGCGCTGTTCTTTCCGTCCGGATCGATGGCCAACCAGACGGCGCTGCAAGTGCTGGTTGCTCCCGGTGACGAGGTGCTGACCGATGCCGACGCGCACATCGTCAGC
The DNA here is from genome assembly GCA_040005895.1 of Actinomycetota bacterium. Taxonomy (GTDB): domain Bacteria; phylum Actinomycetota; class Actinomycetes; order BP-191; family BP-191; genus JBDTYE01. The sequence continues at coordinate 23,020 of JBDTYE010000012.1, read as the reverse complement.
TACGAGCTAGGTGCGGCCGCGCGCTACGGCGGCATCCAGACCCGCACCGTCGTGGCGGACCGCGGCCTGCTCGATCCCGGCGTCGTCGCAGCTCAGATCCGGCTGCCGCGCTACGGCACGGTGCCGACTCGGGCCGTCGCGATCGAGAACACGCACAACCGCGGCGGCGGGGCGGTCTACCCGTTCGAGACGCTGCAGCGACTGCGCGCGGTGACCGAGGCCGCCGGCGTACAGCTGCATTGCGACGGCGCCCGTATCTGGCACGCAGCGATCGCTCAGGACCGGCCGCTGCCGGACTACGCCGCGCTGGCCGACACGCTGATGGTTTCGGTGTCCAAGGCCCTCGGCGCACCCGTCGGCTCCCTCCTGATAGGTACGCCGGAAGTCCTCGGCCAGGCGCGCGTCATCCGCAAACGCCTCGGTGGCGGCATGCGCCAGTCGGGCGTGATCGCCGCGGCCGCGCTCGTGGCGGTGACCGGCAACGTGGCCAGACTCGCCGACGACCACCGGCGCGCACGCGAACTGGCGACAGCCTGCGCCGACGCACGGCCCGGCGTCTGTGACCCGGCGCAGGTCGAGACGAACATCGTCTTGCTGAACACGCGCGAGCTGCAGGCAACTCCCAGCGCGCCGTGGTTCGTCGAGCGGGCCGGCGATGCGGGACTTCGGGCCGGCGTCCTCGGACCGGACACGGTGCGCCTGGTCACCCACCTCGACGTCACCGACGCCGACATCGCCGCGGCGGTCAAGATCCTGCGCGACCTGCTCAAGGCGACAGACTGAAACCTCGAAGGTTGGACCTCCAAGCCTCCCCCATAGGGTGATGTTTGAGGGTCCAACCTCGTCCCATGTTGTGGCGGCCGCGCGCGGCCCGCGGGCGTTGCCCAGGTGACAACTTTGTAGCCTGGAGAACAAAGTTGTAACGAATCGTGCAGAAGTACTAGACGCCTGAGGCGGTTGTCTCTTAATGTCCGGCCGGACCGCGCCGACTCCGGCGGCGGGAACCGGCAGGGGTTGCGTGTTCATGAATCTCCCCGAAAACGCCCACCAGGCGGGTTTGTTACGCCTGCTGAGAGACGGGGGCCGGTCGCGGGCGGAGCTGGCAGGGCTCACCGGACTCGCGCGGTCGAAGGTCGCTACCGAGGTTGCCCGGCTCGTCGATCTCGAGATCGTCCTCGAAGACGGCCTCGCGGATTCGCGGGGCGGCCGGAGGTCCACGATGGTGCGGCTCAATCCGCAGCTGCGTTTCGTCGGCATCGACGTCGGAGTCACGTCGGTGACGGTCGCGGTGACCGACGGGGAACTCACGATCAAGGCACTGAGTGAAGCCGAGAATCCCGTCGAGGTCGGCCCGAGGCCGACGCTGCAGCTGGTCCGGGATCTGCTCGGCAAGCTGCGTGCCGAGGGGCACTTCGAGGACATCGCGGGCATCGGCATCGGGGTTCCGGGTCCGGTGTCGTTCCGGGACGGCGTACCCGTCTCCCCACCGCTGATGCCGGGCTGGGACGGCTTCCCGCTGCGCGAGCGGCTGCAGACCGAGTACGGCTGCGCCGTCGTCGTCGACAACGACGTCAACATCATGGTTCTGGGCGAACGTGCTGTCGGCATGGCGAAGTCCGCGGACAACGTGCTGTTCGTGAAGATCGGCACCGGAATCGGGTGCGGCATCGTGGTGCACGGCGAGGTGTACCGCGGCACCAACGGCTCGGCAGGCGACATCGGGCACATCGCCGTCGACGCAGAAACCGTGCTCTGCCGATGCGGTAACACCGGGTGTCTGGAAGCGTGCTTCGGCGGTGCCGCACTCGCGCGGGCGGCGATGACCGCGGCGCGCAACGGGACCTCGCAGTGGCTGGCCGACCGGCTGGCAGAAGCCGGAACGCTCAGCGCCGTGGACGTCGGCGCCGCGGCTCTCGCGGGCGACCCGACGGCGACCGCACTTATCAGGGAGGGGGGCCGCACGGTCGGCCGCACCCTCGCCAGCCTGACGAATTTCTTCAACCCCTCGCTGATCGTGATCGGCGGCGGGGTCGCCGGCCTCGGGCATCAGCTGCTCGCCGAGATCCGCGCTGTCGTCTACCGCCGGTCGCTGCCACTCGCCACGGGAAGCCTGCCGATCGTGCTGTCCGAGCTCGGCTCGGCAGCCGGGGTGCTCGGCGCCGTAGCAATGGCGTTCGAACACACGCTGGGTTCGCCGTGAGAGCGACGGCGCAGATAACGACTCCGCAACAGTTCCTTGCCGATCATGGTCCGGCTCTTGTGTTTTCCGAGCGACAGTCGCTAATTTGTCGGCTCGCACTACTATTCCCGAATCGGTTGCACGACATGCAATGTTCGACTCTCAGCAGCGACTTTCCGCAGCGGAATTGGATGAAAACGCGCATGCCAGCAACTAACCGACAAGGTGAGTCGTGAGCGCGCCGCTTCTGACGATGAGCGGGATCGTCAAAGTCTTTCCCGGCGTGCGCGCGCTCGACGGAGTCGACCTGGACGTCGAGCCGGGCGAGGTGCACTGCCTGCTCGGGCAGAACGGCGCCGGCAAGTCGACGCTCATCAAGGTGCTCGCCGGCGTACACCAGCCGGACGAGGGCTCGATCCAGTGGAACGGCGAGCCCGTGGCCCTCTCGACCCCCATCGCGGCCATGCGGCTCGGCATCGCCACGATCTACCAGGAACTCGACCTGGTGCCGGGCCTCAGCGTCGCGGAGAACGTCTGGCTCGGCCACGAGAAAGCGACAGCCGGCTGGACCCGCAGGGGTGAGACGCGCGCTGCCACCCGCGCTGTCCTGAAGCGGCTCGGCCACGGCGAGATCTCGCCGGGCCGGGAAGTCAGCCAGCTCTCGTCAGCGGGGCAGCAGATCGTCAGCATGGCGCGGGCGCTGTCGCACGACGCGCGGCTGCTGGTGATGGACGAGCCGTCAGCGGTGCTCGCCGGTGACGAAGTGGCCAACCTGTTCCGGGTCATCCGCGAACTGACCGCCCAGGGCGTAGCAATCGTCTACATCTCGCACCGGCTCGAGGAGATCCGCCAGATCGGCGACCGGGTGACGGTGCTGAAGGACGGCCGCACCGTCGCGACCGGCCTGCCCGCCAAGACCACGCCTACCGTCGAAGTCGTCACGCTGATGACCGGGCGCAGCGTCGAGCACGCTTTCCCGACGCGCACCGAAGAGCCCTCGCAATCGGAGCTGCTGCGGGTCGAAAACCTATCGCTACCAGGGGTTTTCGACGATGTCTCGTTCTCGGTGCGGGCGGGTGAAATCGTGGGTCTCGCGGGACTCGTCGGTGCGGGCCGGTCCGAGATCCTCGAGACGGTGTACGGCGCCCGCCGGCCGTCGCACGGCCGTGTCCTGTTCGAAGGCAAGCCGCTGACGCCGGGCAGCGTCACCTCCGCTGTACGCCGCGGGATCGGCCTCGCTCCGGAGGAACGCAAGAGCCAGGCGCTGTTCCTCGACCACGCGGTGACTCACAACATCACTGCCGCTTCGCTCAAGCGCTACTCGCGCTTGGGCTGGCTCGATCGCGGTCGCGAACTGAGCGACGCGAAAGATCAGGTCCGCACACTCGAATTGCGGCCCGCCGACCCGCGCAGGCCGGCCCGCACGCTGTCCGGGGGCAACCAGCAGAAAGCCGTCGTAGCCCGATGGCTGCTGAAGGGTTGCCGGCTGCTGCTTCTCGACGAACCAACTCGCGGAGTCGACGTCGGCGCGCGGGCCGAGCTCTATGCGCTGGTACGCCGCCTGGCCGACTCGGGCGTCGGCGTACTCCTCGTCTCGAGCGAGGTGCCGGAAGTGCTCGGGCTGGCCGACCGGGTGCTCGTCGTCCGCGAGGGCCGCATCGTGCACGAGTCGGCAGCCTCGCAACTCGACGAGTCGCGGGTCCTCGACCTCGTGATGTCCGGACCCGAATCCATGTCCGCGCACCCGACCGGCACGTCGAACGGAGCCCAGTCGTGACCGACAACGATCAGCGGACGACCGCGGTCGAGCCGACGCCGGATGCACCCCAGGCGGACGAGACAGCGCGGGTGGAGCGCGCCGCGACGCAGAGTGAACAGGGCTCGCGAATCACCCGGCTTCTCGACTCACCCGGCATGCGCAACGCTGGCCTCGTCCTCGTCCTGCTCATCATCTGCATCGTCGGTGTCGCCACGACGGGCGGCTTCGGATCAGGCGGACTGTTCGCCCGCAAGAGCAACATCCTCACGATCCTTCGGCTGGCCGCAACGACCGGTGTCGTGAGCATCGGCATGACGTTCGTCATCATCGGCGGCGGGATCGATCTGTCCGTCGGAGCGATCGTCGCGCTCGCGTCGGTGTGGGCGACGACCGTTTCCTCCCAGTCCTACGGGCCGGCGGGCATGGTGCTGGTGGCCGTGCTCGTCGGGACGGCGGTCGGAGCGGTCAACGGCCTGCTGATCGCCTACGGCCGGATCGCGCCTTTCATCGCGACGCTGGCGATGCTCGCGTCCGCGCGGGGTCTGGCGGAGGAGATGTCGCAGCGGCGCACGCAGGTCGTCAAGGAGGCCGGCTTCAACAAGTTCTTCCAATCGGAACCGTTCGGGATCCCGACCCTCGTCATCATGTTTGCCGTGGTCGCCCTGATCGGGTGGCTCATCCTCAACCGCACGACATTCGGCCGAAGGACGTTCGCCATCGGCGGCAATACCGAAGCCGCCCGGCTGGCCGGCATCGACGTGCGCCGCCACACCCTGATGCTGTACGCGCTGCTCGGATTCTGCTGCGGCATCGCCGCTGTCATGATCATGGCCCGTACGACGACGGGCAGCAGCACGCACGGACTGCTGTACGAACTCGACGCCATCGCAGCCGTCGTCATCGGCGGCACGATCCTTTCCGGCGGCCGGGGCACCATCGCCGGCACCGTGATCGGCGTGCTGATCTTCGCAGCCGTCAGCAACATCTTCGCCTTGAACAACTACTCGACGTCGAAGCAGGCCATTGCCCGCGGCGTGATCATCGTCGCCGCTGTGTTGTTCCAGCAGCGGCTCGCTCGCACCACCCGCTCCACCTAGCGGCGCTTACGTCGTTGCTGGGACACCCTCACCCATCGCAAGAAGGAGAAGCAATGAGCAAGGAAGTCATGGAAGAGAGCGGCTTCGGCCGTCGGGGTTTCCTCCTCGGAGCGGGTGCGGTGGGCGCCGGCGCGGTGCTCGCAGGCTGCACCAGCAACAAGGCGAAGAAGGCGGATGCGACATCGGCAACAACGGCAGCAGCCGCCGCTTCCGGGGCTAATGAGGCGGCGGGCAAGAAGTTCGTGCTCGGCTTCTCGGCGCCTGCCGCCGACCACGGATGGATAGCGGCCATCACCAACAACGCCAGGGACACCGCCGGCAAGTACAGCGACATCACGTTCAAGGCGACCGAGGGCACGAACGACCTCAACCTGCAGATATCGCAGGTTGAAACCCTGATCAACGACAAGGTCGGTGTCCTTGTCATCCTGCCGCACGACGGCAAGGCGCTGACGGCGATCGGGCGCAAGGCGATGGATGCGGGAATCCCGGTCATCAACCTCGACCGGATCTTCGATTCGCCGTTGGCATACCGGACGCACATCGCCGGCGACAACTACGGCATGGGCGTGTCCGCCGGCAACTACGTGGCAAAAGTGCTGAAGGAAAAGGGCGTCTCGCCCGCGGACGCCAAGATCGGTGAGATCGCGGGTATCCCGAGCCTGCCTCTGACAGTCGACCGGAGCAAGGGTTTCGCGGACGCGCTGTCGGCGGCCGGCTACAAGGTCACGAACAGCGTTCCGGCGGCATTCACGGTCGAGTCCGGCAGCACCGCCGCCACCCAGATGCTGCAGGCTGCGCCCAAGCTGAACGCGATCTGGAACCACGACGACGACCAGGGCGTCGGCGTACTCGCGGCGATCAAGCAGGCCAACCGCAGTGAATTCTTCATGGTGGGCGGTGCCGGATCGAGGGACGCGATGGACCTCATCAAGGCTGACAACAGCGTGTTGAAGGCCACCGTGACGTACAGCCCTTCGATGGCATCGTCGGCGATCAAGCTGGCGCGGCTGCTTGCCAACGGCAAGGGCATGGCCGACCTCGTCGAGAAGGACGTACCGAAGATCATCATCTTGTCCTCCGCGACCATCACCAAGGACAACGTCGACCAGTACCTGGACACCGGCTTCAAGTCCTGACCGGCGCAAGCGGTAGGCATCACCGCAACGATTCACGGAACACGCAACAGGGCGAGGAGCCGCACCGATGACACGAGGAGAGACGGGCGCATCCGCTGCGGCCGCGGCACGTCCCGGCCAGCCGACGGTGGGCGTCGGCATGGTCGGGTATGCGTTCATGGGTGCGGCGCACTCGCAGGGCTGGCGAACCGTCGGGCGGGTCTTCGACCTGCCCGTTGTCGCGTCCATGAACGCGATCTGCGGGCGGGACGCCGAAAGGGTCGCGGCGGCGGCGGCGAAGCTGGGCTGGGCGTCGTACGAAACCGAGTGGAAGGACCTGATCGGGCGCGACGACATCCAGCTTGTCGATGTGTGCACGCCGGGATCGAGCCACGCGGAGATCGCCATCGCCGCGCTCGACGCCGGCAAGCACGTGTTCTGCGAGAAGCCGCTGGCCAACTCCGTCGAAGAGGCCAAGGCGATGGTGGAGGCTGCAGAGCGGGCGCAACGCGTCGGCGTACGCAGCATGGTCGCGTTCAACTACCGCCGGGTGCCGGCGCTGGTGCTGGCGCGCCAGCTGATCGCCGCCGGCCGGCTCGGGACGATCAGGCATGTCCGCGCCGTCTATCTGCAGGACTGGCTGGTCGACCCGAATTTCCCGCTCGTCTGGCGGCTGCAGGCCGACCAGGCGGGGTCGGGTGCGCTCAGCGATCTCGGCGCGCACCTCGTCGATGCGGCGCAGTTCCTCATTGATGACCGCATCACCGGCGTTTCCGCGCTGACCGAGACGTTCGTCAAGGAACGCCCGCTGTCGGGCGCCTCCTCGGGTCTGGCGGCGTCGGCCGCCGGCAGCGAGAAGGGCGCGGTGACGGTCGACGACGCAGCGGTGTTCATCGCCCGGTTTGCGGGCGGCGCTCTCGGCAGTTTCGAGGCCACCCGCTTCGGCACGGGTCGCAAGAACGGAATGCGGATCGAGGTCAACGGCGACGGTGGCACGATCGCGTTCGAGTTCGAGTCGATGAACGAGCTGCAATTCTATGATTCGTCCGAACCGGCTGCTGCACAGGGTTTTCGACGCATTCTCGTCACCGAGAGCGAACACCCGTACATGTCCGCCTGGTGGCCACCCGGGCACATCATTGGTTACGAACACACGTTCACGCACGAGATTCGCGACCTGCTCGAGGCGATCGGCACGCAGACGGATCCGACGCCGTCCTTTGCGGATGGACTCGTCGTACAGCAAGTGCTTGCGGCGGTTTCCCACAGTGCTGAGAACGAGGCCGGCTGGACTCCGGTCGCATCCGACTGACGCGAGCAGGACATCAACGAAACCAGCGACGTACCAGGGGAGTCAGGATGACCCGACCGATCACGCTGTTCACCGGGCAGTGGGCCGACTTGCCGCTCGAAGAAGTCGCCCGGCTCGCCTCCGATTGGGGCTACGACGGGCTCGAGCTGGCCTGCTGGGGCGACCATTTCGAGGTCGACAAGGCGGTCGCCGACGACTCGTACGTTCAGGGCCGGCACGACCTGTTGGCGAAGTACGACCTGAAGGTCTGGGCGATCTCCAACCACCTGGTAGGGCAGGCGGTCTGCGACAGCATCATCGACGAGCGACACAAGGGAATCCTCCCTTCGCGCATCTGGGGCGACGGCGACGCGGAGGGCGTGCGGCAGCGAGCCGCGGAAGAGATGAAGAACACCGCGCGGGCCGCTCACAGACTCGGCGTCGACGTCGTGATCGGCTTCACCGGCTCGAGCATCTGGCACACCGTCGCGATGTTTCCGCCAGCCTCGCAGGCGATGATCGACGCCGGTTACCAGGACTTCGCCGACCGCTGGAACCCGATCCTCGACGTTTTCGACGAGGTGGGCGTGCGGTTCGCGCACGAGGTGCATCCCAGTGAAATCGCGTACGACTACTGGACGACGGTGCGCACTCTGGAGGCCATTGGTCACAGGCCGGCGTTCGGACTCAACTGGGACCCGAGCCACTTCGTCTGGCAGGACCTCGATCCGGTCGGCTTCCTCTGGGATTTCAAGGACCGCATCTACCACGTCGACTGCAAGGACGCGAAGCGTCAGGTGGGCAATGGCCGCAACGGCCGCCTGGGCTCGCATCTGGCCTGGGCCGACCCCCGCCGCGGCTGGGACTTCGTGTCGACCGGGCACGGCGACGTCCCGTGGGAGGCGGCGTTCCGGATGCTCAACACCATCGGGTACGACGGTCCCATCTCGATCGAGTGGGAGGACGCCGGCATGGATCGCCTCGTCGGCGGACCGGAAGCGCTCCAGTTCGTTCGCCGGCTGGCGATCTCACCACCGACCGCCTCCTTCGATGCGGCTTTCTCTTCCGGCGACTGAACGACGACGCTGCACCCAACGGGCGTGATCCAGGGCGAGTCAGGCCGGTATTTCCGGCCTAACTCGCCCTTGACGCCGCTCAACTAGACCGTCGATGCCTGCCGGGTCGCTGGACGCCGGCCCAGCAGCGCCGGGATCGTCCGCACGGCTTCGGCGAGCTCGAGCAGGTCCGACTCCACCAAAGCCTGTGGACCGTCGCACAGCGCCGTCTCGGGATGCGGGTGTACGTCGACCATCACCGCGTCCGCGCCGATCGCCATCGCGGCCCGCGCGAGTGGCACGACGAGGTCCTTGCGACCGGCCGAATGGGACGGGTCGACGATGATCGGCAGGTGGCTCATCGAGCGGATCATCGGCACCGCCGAGATGTCCAGCGTGTTGCGTGTCGACGGGTCAAATGAGCGGATTCCCCTTTCGCACAAGACGATCTGCAGGTTGCCTCGCTGCGCGATGTACTCCGCGGCCATCAGCCATTCCTCCAGCGTGGCGGTCAGACCGCGCTTGAGCATCACCGGTTTGTCGGTCGAGCCGACCGCCTGAAGCAGGGCGAAGTTCTGCATGTTACGGGTGCCGATCTGCAGCATGTCGGCGTACGACGCGACCAGCTCGACATCGCGGGCATCGACGACCTCTGTCACCACGGGCATACCGGTCTCCGTTCGCACGTCCGCGAGGATCTTCAGACCCGCCTCGCCCAGACCCTGGAAGGCGTAGGGGGAGGTGCGCGGCTTGTACGCGCCACCGCGCAGCAGCACCGCGCCGGCGCGCTGTGCCATCAGCGCGGCGGCGAGGGTCTGGTCCGCGTCCTCTACTGCGCACGGGCCGGCAATCAGGGTAAAAGTGGAAGACCCGATCGGTACGCCGCCGACGAGGATCGTCGAGGTCTGCGGGTGATGTTCGCGCGAGACCAGCTTGTAGGGCTTGCTGATGCGCAGGACCTCGCTCACTCCTGGGAGGTTCGCCAGGTTGAGCGACTCGAATTGCTGGATGTCGCCGACCAGACCGACGATCGTTCGCGAGACGCCGCGACTGACGAACGCCGAGCCGCCTGCGGCCTCGACCAAGGTGACCACGGCGTCGATCTCGGCCGGACCGGCCTCGTGACCCATGACGACGACCATTGCTGACTGTTCCTTCCGGTGGACGAACGAAGGGCACAAAAAAACCCCGGGCAGTAGGCCCGGGGTCCGTTGTGGTGAGGTCGCTACGCGCGAGCGTGCGCTCCTGCACCGGGTCGACCCGGGCCGGGCGCATACCAAAACGCGTAGCTGGTGAGAATCATGGCCGAACGATAGCGCAGCATTCGTAGGCGAGCGCAACCTGGTTCAGCCGAGCGGTCTGCCTGCAAGCGCGAGCATCTCGTCCCGCGACGGTCCAGGCCGCGGCCTCGGCGTTGCAAGCATGCCGGCGAAGATCCCGGCGATCCGTTGCTGCAACTCGACATCCGAGTCGAGGACGTCCGTGCCATCGAGCAACCCGAGCCGGCGGACTACTACCCGGAACACGTCCGGGTCAACGAGTGCGGCAGCACCGCCAGCGACGAACGTGAAGAGCTCATAAGCCCCACCGTCGGGACGGGTGAAGTCGACCGTCTCGCCGTTCCACAGCCGCCGGCGCTGCTCGTCGAGCCGCGTCGCGAACTCGAACCGCTGCCGCAGCGCAGGTGCCGTGGCAGCGGCGTACGAGGCAAGCGCATCGTCGCGGTCTCTGTGCTCGCGAAGGCAAGCCGCCAGGGCGCTCGCATGGATGAGGGCAAAGGACAGCCCGTGCGCCAACACCGGATCCGTGTGTGAATAGGCGTCACCGACGGGGACGAGGCCGGTGACGCGATAGCCGTCATAACTGCGAATTGTGTTGCGCAGCCCGGCCATCGCCGCGACCCCGGTGATCGGATCGACTCTTTCTGCATCAGCCCACTGCCGCAGCGCCGGGATCGCAGCGACCGCTCGTTCGAACGCGGCCGGGTCGTTGAGAACTCGCCACTCCGGTACGCCGGCGGGCACCTCCAGCAGCGCGGCGACAGTCCCGTTGTCACCGTGGAAAGCCGCAAAGCCCAGGTAGCCCAGATCGCCGCGCGGGCCGCGCAGCCAGGGCCCGTCCGGCAGCTCGCACCCGGCCTTCAACCGGTAGTAGCGGCTGTAGTAGGTGACGTGGCAGTCGTTGCTCTCGCTGTCAGCAGACGCGACACCCGCCTCGACAAGCCACCGCGCCGTCCGCGAGCGCCGGCCGAGCGCGTCCACCACGAGGTCGACCGGCAGCATGGCGCCGTCGACCACCACCGCGCTGATACGGCCGTCCGCCGCGCGCAGCCCATCGACAGTCGAGCCGGTCCGCACGTCGATGCGCGCGTCGGCAATCACCGCTTGCATCAGCGCCCAGTCGACCAGGGGTCGGCGCACGGCGAGAAACCGCAGGTCATCGTCAGCGTCGGTCAGGGTGCCAGGAAGCTTCGGTCGGACGTCGACCTCAGCAGCGCCTGCGGCGAGCAAGGCGGCGTACACGTCGGGCAGGTGCCTACGCAGCTCCGCCCGGCCGCGGGGTATGAATGAGTGTGGCAGCAGGAACTGGGGCACTCCCTTGCGCGGCCAGTGCACCGCGTCCGCCGGCCCGCCGGGCTCGAAGGTGTCGCGTTCGATCAGGCGGACCCGGTTACCGTCGCGGGCGAGCACCAGCGCGGTAGCCAAGCCGGCCGTGCCGGAACCCAGAACGGTGACGGCGGCGTCAGGCACGGCCAGACGCTAACAGAGCGCCCGCTGGAGACTACGCCGCGACAGCGACCCCGCCGCGGAGCCTCGGAGTGAGCAGGAAGGCGATCAGGTACAGAACTGCAGCGAGGATCAGCAGATTGCGGTAGCCGGTCAGCAGCCCGAGGTATTCGAGGCAGCCGCCGACCATCGCGCCGAGGATGTTGACCGCGAACGCCGCCCGGGAGTCGTCGCTGACGGCGAACCGCTTGGAGAACGCGACATTGGCGAGGTAGATCGGCGCGAAGGCGAGAGTCACCGCCAGGATCAGCCGGGGTACGACGCCGAGGCCGAGCAGCGCGGAGTTGGGCACCGCGTAGGCCAGCACCAGCGATCCGGCGATGCCCGCATAGACCACGCGCAATGGTGGCGTACGAAATCTTCGGGTGGTCTCGACCGCGAGCAGTACGGCCAGCAGAACCCCGCTGAAGACGATCGCGTTGACGACCCAGGTGGTGCCGAACAGCAGCGCGAACGACGTGACGTTCTTGGTCTCGAGCAGCAGGAAAGCAGCCCCCATGAAGAACAGGTCGGCGTACTGCCGCATCTGCCCGAACGGGCCGGCCAGGGCGCGCACGAGGATCAGGCTGAGCAGCAGGATCAGGGCCAGGGCACCGACGTAGATCTTGGGCAGTCCCGGTCCGAAGAAATAGACGAACGGGTGGTCGTCGGTCGCCGGCGCCTTCCTGATCGCGTTGAGTGGCGGCTCGCTCGGGTTGCAGGATTGGTCCGCGGGCGTCAGGCCGGCCGAGATGACCGCCTGCTGGCCGCCGATCCTGTCGATGCAGGGGTCGTGCCCGAACACGTCGGCGAGGGTGCCACCGAGCCGGTCGACCAGGCGGGCTTCCCGGTAGTAGTTGTACATGGCGAACCCGCCACCGGGCGCCAGGTGCTTGCGTGCCGCCTGGATCGCTTCCTTGGTGAAGAGGTAGGACTCGAGACGGATCGCGCTGGCGCCGTTGACCAGCACGAGCGAGTCCGGCAGGGCGAAAAGGATCATGTCGTACTTGGTTTTCGTGTGCTCCAGGTAGGCGCGGCCGTCGTTGACGTGTGCGCTGACCCGCGGGTCGGCGTACGCCTTGTCGGGGTTTCCCTGCCTGCCGATCTGCAGGATGCGTGGATCGATCTCGACCGCGTCGATGTGCTTTGCGCCCTTGGACAATGCGATCGCGACGTCGCTGCCGGAGCCGGCGCCGACGATCAGCACGTTGTTGAGCTTGCCGTCCGCAACGTTGCGCGCGAACCGCTTGTAGGCCTCGCCGTACTGCCCTTCGGTCAGCTTGTTGACGGCAGTGCGCATGACCTGGTGCGGCACCCCGTTGACGTCGATGTAGACCTGCTTCGCACCGCCGTTGTCGGCGTACGTCGTCGTCTTGACCTTGTAGTACGGCGACCAGGTGATGCCGGCGTCCGCCGACTCGAAGCCGAGCATTACGACGAGAGCTCCGGCAGCGACGACGCCGATGCCACCGGGGATGCGAATGCCGCCTGGGATGCGAAGGTCAGGCAGCAGCAGCACGATGTACGCCGCCGCGACGATCGCTCCCCACACGACCGAAGGCGCCCGGAGGAAGGACATCGCCGTGAAGGCGAGGATGCCGAGGATGCTGCCGAGCAGGTCGAGGCGATCGGCATCGAGCGGCTTCATGTCCTTGAAGCAGCGGGCAACCGCCTCTGCCGGGCCGATCAGCGTCGCCGCAACGGCGACGAAGATCAGCGGCAGTGTGATCCACACCGGCGGGCCCGAGGGGTCACGGCTGGAGGTGAAGTAGATGATCTGGCCACTGGCCCGGTTGATGCGGACCGGTTCGACCCGGATGAACGCGACGAGCGCTGCCAGGATCACCGGCGACCAGGGCAGCAGGCTCCACGGCCTGCGGGCGTTGAGGAACCCGAGCCCGATGCCGAGGAAGGATCCGAGCAGCACGAAGTTGGTGAAGTAGGAGAGGTGCAGCACGTTGGAGCCCAGCCAGCGGATCAGGACCAGTTCGAGGAACAACATGAGCGCGCTGGAGAGTAGGAGCCGGTGCGTCGTGCGCAAGTTCGTCACCTATCGATCGTCCGATGCGGTCGCCCACTCTGCCATGCAGGTACGGATTTCTCGCGTCAGGCCGCCGTGTCCGCGCCGTGCCGGCGGCGGCGGGCGCCCTCTCAGCGTCCGGCTTCGTCCGGGCGCGGCCGCAATGCGATGATCCGGCCCATGTCCAGCGAACCCGCCCGCGTGCCGCCGGGGCAGTACATCCCACGTGGCTGGCCGGTGCTGCACTACGGCTCCATCCCGAAGTTCAAACCGGACCGGTGGGACTTCCGGATCTTCGGCGCGGTCGCTGCCGAGCACACGCTGACCTGGGCCGAGTTCACCGCTCTTCCGGCCGTCACAGCCACCGCCGACTTCCACTGCGTGACGAAGTTCACGACGCTCGACAACGTCTGGAGCGGCGTACCGACCCGGGTTTTTCTCGAGCGGTTCCCACCGGATCCGGCCACGACGAACGTGATGATCTGGGGCGAATACGGGTACTCGGCCAACATGCGCCTCTCGGACTTCGCGGACGCGCAGGCGTTGTTCGCAACCGGTCACAACGGGGAGCCGCTGACGCCGGAGCACGGCTATCCGGTGCGACTCGTCGTACCGCATCTGTATGCATGGAAAGGCCCCAAGTGGGCCAGGGGCGTCGAGTACCTGACCAGCGACCGCCGGGGTTTCTGGGAGGAGCGCGGCTACCACAACCGCGCTGATCCCTGGGCCGAGCAGCGTTTCTCCTACGAGGAAGCGCCCGACGACGGGCCGCAGTAGCGCCTAGAACAGGTAGATCGTGACCGTGCTGTGCGCGGGCACCATGACCCCCGGCGCGGGTCGCTGGTCTATCACGGTGCTGCCGCGCCGGCCCGGGAAGTCGACGAGGATCACCTGCAGGCCGAGCCGGGTGATGCGCTTGACGGCTTCACGGCGGGACAGCCCCAGCACCTTGGGCATGGCAACCGGCGGCAGTCCCTTGGAGACGACCAGTTTGACGGTGTCGCCGGAGACCAGGGGGCCGGCCGGGCTCTGCGAGACCACGAGACCCAGCGCCGTGGTCGAGGAGTAGGCGTCCGTCCTGGACGCCTTGAGCTTGAGGTCGCTGAGGATCTTGGCCGCCGCGTCGTACGCCTTGCCGGTCACGTCCGGCACCGGGACAGGTTGCTTGCCCTTGCTCACGACGAGGTCGATCTTGGTCTGCGGCGCGACCGGGTCGCCCTGAGCCTTCCCGGCGGAGATCACGATGTCCTTGGCCACCGTCTCGCTGAACGCATCCTGCTGGGTGCCGACGGCGAGCTGCACATCGGTCAGAGCCTTGATAGCCGCGGCTTTCGGGACACCGACCAGCTTGGGTACGCCGACGCGTTCGGGCCCCTTGGAGACGACCAGTGTCGCGACATCACCCTGTTTGGCCTGGGCTTTGGCCACGGGTGTCTGGTCGATCACGAAGTCCTTGGCAACGGTCTCGCTGAAAACATCGGACTTGTCGGCCCGGAGGAAGCCTTGCCCCTCCAACTTGGCTTTGGCTTCGGTGAATGTGAGATTGCGGACGTCGTCGGTGACGATCGGGGTCGGCGCGGCCGGCGCTGTCGATTGGGCCGCCGACGACGCAGCGGAACTGCTCTTGCCTTTCGAGTTGCTCGCGTGACCGCTTCCGACACCGAGCCGCCAGCCGATGATCGCCACCGCGAGCGCCAACAGGAGGATGGCGAGCAGGGCGACCGCGCTGCGGCGCGGTCGTCGGCGGCGGCGTACGGGCCCGACGATCGGTGGGCGGCCGCCTCCCGGGGCCCGCAACACCCTGGTGTAATTGGGATTCGGACCGCGACCGCGGCGGAGCGGGGTGATCAGGGTTGGTGCGTCGGCGATTGGCCGTAGGGCGGTGGTGGCACCCGCGGCGGCGACCGCGAGCTGGGCGTGGCGTACGCCGACGAGCAGGTCGCGGGCCGTTGCAGGCCGGGCTTCCGGGTCGCGCAGAGTAGCCCGGCGGACGACTTCGTCGACCTCGCGGGGCACGCCGACGAGCAGGCTTGACGGCGCGGGCACCGAGTCGTTGACGTGCCGATAGGCCACGGAGAGCGGGGTGTCGCCGTCGTAGGGCGGCGCGCCGGTGAGCAGTTCGAACAAAACGATTCCGGCGGAATAGACGTCGCTGCGCGGATCCGCGCGGCCCGTCGAGACCTGTTCCGGGGCGAGATAGGAGACGGTGCCGATGAGCAGCCCGGTCGTGGTCATGCCAGTCGTCTCGATGGCGCGGGCCAGGCCGAAGTCGGCCACCTTGATCCGGCCGTCTGAGCTGATGAGGATGTTTTCAGGCTTGACGTCCCGGTGCACAAGACCGGCGTCGTGGGCCGCGGCGAGAGCCTCGAGGACCGGCTCCATCACTCCAAGGGCAGCGGCGGGAGAGAGCCGGCCCTCGGACCGCAGCCGGTCACGCAGCGTGCCGCCGTCGATGTGTTCCATCACCAGGAAGACGCGGCCGCCATCGGATCCCTGGTCGTAGATCGCGACGACGTTGGGGTGCGACAGGCGGGCAGCGGCTTTGGCTTCCCGGTGGAAGCGGGCGACGAAGGCATCGTCCTCGGCGAGCGACTGGTGCATCACCTTGATCGCGACGATCCGGTCCAGCCGGGTGTCGAAACCGGTGTAGACGGTCGCCATCCCGCCGCGTGCCACGCGAGCGTCAACCCGGTAGCGCCCGTCGAAGAGTTGGCCGATCAACGGATCGGCTGTGGTGATGTCCACGAGCACCCAGTCTACGGGCGACTCGTCGGTCACCCTCGTCTGAACCGCCGCTGCAGGGACAGCACATTGCGCACGTAGGCCTTGGTGTCGGCGTACTGACCGTTGTTCTTCACCGACGCGAGGCCCTGGTAGTAGCCGGCCAGTGCCGCCGGCGTCTTGCCGGTGATTCGCAGCAGCACCGCGAGGAATCGCACGCCCGCGATCACATTGTCCTCTACGTCCGACAGGTCGAGCGGGCGGCCGACGATGTTGGCACTCATCCAGCGGCCGGTGTCCGGCATCACCTGCATCGCGCCCACCGCGCCGGCTCTCGAGACGATGTCCATCTGAAAGCCGGACTCCTGCCACGCCAGCGCAAGGGCGAGATGCTGGTCGATGTGCGCGCGCTTGGCCTCCGCCTTGATGAGCTCTTTCACCCGGCTCCGGGGGACGGCTGCGGGCACGTGGATCCGCGCACTGTGGCTGGTCGCCGGCGCGGCCGTCTCGAAGCCGACCAGCAGCCGGTCGCCGAGTCTGATGATTCGTGAGCGGGGCAGCTTGTTGGCTGCCTGCAGCCAGGAAACCGACGTCCGGTATTGGGCCGCCAGCTCCACGAGGGTGTCACCAGCGACGACCCGGTGGTAGCGCGGCACCCGGCTGGCCGCACGGGGTTTGGCGCTGTCGATCGCGCCGGCGGGCACCCGCAGCGACTGCCCGGCAAAGATGAAGCTGTTGCCCGGGATGTCGTTGAGCTGGCGCAGGGCGGCGACGGTGGTGTGATAGCGCTTTGCGATCGAGCTGAGCGTGTCGCCCTGTTTGACTCGCACCATGTTGGCCGCGCCGGCGGAAAGCACGATTCCCAGGATCAGCGGTACGGCGATCGCCCGGGTCAGCCCGATGAGTCGCCGCGATGCGACGAGCGGGGAGGCCGGCCGTCCGGTCATGAGCGACTGCGTCCTACCGGGGTCACGGCGCGGCGAGGTCGCCGCGCGGAGGCGCGAGCGCGGCCTTCCCCAACCGCAAGCTTCGAACGTACCCGGCTTGTTACCAGTGTGACAAGTGGGGCTGGTGTGACCGCGATCCGGACGACGGTGGCGGCGCGGGCGACGCGCAGCGCAGTGACCATCGAGACTTCCCATGCCCAGCAGATGCCGGCTGCGCATCCCCGGCGCGTTGCGGGCAGGATGTGCGGGTGGCATTCGTCGAGGACATCGAGTCGATCGGTTTCTACTTCACATCAGTGGGCCGCGGAGGTGTGTCCCACTACGCGCTGCGTGGCAACCGATTCCTCACCTACTACTGCCACGTCGCCGACGACGAGTCCGGCGCTGTCTTCTCCTGGGAATTCGCGCTCGGTGAGTACTGCCTGACCCGGGGCGTGCGGGTGGGCGCCAACGAAGTGCTCAACAGCTTCATGTACGCCGCCGAGGACGCCGCGGTGCCGCCGGCGCTGGCCGCAGTGGTCGCCCAGATCGACCTGACCGAGACCCTGCTCAACTCGCTGCGTTTCGCCGACCCGTCGATCTGAGCCGGGTCGACCTGAGCCGGTCGACATCGCGGCAGGGTTCTGGGCCGGCCGCCCCGGCGGCTAGACTGGGCGGCGTACGACGCCCTGTCCATCCGGGGAGCTCGAGCCATCGGGCTGAGAGGCCGGCACAACGCGCCGGCGACCCGCACCACCCGATCCGGGTAATGCCGGCGAGGGGAGTTGCACGTTTCATGACCACCAAAGCGGCGTACGCCGATCCACTCGTCATCGGCGGCAGGTCGTTCCGCTCCAGACTGCTCGTAGGCACCGGCAAGTTCTCGAGTCATGTAGTGATGCGCGAGGCTCTCGACGCGTCCGGCGCCGACATCGTCACCGTGGCCTTGCGCCGGGTCGATCTCACCCGCGCCGGCGAGGGGGACATCCTCGATTTCCTTGACCCGCAGCGGTTTCTGCTGCTCCCGAACACGTCGGGCGCAGTCACCGCGGACGAGGCGGTCAGGTTGGCGCGTCTCGCGCGGGCGGGCGGGATGTCGGGCTTCGTCAAGCTCGAGGTGACGCCAGACCCCCGGTATCTCGCACCGGATCCCATCGAAACGCTGCGGGCCGCCGAGATCCTGGTCGCCGACGGCTTCACCGTGCTGCCCTACTGTTCCGCCGATCCGGTTCTGTGCCGGCGACTCGAGGAGGCGGGCTGCGCGACGGTCATGCCGCTCGGGTCGTGGATCGGTTCGAACAAGGGCCTTCGCACCCGGGACGCGGTGGAAATCATCATCGAGCAGGCCGGCGTACCGGTCGTCGTCGACGCCGGGCTCGGCGTGCCGCGCGACGCCGCCGAGGCGATGGAGATCGGCGCCGACGCGGTGCTCGTCAACACGGCGATCGCGATCGCGGGAGACCCGGTTGCGATGGCGCGTGCATTCGCCATGGCGACCTATGCCGGGCGACTCGCCCACCAGGCCGGGCGCGGGGCGGCGCGCAGCGAAGCGGTCGCTTCGTCGCCGCTGACCGGATTCCTCGGCCGCCCGTCGTGACCGCTCCTCCTGGCCGCTTCGCCGCCGAGCTGTCGACCCTCGACGCAGCCGGCTTGTCGGCGTACTCGATGACGGCTTCCGACTTCGACGTCGATCGAGCACTGAGTGCCTCGCACCTCGACTCGCGCGACGTCGCCGCGTTGCTCTCGCCGGCCGCCGGCGCACGGTTGGAGGAACTCGCAACGGTTGCCGGCGAACGCACCGTGCAGCGATTCGGCCGAGCGGTTCGCCTGTTCGCACCGCTCTACGTCTCCAACGAATGCCTGTCGACGTGCACCTACTGCGGTTTCGCCAAGGACCTCGACGTAGTCCGGCTGACGTTGACTCCGGCCGAGGTGGAGAGCGAGGCGCGGCTGCTCGCGGGTCGCGGCTTCCGGCATCTGCTGCTGGTCTCCGGCGAACACCGCGCCGCCGTCTCACCCGACTACCTGACCGACGTCGTACGCCGCGTGGCAGCGGTCGTCCCCTCCGTCTCCGTCGAGACCCAGACGTGGAGCGACGACACGTATGCGCGGCTGATCGCGGCCGGCGTCGAGGGCGTCGTCCACTACCAGGAGACCTACGACAGGACGCGGTACGCCGAGGTGCACGTCGCGGGCTGGAAGCGCGACTTCGATCGGCGGCTCGTCTCCACCGAACGTGCGGCCGAGGCGGGCGCCCGCCGGCTCGGCATCGGTGCCCTGCTCGGATTGGCGAGTGACTGGCGGGCAGATGTCGTCGCGGTTGCCGCGCACGCGGCGTACCTCTGCCGGACGTACTGGCGCACGGACGTCACCGTGTCGCTGCCGCGGATCAAGCCGTGCGCGTCTGGTTTTCAGCCGGTCGTGCCGGTCGACGACGCGTCGTACGTCCAGGCGTTGTGCGCGTTGCGACTAGCCGCCCCCGATGCCGGCATCGTGCTCTCGACCCGCGAAGCACCGTCGCTGCGCGACGGGTTGGTGCGCATCGCCGTCACCCACATGAGTGCCGGATCCTCGACCGAGCCGGGCGGCTACTCGCACCCGGGGGAGAGCCAGGAACAGTTCTCGATCTCGGACGAGCGGTCGCCGGCTGAGGTCGCAGCAATGCTGATGGCGGCCGGCTATGAGCCGGTGTGGAAAGACTCCTTCCCGCTGCTGCCCGCATAGCGTGGGCGCGAATCCGGCGCCATGAAAGCAGCTCGCCTGCTGTGCGTCGTAGTGACTCACAACAACGCCGCGACAATTGCGCGATGTTTGGGTGCGCTGACGACCCAGCACGAGGTCGAGCTCGACTTCTGTGTTGTCGACAATCAATCCACTGATGAGACGCTCGCCCGGATCCGCCAGGCATTTCCAGCGACTGTCGTCCAGGCGAATGATGCGAATGTCGGCTTCGGCCGCGCGGTGAACGACGCGGTAAGGGTTGCCGCGTTGGACAGGTACTCGCACGTGCTGCTCGTGAACCCCGATGCCTATCTCGAGGCGACCGCAGCGCGTGCTCTCGTTGAGGCCTCCGCAGCGCAGCCGCGATGGGGTGCGCTTGGCGGGCTCGGCTTGCGCGAAGACGGCAGCGTCGACCCGACGAGCTGCCTCGCGCGTCCGTCCCTCCGGCAGGCGGTTTCGAGTGCTGTTGCCCTGCATCGCTGGCCGGGATTCCGCCGACTCGACTCCAACCGGATCGGAGCCGTCTTCGTGGCTCAGCCGGGCGTCGTACCCGCAGTCGCAGGCAGTGTTGTTCTGATTCCGATTGAGGCGTGGCGGGCCGTGGGTGGCTTTGACCCCGCTTTCTTCTTGTACGGCGAGGACGTCGATCTCTGCTGCCGCCTGCTGCAGGCTGGTTGGGCATCGGGGTTCGTGCCCGACTGCCGGTATGTGCACGCGAGAGGAACGAGCTCACCGGACCCCTCGATGCACGAACTGCGGATGCTCTCGGGTCGGGCGCTCCTGTATCGACGTCAACTTGGGCCGTTGCGCGGGCGAATCGCTATCGCCGCGACGGTATTCGGGGTTGGCGTCCGGCACTTCGCCGCCGCGGTATTGCGTCGCCGAAGTCGCTGGACGCTCAGCTGGCAGCACAGACGGGTCTGGCGTGCGGGCCGGTGGCCTGGCTAGCCAATTTGAACTACTTACCCGACCACGGGTTGAGGGGGATGATGCGCACACGTCGCCGGGGGGTGACACGGTCCGAACTGGCGATGGGGGTACGCGCGTGCCGCAAGAGAGGTCACCGCGTGCGACGCTGGAGGGGCTGACAGTAGTCATCGCCGCGCGCAACGAGGAACACTCGCTGCCCCGTTGTCTGGACTCCATCCTGAGGCAGTCGCCGCCGCCGGCCGGGCTGGAAGTCATCGTCGTCGCGAACAACTGTTCTGATCGCACCGCTGACGCGGCGCGGGCCATGGCTGGTGAGGCGGCCGCTATCGGAGTCGATCTGGTAGTTATCGAGGTGTTCGAGGGCGGGAAGCACCTGGCCTTGAACTGTGGCGACTCGGCCGCCAACAATCCGGCTCGCGCCTATGTCGATGCCGACGTGTTGCTCTCAGGAGGCACGATTGCGGCAGCCCGCGAAGCATTGCTCGAGTTTCATCTGGTTGCGCCCCGGCTACAGGTCCTACGACCGTCCACCTCGCTCGGTCGTAGCTACGCGGCGGTCTGGGAACGGTCTCCGGCAGTGAAGAGCCGCGTCATCGGTTGCGGCTTCTACGCCGTCAGCGGGTCAGGTCGCAGTCGGTGGGATACGTTCCCCGACATCATTTCGGATGACACCTACGTGCGCTTGCACTTCGAACGAGGTGAGCAAGCGGTCCTCCAAGGCGAATCGGTGTTGTTGAGCCTCCCTGCGAAAGCGCGCGAACTGTTGCTCGTGCGCGGTCGCTGGTGCCGCGGCAATCGCCAAGTGCATCGGCTCTTTCCTGATCTGGTCGACCGCGAACGACGCGGCCTTTGGAGATCGACGTACGGCATGCTGCTACGCACACCAAGTCTGTGGCGGCATGTGCCAGGAGCAGGCTTGGTTTTCGTCTGCGGCAAGTTGCTCGCTCTTGCGTACAGCGGCGTCGGCGCTGAACGCTGGGAGACAGCGACCTCATCCAGTATTCGCAGCGCACCTGGGCCAGCTATACCCGTGCAGGGTGGCTTGCCCAGCCGGTTGGCTGCCCGCCGCTAGGGCTGCCAGATCGCTGCGTCGTGCGCGAAAAGCACCCGCTTCGGGTCGAACTCCATCAACCTGGCCATCCACGCGGGCGCGGCGGGCAGCGGTTGCTGGTGCCCGAGCGACGGCCCCGCCAGCGCCAATGCATCGGCGCTCCACTCGGATGCCGTGTTCTGCGACTGGCCGGCCAGCACGACAGTCCCGTCATCGCATTCGATTACCAGCGACTGATGTCCGTCGACGTGACCCGGCGTGGGTACGACGTGAAGCCCCGGCAGGATCTCGGCCTCGCCATCGAGCAGGACGTAGCGGGCTCCCGGAAAGTCGACGAGCTGCGGCATCGTGTAGTCGACGCCGCGTGCCGTCTCGAGCTCGGTGCGCTGACACACGACGGGTACTCCGCCGAACTGGGGGTTGCCGCCGCAGTGGTCGAAATGCAGGTGGCAGTTGACGACGATCCGCACGTCCTCGGCGGCAACTCCGCAACCCTGCAGAGCCTGCTGCAGCGGGACTCTGCGCGGCCGATACCAGTCGTCGGTCTCGTCGCCACCTTCGCCGATTCCGGTGTCGAGCAGCACAAGCGTGCCGGGCGCACGAACGAGGTAGCCGTAGACCGCTTCGACCCGCGGCCGTCCGCTGCCGGTCTCGGCAGCCGGCCGGACGAACGTGCCAAGTCCAAGCCTGGCGATGTCCTCGATGCGCATGGCAGCCGACCCTAGCTCCTGCCTCGCGACGCCGTTGCGCCGTACGCAAGAATGCATGCCGTGACGATCCTGGGCGCCGTCGCGCTGCCGCAGTTGCCACCCGAGCGGCTGCGCGATGTCGCGCTCGCCGCCGACCGGGCGGGGCTCGAGGAGCTGTGGCTGTGGGAGGACTGCTTTCTCACCAGCGGCGTCGCGACCGCTGCTGCGATGCTGGCGTGGACCGGGCGCCTGCGCGTGGGCATCGGTCTCCTGCCGGCACCGCTGCGAAACGTTGCCATCACCGCGATGGAGATTGCCACTCTGGAGAGGCTGTTCCCTGGCCGGCTGCGCGTCGGTGTGGGTCACGGCGTACAGGACTGGATGGGTCAGGTCGGCGCCCGGGTCGAATCCCCGCTGACACTCCTGCGCGAGTACACCATGTCGTTGGGCGCGCTGTTGCGCGGCGAGCAGGTGAGCGCCCATGGGCGTTACGTCCGGCTGGACCGGGTAGCCCTCGATTGGCCGCCGCTGACAACGCCGGCCGTGCTGGCCGGCGCTTCCGGTCCGCATACCTTGCGGCTGGCCGGCGAGGTAGCTGACGGGACGATCCTGACCGGCGGCACCAGCCCCGACGGCGTACGCCGAGCCCGCCGGCTCATCGACGAAGGTCGCCTCGCAGCCGGTCGCCGGGATGAGCA
>JBDTYE010000011.1:0-26840 GCA_040005895.1 Actinomycetota bacterium | reverse complement strand
CGACTCGCGGCTTTGCGGATCGGCTTTCCTGCTCGGCGATCTGATCCGCGAAGTGGATCACGCTGATCCGGTGCGGGTGGCCGGCCTCGACCGCTGCCTCGAGCGCGGCGCCGACGTCGTTGACGTGCACGTGCACGTTGTAGAGAGCGTTGCCTCCTGCGACGAGCAGCGAATCGCCGAGTCGCGCCAAGGTTTCCTTCAGGGGCGGGATCGCGCCGTCGGCCGCGTCGAGAAGGAATTGCACCTCGTACCCGAACTCCGAACTGCCTTCCTCCCGAGCACCGATCAACGCCGAAGTGTCGCGCGCGACCAGCGGCGGCGGTTCGGGCGGACCCCGGTGCGCTGCCCCCATCACCCGCGCGAGTGCCTCGAGTACGACGACGAGGCCGCGGCCGCCCGCGTCGACGACTCCCGCCGCCTTCAATGCCGGCAACTGCTCCGTCGTCTTCGCCAACGCCTCGCGAGCGCCCGTCGCGGCGGCGCGGATCACCGCGGCGAAGTCGTCGCCCTCGACCGTGCGGGCGGCCAGGGCCGCGCCCTTGGCGACGGAGAGAATGGTGCCCTCAGCCGGGCTGGCCACGGCGGCGTACGCCTTGGTCACCGCGGCGTCGAGGGCGTCCTTCAGCTTCTCGCCGCCCGCGGATCGCAGCGGGCCGAGGACATCGGCGAAACCGCTCAGAACCTGCGAGAGGATGACGCCCGAATTGCCGCGGGCACCGACGAGAGCACCGCGGGTCAGCGCCTTCATCGTGCCGGCGAGATCATCGGTCCTGGCCGCCGTCAAGGACTTCTGCACGGACTCCATCGTCGCGACCATGTTGGTGCCCGCATCGCCGTCCGGGACCGGGTAGACGTTGAGGTCGTCGATCTCCTGGCGGCGAGCGCGCAGGTCGTTGAGTGCAGCCGCGCACCACCGTTGTACGGCGGCCGCATCGAGCCGGCGCAGCACTGCCACAGTCGAGCGCTCCCTCTGATCAGTGGGCGGAGCCTACCCAGCGGGTTGCCCAGATCGCCGGTCGCTGGCTACTCTGTGCAGGTTGCCCTGTCAGTCAGGGCCGCTGACGCGTGCCTTTTCCCGCTGCAAGGAGATAACCCCGTGGCTTCCGTGTGTGACGTTTGTGGCAAGGGCCCGGGCTTCGGCATGTCCGTCTCCCACTCGCACCGCCGCACCCGGCGGCGCTGGAACCCCAACATCCAGCGGATCCGCGCGATCGTCGGCAAGTCGACGCCGGCGCGCCTGAACGTCTGCACCTCGTGCATCAAGGCCGGCAAGGTCACCCGCCCGTCGGTGCGCACCTCCTAACCACCGTCCGACCGGCGCACCTCTGCACCCCACTTCTCTGTCGATTCGGCGGGGCGGGCGGCGGCAACCCGGCGCTCACGTACGCCGGACGCCGCGAGATGCCCCAGCGCTCCGAAGACTCCGACTACCGCGCAGATCAGCCAGTGCCGCGACCCGAGTCGCTGGAAACTCACACCCCCGAGCGCGGGCGCGAGGAACGCGGCCAGCGAGAACGTCACGTAGAACACCGCCTGATAGCGCGCCCGTAGCGTCGCGGGCGCGAGTTCGGCGATGACCGATGCGTTGGGCGGCGCGGCCAGCATGTTGCCGCCGGTCCAGATGGTGGCAGCCAGCAGGTACATCGGCAGTACGTCGGAAAATGCGACGACGGCGTATGCCACTGACACCAGGATGCTCGCCACGGCAAGCACCGATCCCTTGCGATGACCGCGGATCAGCGCGGGCACGAAGAGCTGGCCGATCACGATGAGGGCCGCGCCGAGCGAGGTCACCAGGCCGTAGGCGAACGGCTGAAGGTGGTCGGCCTTCATGGCCAGCGGCAGGATCGTCACGCTCTGCATGTAGAGGATCGCCTGGATCAGCGTCAGCCCGACGAACACCATGAAAATCCGGTCCCCGAGCGCTGCCGCGAGCCCGCGAGCCGACCCGTCGGCTGCCGGCGCAGCGACGTGGCGCCCGCCCCTGACCGGCAGGGTTTCCGGCACCATCGAGAGGATCAACCCGGCGGCCAGCAGAGTTGTTGCCGCATCGAGCGAGAACAGCAAGGTGAAGCTGACCTGCGCCACGATCCCGGCAACGAGCGCCGCAAGCGCCATCCCGAGGTTGAGCGCCCAGAACTCCAGGTTGAACGCGCGCGGCCGGTCATGCTCGGGCACGACGTCAACCATTGCTGCGACCACGGCAGGTGACGGCATGGCCTGGAAGATGCCGACGATTACTACCAGCGCGGCGATGGCGGGTATCGAGCTGACGACGGCGAGAGCCAGCATCGCGGCCGCGCCGGCGAGGTGCGCGAGCAGCAGAGTACGGCGCCGGCCCCAGCGGTCCGCGAGCACCCCGCCGACCAGGGCGCCCGCCGCCCCGCCGACGCCGTAGCCGCCCACGACGGCGCCGGCCAGCGAGGGTGAGAGGTGGCGCGGGCCGGTCAGGTAGAGCGACATGAACAGGATCGCGAAGCCGCCGACGCGGTTGATCAGCAGCGCCGACCACAGGTACCAATAGGTGTCGGGCAGGCCACCGGCCGTGGATCGCAGCCAGCGACGCACGCCTGCCTCCCACTGCTCGACGATCCTGGACGACTGCACTCATCCAACCGGACCGCGCCCGTGTAGGCCGCGCTTCCTTCTACCGGCTTTCGCGAGCAAGGACGAACTCGTCGTGGAGGGGCTGCGTGGCCGCGACATCCGCTACCGCGAGTAGTTGGCGCACTCCGTCGACTGATTGGCCACCAAGGCCGGGATGAAACCGCTCGCCGTTTTCGACGCACTCGCCGAGCGGTTCGCGCGAGCGGACTTCCGCGGCTGCGCCTTCATCAACACGATCGTGGAGACCGCCGACGCCGGCAGTGCCGCGCACCGCACAGCCGACGAGCACAAGCGTGCCTTGACGGCGTACCTCGACCAGCTGTTGGCGGACGCGGGATGGCGCGAGCATGACGCGCTCGCCCGGCAGCAGATGCTGCTGATGGACGGAGCGACCGTCACCGCGATTCGTGAAGGCAACCCCGGGCCGCGTCCAACCTCCTAGCGCCCCGTTGGTCGTTCCCACTGCGAAACCGGGCCGACGCCCTTGCCGAGTTCGTAGGAGCCTCTGATTCCTGCCGCGACGAATTCCTTGGCGGCGCGGGCAGCTGTCGGCACCTCGTCGCCGTACGCCAGTCTGGCGGCAAGGGCCGTCGCCAGGGTGCAGCCGGTGCCGTGGGTGTTGCGGCTGTCGATCCGTGGACCGGTCAGTTCGATCGTCTGCGCGCCATCGGCCAGCAAGTCGGTTGCCGGCCCGTCCAGATGGCCGCCTTTGACCAGCACCCAACGGGCGCCCAGTGCGAGCAGCGCCGCAGCGGCGGCCGGTAGATCCGATGCCTGCGCGACGTCGAGCCCCGTCAGAGCGTGCACCTCTGGCATGTTGGGCGTGACGACCGTCGAGAGCCGGATCAGCCGCTCGCGGTAGACCGCAATCGCTTCGTCGGTGAGCAATGCGGCGCCGGTCGTCGAGATACATACCGGGTCCACCACCGCCGGCAGCCCGGACCGCTCGATCTCGTCCGCCACCATCTCTGCGACCGGCGCGTCGCCGAGCATCCCCGTCTTGATCACATCGGCGCCGATGTCATCGAGAACTGACCTGATCTGCGCCTGCACAACGTCGGCGTCCATCACCCAAATCCCTTGCACGCCAAGGGAATTCTGCGCAGTAATGGCGGTGACAGCGGTCGACACGTGTACGCCGAACGCGAATCCGGTCTTGATGTCCGCCTGAATGCCCGCACCACCGCCGGAGTCGGAACCGGCGATGACGAGTAGGCGCGGCGGCCTCATGCGCTGGTGAAATGGTCGAAGCCGGCAGCGGCAACGGGGACGCCGTCGACGCGAACGCCGGGTGACGCCACCACCGAACCGAGCCGGCGCAACCGCGAATGCGCGGGGGGCCTTACACCGCCGGGCAGTGTGAACAAAAGCGCGTGATCCTCGCCACCCGTCGTACACCAGGACCGCACGTCGACCCCGAGCGCGGCACCGGCTTCGTCGAGGGTCGGGTCGTGAAATGAAGCGGACTCGATCTCGGCCCCGACAGAAGACCCCTGGACTACGTGGGCCAGGTCCGCGAGCAGCCCGTCGGAGACGTCGATCATCGCCGTTGCACCGGCGAGCGCGGCCCGAACCCCGTAGCCGTAGGGCGGCTGGGGCACGCGGTGCGCCGCGACCACCTCCGGATACGCCGCAAGGAGGTCCGCATCACCGCTCGACAGGAGGGCAAGCCCGGCCGCCGACCACCCGAGCAACCCGGCGGCGTACACGACGTCACCGGCCTGCGCACCGGAGCGGAGGACGGGCGCACGACCGTCCAGAGCACCCAGGGCAGTCACCGAGATGGTCATCCGGTCTGAACGCACCGTGTCACCCCCGCTGACGAAGGCTCCAACCGACCTCGCCTCGAAAACGAGCCCGCGCACCAGATCCTCGGCGAAGCGCACTGCTGTCGTGCCCGGGGCGGCGAATCCGACCAGCAACGACACCGGGCGGGCCCCCATCGCCTCCAGGTCCGCGAGGTTCTGCGCCGCGGCGCGACGGCCGATGTCGTAAGCCGACGACCAGTCGAGCCGGAAGTGCCGGCCCTCGACCAGCAGATCCGTCGTCGCGACCACCCGGGGATCCCCGCCCAACCCGATCACTGCGGCGTCATCGCCGATCCCTACATCACCCGGCTGAGCGGGCGACGCAGCAGCCAATTGCGCGATGAGGGCGATGAGAGCGAACTCTCCGACGTCCGCGAGCGTTGGTCCGGGGGCCACCCGAAGACCCTACGTGAGAGAGGATGGCGTGATGGTCACCGTAACGGCGGAGGACTTCGCCGAGCTCGTTGCCGATGCTCTCGACGCGCTGCCGCCCAGATTCACGAAGGTGATGAACAACGTCACCATCACCGTCGACGACGACTCGCCGCCCGGCGGCCTCTACGGCCTCTACGTGGGCGTGCCGCTGACCAATCGCAACGGCAACTACGCCATGGCGCTGCCCGACCGCATCGTGCTCTACCGGCAGACGATCAACGCGTCCTGCCGCGATCAGGACGAGGTACGCCGGCGGGTCGAAGTCACCGTCGTACACGAGGTCGCGCACCACTTCGGCATCGACGACCACACACTGCACGAACTGGGCTGGGCGTGACCGGAGTGGGCCGCCTTCGGGCCGCGTCGCCGTACCTGCTCGCCGGCCTGCTCGCAGGTGCGGGCGCCGCCCATTTCGTGGCCACCGACAGTTTCGTGCGGATCATCCCGAGCGCGTTTCCGCAGTCGACACAGCGGCCGCTGGTCCAGCTTTCGGGGGTCGCCGAACTGGCCTGCGCCACGCTGATCGCGCTCCCGCGAACACGCCGTTTCGGTGCCGTGGCGGCCGCGATTCTGCTGGTGGCGGTATTCCCCGCCAACGTCAAGATGGCGACCGACGGCGGTATCCCCGGTGCGGGGTTCCCGATGGGATCACCGGTCGTGGCGTGGCTGCGGCTGCCGGTGCAGCTACCGCTGATCGCCTGGGCGCTATCGGTCGCGCGGGGACGGCCCGTCGGACCGCGCACGGACAGGCGCATCGTGTAGCGTCGCCCGCGTCAACGATCATCACCTGTGAGGGGTGTCAGAAGTGGTCCAGGCCTACATCCTGATCCAGACAGAGGTCGGCAAGGCCGCCTCGGTGGCGCACGCCATCCAGGACATCGTCGGCGTCACGCAGGCCGAGGACGTGACCGGCCCGTACGACGTGATCGTGCGCGCGGAGGCGGAGAACGTCGATGAGCTGGGCAAGCTGGTGGTCGCCCGCATCCAGTCGGTCGACGGCATCACCCGCACATTGACCTGCCCCGTCGTACATCTCTAGCCGATCGGCGGCGCTCGCCTGCGCCGCACTTGTCACGACCCTCGCCTGCAGCTCCCGCGACACGGCGGTAACCGCCGTACCCCCCGCCCCGGATGCCGCCGTTCTGCGCGCCTGCGAGCAGCTGGCCCAACGGCTGCCGGCATCCATCGGCAAGGCCTTGTCGCGGCGCCACACGAAACCGGACTCGCCGCTGATCGCGGCCTGGGGTTCGCCGCCGGTGATCCTGCGCTGCGGCGTACCGATCGACCCGGGCTTCAAGCCGGGCGAGCAGACCATCGAGATCCAGCGCGACGGGGCCAAGGTCAACTGGTACGCCGTGAAGCGCGGTGACCGGGTGGTGTGGAGTACGCCGCTCGCAACGGTGCACGTCGAAGTCGCCGTCCCGCTGAAATACCAGGGCGCCGACGTGATCGGCCATCTGACGACGGCCGTATCCACGGCCCGCCTGCTGTAGCAGTCCCATTAGTTGATGGTGGGCACCCGGCAGTGCCACGATCGGAGCATGTCCGCTGGCAGTGCACGCGAGGTCGGGGGTACTAGTCGCGACGCGGCCGACCTGGTTTCGATCAGCGGCCAGGCGGCGCGGGTGCTGTACACCGCCCAGCGCGAGGCGGACGAACTGCGCCTCAACACCCAGACTGAGGTCGCCAAGACCCGAGCAGAAATCGAGCGCCTGCGGGCGGACGCCGAGCGGCTGCAGGCCGAGTACACCCAGTTGCGGGCCGAAGCTGCCGTCCGACTCAAGGAAGCCGAGCAGCGCCTGGTCGAAGCGCTGCACGCTGCGGCGGCCCTGGACCAAAGTGCCCGGGCCGCTGCGCAAGCCCGCGCGCAAGCGGGCGCCGACGAAGCGCGCCAGCTGCTCGCGGATGCCGCCGACCAGGCTGCGCTGCTAGCCGCCGCGGCTCGCACCCAAGGCGACGATTTGCTGAGGGTCGCGTCGGAGGACGCCCGCCGGGTCAGGGAGAGCGCCGCCATCGAAGCGGCGAACCTGCGCGCGCAATCGGAACACCTGCTGACCCGGGCTCAAGCGGACTCGAACGAAACGGTCGCCACGGCGGCAGCGGTCGCCTCGGCGTTGCGCACGGCGGCGGAGGCCGACGCCGAACAGGCTCGCTCGCAGGCGGCGGCGCAAGCAGCGGGAATCGAGTCCGCCGCGGCCGAGAAGTCTCAGCGGTTGCAGGAAGAGAGCGAGCTGTACGCCGCGTCGACGCGCGCCGCCGCTGATCGAGAACGGGAGGCGACCATCGCTGTCGCGGCCGAGACCCGTGCGGCCGCGGAGGCCGACGCAGCGAGCCTGCGCGCGTCGGCGCAGACCGACTCTGATGCGCTGATCGCCGCCGCCGCGGACCAGACCGAGTGGGCCGCGCGGACCATGAAATCCGTACTCGAGAGCGCTGACCTCGACGCGGCGAACATGCGCGCTCGCAGCCACGCCGCCGCGGCCGCTTCGACTCGCACCACCCGCGAGCGGGCGCACACGCTTCTCGCGGAGTCCGTGCGGAAGGCGCAGGAGCGCGTCACCGCCGCCGAACGGCAGGCCGAACAACTGCTCGCACTGACCGTTGGGATCGAGGACGCCGCTCGACTCGAGGCGAATCGGATCGTCGCGGCGGCGCAGGAGAAGGCGTCCAGCGAACTCGCCGCTGCGACAGCAACCAGCCGGGAGCTCGAGGAGCGGGCAACTCGCCGGGAGGCCGAGGCGGCGGCCGGGGCCCGCGCCCTGCGCGAGCGGGTCGCGGAGCAGATCGCCGCTGCTCAGCGCGAGACCGAGGATCTGCGCCGGAGCGCCAACGCCGACGCTGCCAGCGTCACGGAGACTGCTCGCCGCGAGGCCGACGAACTGCGGGAGCAGGCCCGTGAGCTGCTCGATCGTGCACGCAACGAGGAAGCGCAGCTCAGCAAGCGGCGGGCCGCGATAACCACAGAGCTCACCCAGTTGTCGGGTGTGATCGAGGCACTCGCCGTACCGGTTCCGGAACTCGCCGGCTCCGAACACTAAAGACCGACGCCGGGTTTCCGGCGCACCCACTGCGATCGACAGGATGCCGCGATGACCGAGAGCAATCCACAGTTCGCCCAGTCGCGGCGGGGCGGCTACGAGTCCGCGCAGGTGGACGCCTATGTGCACACGCTCACCAGCCAGCTCTCGGCCGCCGAGCGGCAGGCTGCAGACCTGGCGACCCGGGTCGACAAGCTGCAACGGCAGAACGCGGCGTACGAGGAGCAGCTCGCGGGTTCGACGGGCTACGCCGGACTGGGCAACCGCATCGAGCAGATCCTTGCGCTCGCCGAGGAGGAGGCCGCAGCGCTGCGCAACGTGACCGAGAACGAGATCGAACACGAGCATGCCCAGGCCAACGCCGAAATCGCGCAACTGCGCGCCGAGTCGGACCGCTACGCGTTCGGCCGACGCGGCGACGCCGACACCGAGGCGAAGAAGGTCATCGAGGACGCCAAGCGCCATGCCGACCGCATCAAGGACGAGTCCGGACGCGACGCCGCGGCCCGCCGCGAGGAAGCTGAGGCGTTGTTCGAGACGCAGAAGGCGAACGCGGCTGCCGCAGCGTCCGACTTCGAGACGACGCTGGCACATCGCCGTGAACTCGCCGAGCGCGACTTCTCAGAGCGCACCAGTGCCGCGGAACAGCAACTGCTCGGGGTGCAGGATCGGGCCGAGCAGCTGCGACTGGAGTCGCAGAAGTTGCGTGCCGACGCGGAGCGTCGAGCCGCACGGCAGCTGGAAGAAGCCGAAAGGCAGGCACAAGAGATCGTGGCCGACGCGCAGGCGCGCGCCGACAAGGTGTCCGCCGAATCGGCGCGCGAACTCGCGGCCGCCACGCAGCGCCGCGACAGCATCAACTCGCAGCTGACGAATGTCCGGCAGATGCTGGCGACGCTGGGCGGCGGCACGCTGCCGGCGGCCCTCGGCGACGTCGAAGAAGCACGACCAGCTGGCGAGGCACCAGCCGGCGAGGCCGCGCAAGCCCTCCCGTACGTCGATCTGGCCGCCTCCGAGCGGGCGGCGGGCGAGGAAGCGGATACGGACGAAGCAGCGGATTCAGGCGAGGTCTTCGACGTTGAAGCGAGTGCCGACGAATCAATGGCCGACCACCGCGGAAACTGACCGGCCCACCGGACCGATCCGGCCACCGTGATCCAGGGCGAGAACGGCCGGAATTACCGGTCCATCTCGCCCTGGATCACTGGAATTTGGGGCTAACGAAGGCCGGTACCGGCCTCGATGGCAATGGCCACCAGCCGGTCGACCAGCGCCGGGTAGTCGACCCCGCTCGCCTCCCACATGCGCGGGTACATCGAGGTCGGAGTGAAACCCGGCATGGTATTGATCTCGTTGACGATCAGCCCGTCGTCGGTGATGAAGAAGTCCACCCGCGCGAGCCCTGAGCAGTCGAGTGCGTCGAAGGCCTGCACGGCAATGCGGCGTACCTCGTCGGTCGTCTTGTTGTCCAGCAGTGCCGGGATGTCGAACGTCGTCGAATCCGCGAGGTACTTGGCCTCGAAGTCGTAGAAGTCGAAGCCGGTGCCGACGTGGATCTCCGCGGGCACGCTGGCATCAGCGGGTGCCCCGTGCAGGCCACCGAGCACGGCGCACTCGATCTCGCGGCCGACCAGGCCGCGCTCGACGATCACTTTGGGATCGCTGTTGCGGGCCAACTCGATGGCGGCCGACACATCCTCGCGGCGGCGGACCTTGCTGATGCCGATGCTCGAACCGCCGCGCGCGGGCTTGACGAAAACCGGGTATTCGAGCGCGTCGATCGCATCGAGCGCCGCGTCCGGATCGCTGCTCCAATCGGCGTCCCGCACGACGACATAGGGGCCGATCGGCAGGCCGCGCGCAGCCAGCAGCAGCTTCATGAACTCCTTGTCCATGGAGACCGCGCTCGCGAGTACGCCGCTCCCGACGTAAGGGATGCCGGCGAGTTCGAGCAGCCCCTGGATGGTGCCGTCCTCGCCGAAGGGGCCGTGCAGGATGGGGAAGACGACGTCGACGTTGCCGAACGCGGAGGGCATGTCACCCGGCTCGAGCAGCACCAGGCCAGCCGCGGACGGGTCGCCGGGCAGCGCAACCGCGCTCCCCGATCCATCGACCGACGGCAGCACGCCGTCGTGCGCCACCAAAGCTTTGGGATCGTCCGAGCCGAGCACCCAGCGGCCCTCAGGCGTGATGCCGATCGCGACGACGTCGTAGCGGTCGCGGTCGAGCGCAGCAAGCACGCTGGAGGCGGACACGCACGAGATCTGGTGCTCGGTGCTGCGACCGCCGAACA
The DNA here is from genome assembly GCA_040005895.1 of Actinomycetota bacterium. GTDB lineage: Bacteria > Actinomycetota > Actinomycetes > BP-191 > BP-191 > JBDTYE01. The sequence continues at coordinate 16,659 of JBDTYE010000011.1, read as the reverse complement.
GGACGGCAATGCGGGTGCGGGGCAACAGGGCCGGCTTTCTCCGGGCGGACTGACGCGACGAGCGTACCGGTGGGGCCCTGCCTACTCCCGCCGCACGCGGCGTACGGCCGCTCCTGGCTTCCAGATCTCGATCACCAGGTGATCGACCGGCTCGCCTAGCTGCACGGTCGACACCTCGATGAGGTCTACCCGGAAGAGTTCCATCCCGGCGGGCGGCGTCGAATCCTGCACGCCGGCGAACGCCGCCAACTCAGCGGGGTCGACGATCTCGACGGCCAGCCCGCAGAGTTTGGTGTCGCCAGGCCAGGACCCGTCTTCTGCCGGGTCGTCCGAGCCGCTGTGAATCGCCAGGCGGGGGTCGCGCCGCAAGTCGGCTTGCTTGCGCGCGCCGGGCATACCCCCGATCCACATATCGCCGTCGCGAATCGTGACCTCGATGCCGCTGATCCGCGGCGAACCGTCGGCGCGCAGCGTCGCCATCGTCTTGTGCTTGCGAGCGGCCAGCCGGCTCAGCGCGAACGCTGCCATCTCCTGGCCCTCAGCCTCGAAATCCGCCCATCTCGCCATGCCCCGATGATGACGCCCGGCACCGACAGACAACTACGGCAGCCGGGCTACCGGCCTTCGGCCTTCGCCTCGCGCGCCATCAGGCTGCGGACCATGTCCGGCGGGCTCATGCCGTCGTGTACGACGCGTACGACGTGTTCGACGATCGGCATCTCGACGTTGTGCTTCCTGGCCAGTTCGAGAATCGAGATCGACGACTTGACCCCCTCGGCCACCATCCGGGTGCCGCTCACGATGTCAGCGAGTGACCGGCCGCGGCCGAGCTGTTCGCCCACACTGCGGTTGCGGCTCAACGGCGAACTGCACGTCGCCACCAGGTCGCCGAGCCCAGCAAGCCCGGCGAAGGTGCGCGGGTCGGCGCCGAGCGCCAGGCCGAGCCGCGACATCTCCGCGAGCCCTCTGGTCGTCAGCGACGCGCGGGTGTTGTCGCCGAAACCCATGCCCTGGGCCATGCCCACGGCGAGCGCGATGACGTTCTTGACGGCGCCGCCGAGTTCGCAACCGACGACGTCGGTGTTGGTGTAGGGCCGGAAGTACGCCGTATGGCACGCCCCCTGCAACATCTCAGCCGCACTGTGGTCACTGCACGCGACAACGGTCGCAGCGGGCTGGTGCTCGGCGATCTCGCGGGCCAGATTGGGGCCGCTCACGACAGCCACCCGGTACGCCGGCACATCGGCCACCTCGCAGATCACTTCGCTCATCCGCTTGGTCGTCTCGAGCTCGACGCCCTTCATGAGCGAGACGAGCAAGGCGTCCGGCGGGATCAGCGCCGACCACGCCGCCAGGTTCTCGCGCAACGCCTGGGAAGGGATCGCGAGCACGACCAGATCGGCGCCCTCGATCGCCTCGGCCGCGTCGTGGGTCGCGTCGAGCAGGTCAGGCAGCTGGATTCCCGGCAGATAGTCGGGGTTGCGGCGGGTCCTGTTGATGGCCTCGGCGAGTTCTTCGCGACGGGCCCAGAGCGTCGTACGCGTGCCTGCGTCGGCGAGGACGGCGGCGAAGGTCGTGCCCCATGAGCCGGTTCCGAGGACGGCTGCGCGCGTCATGCAATCCTCCTCGTCGCTGCACCGGCCGCTGGCGGAGGCTCATCCCTGACTTCGGCAACCAGCGCCGTGATGTCACGCATGATCGCGTCGGTGCACTCCCGCAGCGTTCGGGCGTCCATCTTCGCACCGCTCCACGCCGCCAGCTGAACAGGGGGTCCGGCTTTGATCCGGAGTGTCTTGCGCGGCAGCGGGCGGAAGCGCCCCCGCCGGCCGAGAAACTGCTGGGCGCCCCACTGACCCATCGGTACGACGGGTGCTCCGGTTTCGATCGCCAGCCGGGCAACGCCCGTCCGTGCCTTCATGGGCCAGTAGTCGGGGTCGTGCGTCGTGGTGCCCTCCGGATAGATCACCACCACTTCGCCGGCCCGCACGGCCGCAGCAGCAGCCGCGAGCGAAAGGCTGGCGTTGGCAGAGTTTCGGTAGACCGGGATCTGGCCGGTGCCGCGCAGCAGCGCGGCGACAACCGGGATGCGGAACAGCGACGCCTTCGCCATGAACCGCGGCGGGCGGCCGGCCTCGTGCACGAACAGGCCGACCGCAAACGGATCGGCGACCGACACATGATTCGCCGCGACGATGATGCCGCCGTGCGCGACCTGGTCGAGCCCGCGGAAGTCGCGCTTGAATAACATCAGCATCAGCGGCTTCACGATGAGGACGACAACGGCGTACAACGGCTGCACCGCACGTCCTTCCGCACACTCCCGGCCGGGGTTCGCCGGACCGTGATCTTCTCCGCGACCGGGTCGGTTGTCTATTGGCCGGGCCGCAGTCGTTACGCTGCCCCGATGTCGCAAATGTGGGTGGTGGTCGTTCCCGTCAAGGAGCTGCACCTCGCGAAGACGCGGCTCACCCACGTTGGCGCGGAGGCCCGCGCCGAACTCGCGCTGGCCTGCGCGAGAGATGTCGTGGCGGCTGCATTCGGCGCCCCCGAAGTCGTAGCGGTCTTCGTCGTCACCAATGACCTATTCGCTGCCGCGACCCTGTCAGCAGATGGTGCGCACGTCATCGCCGACACCGCGGACGCCGGCCTCAATCCGGCCCTGACGGATGGAGCTCGAATCGCGGCGGGCTGGCATCCACGGGCAGGAGTCGCGGCCCTGTCGTCCGACCTGCCTGCTGTGACGGCGAACGAGCTGTCCGCCGCTCTCACCGCGGCCGGACAGGCTCCGCGATGCTTCGTGGCCGACCATGCCGGCACTGGTACGACGCTGCTCACGGCAGCGCCCGGCGTACCGCTCGCACCCGACTTCGGCGGTGCCTCGAGGGACCGTCACCTGCGGTCCGGCGCTGCTGAACTCGCCGGCGACTGGCCGGGCTTGCGATCGGACATCGACACGCCCGCCGACCTCGAGCGCGCGCAGCTGCAACCGCTCGGGACGCATACCGCTCGATCCATCCGGGCGCTGGGCCTGATCTCCTGACTGCGGATCGCTGACCGGGAGCACGCCGACCGGAAGCACGCCGACCGCGAGCACGCCGACCGGGAGCCGCCGGCCGCGGATATGCTCGCGGTTCGCAACCGCACCGAGGAGTCCTCATGGCGCAGGGCACGGTCAAGCACTTCGACGCAAGCACCCGGACGGGTGCGGTGCTGCTCGACGACGGCACTGAAATCGCGTTGGGCGCCGACGCTTTCGACCGGTCGGGCCTGTTGCTGCTGCGCTTCGGGCAACGCGTCCGGTTCGAACTCACTGGCAGCGACCAGCCGCAGATCACGTCGATCGACCTCGTCACGATGTCGCGCTAGAGACCGCGAAATGACGAAGGGCCCCGCCGGTTGGCGGGGCCCTTCGTCATTCGTCCCTCAGCGCCTGCGTGCCTAGCCCTTCTTCGTGGCCTTCTTGGCCGCCTTCTTCGCAGCCGGCTTCGCTGCGCGTGCTGTCTTGACAGCCGACTTCTTGGCGGGTGCCACCTTCTTGGCGGTCACCTTCTTGGCGGGTGCCGCCTTCGCCGCGGTCACCTTCTTGACGGGTGCTGCTTTCTTCGCGGCTGCCTTCTTCGCCGCGGGCTTCGCAGCCGGCTTCACGGCAGCCTTGGCGCCGCGCGTGGTTTTCGCCGCGGTGGCACGAGCCGCCGTCGTCGCGCGCGCGCCGGCACTCGCCGCTGCGCGGGCTGCGGCCGGAGCCGCCACCTTCGCGAGCTTCTTGGCACCCGATACGACGTCCTTGAAGCCCTGGCCCGCGCGGAAGGCGGGGACGGACGTCTTCTTCACCTTGACGGTTGCGCCGGTTGCCGGGTTGCGGGCAATGCGGGCCGCGCGATCGCGCTTCTCGAAAACGCCGAATCCCGTGACAGCGACGCGTTCACCCTTAGACACCGTGCGCTGGATCTCGTCGAAGACCGCGTCGACTGCCTTAGTCGCGACGCTGCGGCCTTCGCCCAGCCTGCCGGCAACGGCCTCGATCAGCTCGGACTTGTTCAACCTACACACCTCCGGAACATGTCTTGGCCCAGTGCCAGACGTATCAACGCTACGGCGGCTGCGCCAGGCATACAACTCTATGCCCCACGACTTTCCTTGTGTCGCAAGGAGAATCCCGCCTCCCCCCGCCGTGATCCACGGCGGCTGATCATGTCAATGGCCATGATCATGCGCCGTGGATCACCGGGATTCGAAAACGCATTTCAGCCCGGACTCCCTTATGGCGCAGGGGATTCAGGCTGCTGCGCATCGAGTTCGGCGTTGAGCGCGTCGAGTCTTTCCGACGCACGATGCAGGTCGTGCTTCGCTGAGTTGGTGATGGCAATCAATCGCTGCGCGACTGCTGCTTTTACTTCGCCGTCGGCATCCAGAGATCGCAATCGCACCTGAGCAACGCGCAATCGCTCCGATAGATCGTGGAAGAGTTCGCCGTCATCCATAGTCGCTTCCTCGTCCCTCACGGCATTGTGCCGCGGTCAGACGACCGCTGGCTTCCATGATGGACGTTTGGCTTCGTACGCCGTGATGTCCGGCTCGTGCCGCAGCGTCAGACCGATGTCGTCGAGACCTTCGAGCAGCCGCCAGCGGGTGTAGCCATCGACGTCGAAGACGGCATTGATGCCGGCCGCCTGCAGGGTGCGCGATTCCAGGTCGACCGTTACGACGAGGGCCGGATCGGCCTCGATCGCGGCCTGCAACTGCTGCACGGTCTCTTCGGGCAGTTGCACCGGCAGCAGGCCGACCTTCGTGCAGTTGTTCTTGAAGATGTCCGCGAAGCGAGCGGAAACGATGACGCGGAAGCCGTAGTCCTCCAAGGCCCACACCGCGTGCTCGCGTGAAGAACCCGTGCCGAAGTTCGGCCCCGCCACGAGAACGGACGCGCCGGCGTACTCCGGCTGGTTGAGAACGAACGAGGGATCCTCGCGCCATTCAATGAAAAGACCCGCGCCGAAGCCGGTGCGCTCGACCCGCTTCAACCAGTCGCTCGGGATGATCTGGTCGGTGTCGACGTCGGATCGCCTCAGCGGAACGGCGGTCCCGGTCACAACGGTGAACTTCTGCATGTCAGGACTCCAGATCTGCGGGCGCGGACAAGCGACCGGTGATGGCGGTCGCCGCAGCGACCTGCGGCGAGACGAGGTGGGTGCGGCCGCCGCGCCCCTGGCGGCCTTCGAAGTTGCGGTTCGACGTCGATGCCGAACGCTCGCCGGGTGCCAAGGTGTCGGGGTTCATGCCCAGGCACATCGAGCAGCCCGCCGATCGCCACTCGAAGCCTGCGTCGGCGAAGACCCGGTCGAGCCCCTCAGCTTCCGCCTGTGCCTTGACGACCATCGAGCCAGGCACGACGAGTGCGCGCAATCCCTGATGCACCGTGCGGCCACGCACGACATCAGCAGCTGCCCGCAGGTCCTCGATCCGGCCGTTGGTGCAGGAACCGATGAAGACGGTGTCGACGGCGACGTCCCGCAACGGTGTGCCGGCGGTCAGTCCCATATAGGCAAGCGCCCGCTCCGCTGCCTCCCGGGCGCCAGGATCGGCGTACGACGCCGGGTCGGGAACCCGGCTGCTCAACGGCGCGCCCTGCGCCGGGTTGGTGCCCCAGGTGACGAACGGCGTGACTGCCCTCGCATCCAGGTGCACCTCCTTGTCGAACGTGGCGTCGGGGTCGGTCGCGAGCGACCGCCAGTAGTCGACGGCCGCGTCCCAATCGGTTCCCTTGGGCGCATGGTCCCGGCCCTCGAGGAATTCGATTGTCGTCTCGTCCGGCCCGATCAGACCGGCCCGGGCGCCGGCCTCGATCGACATGTTGCAGACCGTCATCCGGCCTTCCATCGACATCGCGCGGATCGCTTCACCGCGGTATTCGATGACGTAGCCCGCTCCCCCGCCGGTGCCGATCTGCGCGATGACCGCGAGGACGAGATCCTTCGGGGTGACACCGGCGGCCAGCAGGCCGTCGATAGTGACAGCCATCGTCCTGGGCCGCGCGGCCGACAGCGTCTGGGTGGCGAGCACGTGCTCGACCTCGCTGGTGCCGATCCCGAAAGCCAACGCGCCGAAAGCGCCGTGCGTGGAGGTGTGGCTGTCGCCGCAGACGATCGTCATGCCGGGTTGGGTGATGCCCATCTGGGGGCCGATGACGTGCACGATGCCCTGGCCGGCCGACCCCATCGAGTGCAGACGGATGCCGAACTCGTCGCAGTTTCGCCGCAGCGCGTCGACCTGGGCGCGTGACACCGGGTCGGCGATGGGCTTGTCCGTGTCGGTGGTGGGGACGTTGTGGTCCTCGGTCGAGAGGGTCAGGTCGGGGCGGCGTACCGGACGGCCACTGAGACGCAGCCCGTCGAACGCCTGCGGCGAGGTCACCTCGTGCACCAGGTGCAGATCGATGTAGAGGAGGTCGGGCTCGCCCTCGGCTGCGCGCACGACGTGCGCATCCCAGACTTTCTCCGACAGAGTCCTTGCCATCGCGTCTCACATTCTGGGATATCGTGTCTCGTATGTCGAAAAGCATAAGCGGAGTCGGCGTTCTCGACAAGGCAATAGTCATCCTCGACGCCCTTGCCGTGTCGTCCTGCACTCTCAACGAACTGATGGCCGCCACCGGGCTCCCCCGCGCGACGGCGTACCGACTGGCCACCGCCCTCGAAGCGCACCGGCTGGTAGCCCGGGATGCGGCCGGCCAGTTCTGCCTGGGCGGCAAGCTCGCGGAGCTGGCTCGCGGCGGATCGGGCGTGTCCGACCTGGCGCCTCTCGCGGTCGAACGGCTACGAGACCTCACCGGCGAGAGCGCGCAGGTCTATGTGCGCCAGGGCGACCAGCGGGTGTGTGTCGCGGCCGCCGAGCGCCCCACCGGACTGCGCGACTCGGTCCCCGTCGGTGCAGTACTGCCGCTGACGGCCGGATCTGCGGCGCAGGTCCTGCTGGCATGGGCGGCAGCAGCCGATCGCGACCGTTTGCTCGCCCACGCGGCGTTCACCGACCGGGCTCTCGCGTCCGTACGCCGCCGCGGCTGGGCCGAGAGCGTCGGTGAACGGGAGAGCGGAGTTGCGTCCGTCTCTGCGCCAGTGGTCGTCGGCGAGCAGCTGGTCGCAGCGATCTCCGTGTCGGGGCCGATCGACCGCCTCGGCCGGACGCCTGGGCGGCGTTTCGCGGCAGCAGTCCAGTCCGCCGCGCACTCGCTCGCCGCCGCGCTCACGTGATCAAGACGGTGCCAGGCAGAAGTTTTGCCAAACGCGGAGTCATCCCGCGTAGCTGTCGGTACGTTTACTGAGGAAAGTTCGGTCCTTAGGGGGAAGAGTCATCCGTGAGCACTATGGAAACATCAGTCGAGGCCGAGGTTCGCGCTGTGCTGGCCGCACACGCGCGGCTCGCCGGTGATCCGGCCGGCCTGGACCTGCACGACGACTTGTACGCTTCGGGCATGACCTCGCATTCCACGGTCAACGTGATGCTCGGTCTCGAAGACGCCTTCGACATCGAGTTCCCCGAGCGGATGCTGCGCAAGGCGACGTTCGGCACGATCTCGGCCATTTCAGAGGCGGTTGCCGAGCTGCGCACCGGCATTCAGTGAGCGTCACGCGGGTTATCGCGGACTCCTCGGTCGCAGAACGCGCGGGCGACATAGCCGAGCGGATAGCGGGTCCGCAGGCGGACGACGTCGATGCACGCGCCCGGTTCCCCCAGGAAGCCATCGACGGCCTGCGGGAGCAGGGCCTGCTCGCCGCGCTGATTCCCACCGACCTCGGCGGCGGCGGCGCGACCCTTGCCGACATGGCGGCGGCCACCGAGGCGCTCGGCCGGCACTGCGCATCGACAGCCATGATCTTCGCGATGCACCAGATCCAGGTCGCCTGTCTGGTGCAACACGGCAGCACCCCGCACCTGCGCGACCTGCAGCGGGAAATCGCTACCGATGGCCTGCTCCTGGCGTCGGCGACGACCGAGGTCGGCATCGGCGGCGACGTCCGGTCGAGCCTGTGCGCCGTTGTACACGGGGAGCATTACTCGCTGACGAAGCAGGCACCGGTGATCTCCTACGGCGCCTATGCCGACATCATCCTGGCGACCGCGCGGCGTACGCCGGACAGTCCGGCCAATGACCAGTCGCTGGTGGTCTGCCGGCGCGACGCCTACACCCTCGAAGCCACCGGCGTCTGGGACACCCTCGGCTTCCGCGGCACCTGCAGCCCGGGATTCGTACTTCGCGCGGACGGCCCGCCGGAGGACATCCTGCCCGAGCCTTTCGGCGACATCTCGGCCCGCACGATGCTGCCGACCGCGCACATCCTGTGGGCCTCGGTCTGGCTGGGCCTGGCCGGCTCGGCGGTCGAAACCGCTCGGCGGTTCGTTCGCTCGCAGGCCCGCAAGCAACCCGGCGTCGTACCGCCGTCCGCACTGCGGCTGGCCGAACTGATGTCGGTCTACCAGCAGATGTCCGAAATTGTGCACGGCGCCGTACGCCGCTACACGGACGCGCTCGCGGACCCCGACCAGCTCTCCAGCCTCGGCTTCGCAATCAGCATGAACTCCGTCAAGACGATCACGTCGACCCTCGTGGTCGACGTCGTCAGCCGGTGCCTGCTGATCTGCGGAATCGTCGCCTACTCGGCAAACACGCCGTACTCGCTGGGCCGGCATCTGCGCGACGCGCACGGCGCAGCGCTGATGGTCAACAACGACCGCATCCTGCAAAACACATCGCAGATGCTCCTCGTACACAAGGACTAGCGCAGATGTCACTCGAAGAAGCGCAGCGACGCTTCCGTTCCAGCTTGATCGAGGCAGGTCTGCTGCTGGCCAGTGGAGTCGACGGGCTCTACGCGCGGTCCGGCACCTACGAGGACATCGTCGAGGGCATCGACCGGCTCGTCGTGGCCGCCGGCTCCGACCAGGCCGCCACCAGGCTGCGGTTCCCGCCGCTGCTGCCGCGCCCGCTGTTCGCCCGCACCGGCTACCTGGCGTCGTTCCCGCAGCTGATGGGATCGGTGCATTCGTTCACCGGCAATGACAAGGAACACGCGGCGCTGCTCGCTCTCGCCGAAGCCGGCGAGCGTTGGGAGTCCGCGCTTACCCCCACCGAGCTGATGCTGACACCCGCGGCGTGCCATCCCGTCTACCCGCTCTACTCGGGCACGCTGCCCGCGGCCGGCGTCATCGTCGACGTCTACGGCTACTGCTTCCGGCACGAACCCTCCATCGACCCCGCGCGCATGCAGGCGTTCCGCATGCACGAGTACGTCTACCTCGGCAGCCCCGACGCCGCTGAGAAGCACCGCGACATGTGGGTCGACCGCGGCATGGAGCTGCTCGAAAGCCTTGCGCTGCAAGCGGAATCGATGCCGGCCAATGATCCCTTCTTCGGGCGCGGGGGCCGGCTACTGGCGTTCAGCCAACGGGATGCGGGCCTCAAGACCGAGCTCGCAGTACATCTCTACGACGACGAGTCGTGGACCGCCGTGGTCTCGGGCAACTGCCACCACGACCACTTCGGCGCCGAGTTCGGGATCATGTCCGCGGACGGCGCGGTCGCGCACAGTTCGTGCATCGGCTTCGGCGTCGACCGGATCGCCTTGGCGCTGCTGGCTCGGCACGGCCTCGACCCGGCCCGCTGGCCGCCGGCCGTGCGCGAGCGGCTCTGGCCGTGACGGCGACGCGGCTTGACCTGTCGGCTGCGTCCTACCGGCCGCACCCGATGCACCAGCAGGACCGCACGTGGGCCGAGACCAACTGCTACATCGATCTCTGGGTCGAGCTGCTGCATTCGCTCGGCCTCGACCCGGTGCCCGCCGCCGCTTGCGCGTTCAGCGCCGATTTCGACGGGGACCAGTGGAGCTTCCTGAAGTTCCCGGCCGAGGACCTGCGCGCGCTATACGGCATCGACGTGGACGAACTCAACGTCTGGCGGCCGGTCGTCGAACACGTGCGAGCGGCGCTCGATCAGGGGCGCCTGCTCACGGTCGAGGTCGACGCCTGGTGGCTGCCTGACACCGCCGGCACCAGCCATCACGCGGAGCACACCAAGACGACCATCGTCCCGGCCGTGCTGGACGAGGGCTCCAAGCGGCTGGGCTACTTCCACAACGCCGGGTTCTTCGAACTCACCGACGAGGACTACGACGGGATCTTCCGGCTGGGTTCGCACGCCGACCCGGACGCGCTGGCACCTTACGTCGAGTTGATCCGCCTCGACCGGATCGCCCCGAGCGCTTCGGACGACCTCGCGACCCGCGCCCGGGCGGTGGCAGCAGCGCACGTGCGGCGCCGGCCCTCCGACAATCCGGTACGCCGCCTGGCCGACAGTGTCACCCGCGACGTCTCGTGGCTGGCCGGTCAGGACCTGGCGACGTTCCACCTGTGGTCGTTCGGGTTGTTGCGCCAGTGCGGCGCGACCGCCGACCTGGCGGCGGACTTCGTGGATTGGGATGCCGAACGGGGTGCGCCGCTCGCAGCCGCATCGCCGCAGTTCCGCGCCGTCGCGACCGGCGCGAAGTCACTGCAGTTCCAGCTCGCCCGCGTGGTGCGGGGCCGACCCGTCGACGTACGACCGGCCCTCGACCAGATGACCGACGCCTGGCACCGCGGGATGGAAATCGTCGCCGGCCACTATGGCGCCTGACCTGCTGGAGGGCGCGCAGTGGCAGTGCTGCCGCGTCGGACCGGATGCCGTGACCGAGCCGGCAGGGCTCGAGAAGGCGTCAGTCGAGTGGATGAACGCCGCGGTGCCCGGCACCGCCGCCGGAGCCGTGCGCGACGCGGGCGGCGGGACCGACGGGATCGATTTCGACGCTGACGACTGGTGGTTCGTCTGCCGCGTGGAGTCTGCGCCTGGGGAACATCTGCTCGAGTTCGACGGTCTGGCAACGGTGTCCGATGTGTGGGTGGACGGCCGGCACCTCGCGCACAGCGACAGCATGTTCCGCCGCCAGTCGATCGCGCTGACCCTGCCGGGTGGCCTGGTGGAGATCGCCATTCGGTGCGGCGCGCTGCGCCCGTTGCTCGCCCGGAAGCGGCCCCGGCCGCGCTGGCGCAGCGGGCTGGTCGCCGAGCAGAACCTGCGGTGGTGGCGCACCACCCTGCTCGGCCGGATGCCCGCCTGGGCCGGCAGTGAGCAACCGGTAGGACCTTGGCGGCCGGTTCGGCTGCGGCCCCGGCACGCCGTCGAGATCCTCAGGCGCTCGGTACAGGCGAGCGTCGTCGATGGGACCGGTGTGGTCGACGTGCGGATCGACCTGGAATCCCGCGTTGCGCCCGTCGCAGCAGTTTTCCGGCTCGGCGGCATAGCAGTGAGCGCCGCAGTGGAGTCAGCGGGCGGCGTACACACGGTGACCGCACGGCTCGAACAGCCGGACGTCGCGCCGTGGTGGCCGCACACCCACGGTTCGCAGCCGGTCTACCCGCTGACTCTCGACGTCGGCGGCGCGTTGCTGGACCTGGGAACTGTGGGCTTCCGGACCGTGTCCGCGGACACCACCGAAGGCGCGTTCTCCTTGTCCGTCAACGGCGTCCCTGTTTTCGCCCGCGGCGCCTGCTGGGTGCCGCCCGATCCGGTCAGTCTCAACGCGTCGTACGACGAGTTGCGCCGGGCCTTGCAGCTCTATGTCGATGCCGGCTTCAACCTGGTCCGGGTTACCGGGACCATGGTGTACGAAGGCCCGGAGTTCTGGCGGCTGTGCACGGAACTCGGCCTGCTGGTATGGCAGGACTGCATGTTCGCCACCCTCGACCCACCGGCCGACGAGGAGTTCGAGCGCGCCATTGCCGGGGAGCTCCGCGACGTTTTCGCCGACCTGCAGGGCTGCCCGGCGATCGCCGTGGTCAGCGGCGGCAGCGAGTGCGAACAGCAACCGGCAATGCTCGGCCTGGCTGCGGATCGGCGCGGATTGCCGTTGCAGGAGCGGATGATTCCCGACCTGCTGGCCGAGCTGCTCCCGGGCATCCCCTATGTGAGTTCGAGCCCCACCGGCGGCGTTCCGCCGACCCGCATCGACACCGGCGTATCGCACTATTTCGGCGTCGGCGCCTACCTGCGGCCGCTGAGCGACGCGCGCACTGCAGGCGTCCGGTTCGCGGCGGAATGCCTCGCGATCGCGACGCCGCCCGAGCGCCACGTCGTCGACGAGTACTTCGGCTCGAGCCGGCAGGCCGGACACCACCCGCGCTGGAAGGCGGCAGTGCCCAGGGACAACGGAGCGTCGTGGGACTTCGAGGACGTCCGGGAGCACTATGTGCGGCGCCTATTCGGAGTCGATCCGGCCGACCTACGCCGCGCCGACCCGGAACTCGCACTCGACCTCGGCCGTGCGGCGTCAGCGGCGGTTGTCGAGGCGACGTACGCCGAATGGCGGCGGCCGGCGTCGCCCTGCGCCGGCGCGGTGGTCCTGTCGATGCGTGACCTCGCACCCGGCGCCGGATGGGGACTGGTCGACTCGACCGGAGTGCCCAAAGCGCCCTGGTACGCCGCCGCAAGAGTCCTCGCGCCGGTTGCCGTCTTCGTCACCGACGAGGGACTCGACGGCGTCGCCATCCATGTCGTCAACGACCTCGCCGCTGCACTACACGGGACTCTCAGCGCGCAGCTGTTCGGCGTGAGCGGCGCACCGCTGGAGCAGATCGAAACGACCCTGTCCTTGCCGGCGCACAGCGGCGAGACTTTGTCTCTGCTGACGCTGCTCGGGGAGTTCCGCGACTTGAACCACGCCTACCGGTTCGGCCCGGCGGCGTACGACTGCGTGGTGGTCCGGTTCACCGACGCTGATGGGACGGTCCGGGCCGAGGCGACCCACCTACTGCTTGGACAGGCGCGTCCCCTGCTGGCCGACATCGGACTGACCGCCCGGCTCGGCCACGGTGCGGACGCGCACGTCCTCACGATCGCGACACGCCAGCTGGCGCAGTGGGTGTCTGTCGACTGCCAGGGTTTCCAGCCGGCCGACTCGTGGTTTCACTTGGCGCCCGGCCAGTCTCGGAGTATTCGGCTGACGTCGGCGGGCGGAGCACCGCCAACACAGGTGCTTCACGTACGAACAGTCAACAGCCGCAACACGGTCACGGTCAGGCCAACATGAGTGCGTCGCGACGTAGTTCGGCCCGCCAGGCTCTTCCCCGCTCAGGTGGCTGCACCTGCCAGAGCGACGCTGCCCCGAACGTTTGGTCATATTCAGCCCATCGAGCAACCCACCACGTCTGTCGACCGCCCGGCAACGCCACCGGAATCGATCACAGAATGGCTGAGGATCAACTAGCCGCCCACACGAAGAGCGAGGATCCGAAGTCTCGCGATGCCGAACGCACCCGCAGGACCTTACGACGTCCCGCATCCGCCTGCGCTGCCGCCGCTGCCGTGTCAGACTCAATCGGTCTGCAGGGACTCGCAGGCTGACTTCTGGGGGGCAGGGAATGACTGACGTGCGGGACGAAGCAGGCTTCGACGCCGTCAACCGTCCGGTTTGGGAAGCTACCGCGGGGAAGCATCTCATCGACGGCTGGAGCGACCCCGGCGAAATGGCTGCGCTGTTGAGTGTCAGCTCGGCGGTCCGCGGCCAGCCGATTCTCGATCTCGGTGTCGGTGCAGGGCGCACCGTCCCGCTGCTGCGGTTGCTCAGTGACGATTACACGGCTATCGACTACACCCCCGAGATGGTCGACCTGTGCCGAAACAAGCATCCTCGAGTGGACGTCCGGGTCGGCGACGCTCGCGATCTCAGCGAGTTTGACGATCGGTCCCAAGGTTTCGTGATGTTCAGTCTCAACGGCCTGGACGCCCTCGACCACCAGGACCGGCAGCTCGTTCTGGCCGAGATCAGTCGCGTCCTGCGACCTGGCGGCATCGTGATGTTTTCTACGTTGAACAAGGACGGACCGCTTTTCGGATGCAATCCCAGCAACGCGCCGGGCATCACATGGGTCCCTGGCTCGCTGCTACCAGTCGACCCTTCCGACGACTCCAGTTCGCCGGAAGGTCGGCTGGCGCGCGCGATCGTGAACTGGAGGCGGCTGCGGATAGTGGCCGTCGACGCAGACGGCTGGGGGTTGGCCGTGTTCGCCGCATTCGAGTTCAGCCTGCTCGCCCATTTCGCCACGGTCCCGGCGCAGGTTGCGGAGTTGCGCAGTCACGGCTTCGAGGTCCTCTCGATCTTCCCCTGCGACAAGCGCGAGCCGATTCCTGTGGATGAACCCACAGACACGTTGTATTTCCATGTCACCGCGACGCGCATCTAACGGGTGGGCACAGGTGAGTCGCAGGGTTTGCGGTACGCCGCGTGACTGAGAGTCGCGGTTCATGGCTGACCCACGGCGACTCAGGGCAGCCTCTTGCCGAGCCCATTGCCTGCTGGCGGACCGAATCGGAGGAGCGCTCCGGGCGCGGCATCGTACTACTGCCACCCCTCGGCTACGAGTACTCATCTTCCTCAAGAGCAATGCGCGAGATGGCGCAGGCTCTGGCGACCAACGCCTACAGCGTGCTGACGCTCGACTACCCAGGCTTCGGCGACAGCAGTGGCGAACCGGGATCGCTCGCGGCGATGATCGCGGTCGCTGCTGCCGGCGCGCAGCTGCTGCGCAGCCAGGGCTGCTCGGACGTCGCACTCGGCGGGATCCGGTGGGGCGCGGCCCTTGCCCTGCATTGCGCAGACAGCGTCGGCGCCAGCGCCGTCGTCGCGTTCGCGCCCGTCACCTCGGCAAAGCGCTATGTACGCGAGCTCCGGTTGCTGGGGTTGCCCGATCCCAACGGGTCGGGTGGCATGTCGGTTGGCGGCTATTACCTTTCCGGCGCACTGCTCGAAGAAATCGCCCGACTGCCACTCGCCATGCCCGCGACGTGCCCGGTGCTCGTCATCGAACATGGGGAGGAGGATCGTTGGGGCGGTCAGGACTCCGAAGGCGCGCAGGTGAACACGTGGTCAGCCGCTCGCCTCGGCGAGTTCCTGGATCGAACCGCCGAGGACGCTGTCGTCGACCGGCCCCTGTTCGACCGCGCCGCGGAGTGGCTATCCAGCCAGGCTCCCCGGGCACCACAGTCAGCGCCCGCCTTCGGGGTGCCCCGGATCGCCTCGTCAGCGTTGGTGAGTTCCGACGGCGCGAGATGCAGGGAGTCCTTCGTATACCTCGGTCGGGACCAGCACCCCGGCGTTATGAGTGAGCCGGTCGACTCCGACGCCGCCGGCATCCTCGTGCTTCTCAACAGCGGATCTGATCCGCACAGCGGCCCGGGCCGCGCCTGGGTGGAGGTCTCCCGTTTTCTTGCTGCCTCGCATGGCTGGGCGGTAGTGCGGGTCGACGCAAGGGGGTGGGGTCAGGCCGCCGATGGGCCTTCAGGGCCGGGCAGACCCTACGACCCGCACTTCGAGGTCGACATCGCGCAGATGGTGGGCACGCTCAGGGAGATGGGCTGGGCCCGGATCGTACTGTCGGGACTGTGTTCCGGCGCATGGATGGCGCTAGAGGTGGCGCGCCGCGGCGGAGTCGACGGTGCGATCGCCCTCAACCCCCAGATGTACTGGCAGTACGGCGATGTCGTGGAGGCGCTCATGGCAGACGTCGTCGCGCGGCGCGCAGATGAGACTGCCGACATCCGAGCTAAGGCGGCCCGGGGCGTCTGGGATCGCGAAGATGCGGCCGGCGAAAGGTGCCCGGCGGCCAGATGGCTCGACGATCTTGCCGCACAGGAGATTCCGGTCGAGCTGATGTTCGTCACCGACGATCCCGGACATCAGTATCTTCAGGAGCGCCTCGCGGCCCGCGTTGCGGCCGTCACCTCTCGCGGCGACGTACAGATTGCGACGCTACCGGGTGTCGACCACGCGATGCATCAAGTGTGGCTGCGCCGGGAGGCGCTCGACGCGTTCGCAACTGCGCTCATGCGCATGTGAATCCGAAGACTGTGATGAGTTCGGCTTGCCGCAGCCAGCCGTGGTAGCCGGGCTTCTGATCCGTGTTGGTTGAGTGTGCGAGGCGACTCCGCAGGGCAGTTTGGAGCACCTGTACGTGTCGTAGCGACTCGCCCGGGATGGCAACGGCAGGCTCAGCTTTGCCGATTGCGCGTGTGACTCGTGATGGGTTGGCCCCGAGAGGTGCCTTCGCCGGGATCTGTCCGCGCCCGTAGCTGGCGACGTCGACCCGGTCGTTCACCGTGATGGCTTGAGCAGAAAGCCGACCCGACCCGTGGCGCGGGTCGTGGCCCATTACATGCCTGCTCGCGATGACTGTCCCGGGCCGACGCCGATCCCGACGTCCCGAGCGAGGCGTTGCCGCGATGAGTCCCATCGTCTTGAGATCACCGGGGCGCTACCGACACATGCGAGCGTTCCCGACCAGCCCGGCCGGCCTGTCACGAGCACACAGTTCGCTACAGCAGCGGGT
The DNA here is from genome assembly GCA_040005895.1 of Actinomycetota bacterium. Classification (GTDB taxonomy): domain Bacteria; phylum Actinomycetota; class Actinomycetes; order BP-191; family BP-191; genus JBDTYE01. The sequence continues at coordinate 255 of JBDTYE010000011.1, read as the reverse complement.
CGGCCAGCGGTCCGCGCTCATCGTCGCGGAGGGCACCGGTTCGTTCGGTGCCATCCTGACCGCGCGGCTGCAAACGGCCGGTCGTCACGTGATCGAAGCCGCCCAGGATGCGGCCAGCGACCCAGAGCGACACCGGCACGAACGACGAGCTCGTGGTGGCAGCGATCCAGCCGTCGTACGGCCCCTCAGCGCGGAAGCAGCGCGCCCGATGCATGCAATTCCGCGGGTCGCGCGGGCGGCCAGATCAGCGCGCGC